>DASYAZ010000015.1:0-30759 GCA_036501085.1 Pseudonocardiaceae bacterium | reverse complement strand
CTGGGCCACCCCGCAGGCGTTGCGGGTGCTCGATGCTGCCGGGTGTGACGTGGTTCTGGTGGAGACGGTGGGCGTCGGCCAGTCCGAGGTCGAGGTGGCTGCGCTGGCCGACACCACGCTGGTACTGCTGGCGCCGGGAATGGGTGATGGCATCCAGGTGGCCAAGGCGGGGATCCTCGAGGTCGCCGACGTGCTGGTGGTGAACAAGGCGGACCGGGACGGCGCAGACCAGACGGTCCGGGATCTCAAGCACATGATCTCCCTGGGCCGGCGGGGGGCCGAGGGGCCGAGCTGGCGACCACCCGTTCTGCGGACCGTGGCCACCAGGGCCGAGGGGGTCGGGGAGCTCGTGGCAGCGATCGAGGAGCACCGGGGTTGGATGCTCGGACGCGGGGAGCTCGATGCCCGCCGGCAGCGCCGGGCGCAGGCCGAGGTCGAGGCGATCGCGCTCGCGCAACTGCGCAGCAGGCTCGGCGACGTGCTGCGCGGCAGCGCAGTACCGGGGCTGGCCAAGCGGGTGGTCGCGGGCGAGCTCGACGTCTACCGCGCGGCCGATGAACTGATTGCCGAGCTCGGACCCTGAGCAGGCGCCTATCCGCTGGTCGGCTCAGCTGGGGGCGGTGAAATCGCCCGCAGCCCGGCGCACCCGGGTCAGCAGCGCGGTGAGTTCCGCGGTCTGGGCCTGCTCCAGCCCGACGAGACCGAAGTCGACGTCGGTGAGGGCCACGGTGGCGGCTTTCTGGCGTTGCCGGCCGCCCTCGGTGATCGTGACCAGGGTGGTGCGCCGGTCGGTGGGGTGGCTACCGCGCTCGACCAGGCGGTCGGCCTGCAGCCGGTCCACGATATTGGTCACGCTGGTGGGGTGCAGCTGGAGCCGCTGGCCCATGATCTTCATCGGCAGCGTGCCCTGCCGGGAGAACACCAGCAGCACCAGCGCCTCGTACCGGGCGAAGGTCAGCCCGTGCGGGCGCAGCGCCGCATCCACTGCTGACTGCAGGATCTGCTGCACGCGCATCACGTTGGTGACCGCGGCCATGGTGGCGGAGGGCCCGATGCGGTCCTGCCAGAGCCGCGCGGCTCGGTCGATCGGATCGAACGGCAGCGGATGGTGCGACGACATGGATGAACCGTAGGCGCAGGCGCGCTGCTCCGGGTAGAGCAGTGGGTGGTGAAGCTGACGCCCGGTGCCCGACCATCTCGGGGTGCGCGCGGGATCGGGTGATCCACCGCACGTTGGTGTTCATTACTAGGTCGTCCTACTATTTGAATACCAACGAAAGGTGCAGTCATGGCCAAGACCGGCTACGGCAGGCAGTACGGAGATCCGCAGGGCGGGCGGGAGCGCTGGCAGCGCCGTTACGCGCAGGCGCAGGCGGCGGGACGGATCCGCGATGCCGACTTCAGCACCCTCTCCGGCACCGAGGTCGACCCGGTGTACGGCCCACACCCAGGGGAGACCGTCGAGGATTTCGAGCGGATCGGGTGGCCGGGGGAGTACCCGTTCACCCGGGGTGTGCACACCACCGGTTACCGGGGGCGCGCCTGGACGATCCGCCAGTTCGCCGGCTTTGGCAACGCCCAGCAGACCAACGAGCGGTACCAGCAGATCCTGCGTAACGGCGGGGGCGGGCTCTCGGTGGCATTCGACATGCCCACCCTGATGGGCCGCGACTCCGATGATCCGCACAGCAGCGGCGAGGTCGGGCACTGCGGGGTGGCGATCGACAGTGCCGCGGACATGGATCTCCTGTTCCGCGACATCCCACTGGATCAGGTCACGGTATCCATGACCATCTCGGGGCCGGCGGTGCCGATCTTCTGCATGTACCTGGCCGCCGCCGAGCGGCAAGGTGTGGATATCGCCAAGCTCAACGGCACCCTGCAGACCGACATCTTCAAGGAGTACATCGCCCAGAAGGAGTGGCTGTTCCCCCCGGATCCGCACCTGCGGCTGGTGGGGGATCTGATGGCGTACTGCACCGAGCGGATCCCGGCCTACAAGCCGTTGTCGATCTCCGGGTATCACATCAGGGAAGCCGGTGCGACCGCCGCGCAGGAGCTGGCGTTCACCCTTGCCGATGGCTTCGGGTATGTGGAGCTGGGCCGCGCTCGCGGCCTCGACGTCGACCGTTTCGCCGGTGCGCTGAGTTTCTTCTTCGACGCGCACCTGGATTTCTTCGAAGAGATCGCAAAGTTCCGCGCCGCGCGCCGGATATGGGCCCGCTGGATGCGGCAGGTCTACGGCGCCACCAGCGACAAGGCGCTGTGGATGCGCTTCCACACCCAGACCGCGGGTGTGTCACTCACCGCGCAGCAGCCCTACAACAACGTCGTGCGCACCACGATCGAGGCGCTCGCCGCCGTGCTGGGTGGCACCAACTCGATGCACACCAACTCCCTGGACGAGACCCTGGCACTGCCTTCGGAGCGTGCCGCCGAGATCGCCCTGCGCACCCAGCAGGTGATCATGGAGGAGAGCGGGGTGGCCTCCGTGGCCGACCCGCTGGGCGGCTCCTGGTACATCGAGGCACTGACGGATCGGATCGAGGCCGACGCCGAGCGGATCTTCGCCCGCATCAAGGATATGGCTGCGATGGCATCGCCTTCAGGCGAGCACCCGATTGGTGAGATGACCTCCGGCATCCTGCGCGGCATCGAGGACGGCTGGTTCACCGGCGAGATCGCCGACGCGGCCTTCGCCTACCAGCAGGCGCTGGAGAAAGGTGACAAGAAGATCGTCGGGGTGAACACGTTGAGCGGATCGGTCACCGACGAGCTGGAGATCCTCCGGATCAGCCACGACGTGGAACGCGAGCAGAACCTGCTGCTGGCACAACGCCGCCGCCAGCGAGATCAGGTCGCGGTGGACCGCGCGCTCGCCGCCATGGTGGAGGTGGCTGGTTCCACCGGGAACCTGGTCGAACCGATGCTCGATGCGGCGCGGGCGCAGGCCACTCTCGGCGAGATCTGCGGTGCGCTCAAGGCCGTGTGGGGTGAGTACCGGGAGCCCGCCTCGTTCTGATGCCCCTGTGTTCGATGCCCAGGGGGGATCCATGCCAGGATAGAAGGCGTGAGCAGGCCTAACCCGCAGCAGACCGCAGCCATCTCCGGAGCGCTGTCCGGTGCCGTCGACCTGTCTGCGCTCAAGGCGCGGGCCGATTCGACAAATCGGCGGGACACTCCAGCCGGCGAGGACCAGAAGTGGGTCCTCGATGTCACCGAGAGCAGCTTCCAGACCGACGTCGTCGAGCGCTCCATGCAGGTACCCGTGGTGGTCGATCTGTGGGCCACCTGGTGCGGTCCGTGCAAGCAGCTCTCCCCGGTGCTCGAAGCGCTTGCCGAGGCCGCCGGTGGCGCCTGGGTGCTGGCCAAGGTGGACGTCGACGCCAACCAGCGGATCGCGCAACTCTTCGGTGTCCAGTCCATTCCCACCGTCATCGCCATCGCCGGTGGCCAGCCGATCGACGCCTTCGCAGGCGCCCGACCCGAGCCGCAGGTCAAGGAGTGGATCGCGGGCATCCTCGATGCGTTGCGTGATCAGATGCCCGGCATCCAGGCCGCCGAGGAGGGCGGGGCGGGCGCCGGGACCGCGGAGCCGGCCACCGAACCCGAGGATCCCCGGTTCGTCGCCGCCGAGACCGCGCTGATGGCCGGTGACTACCCCACAGCCGAATCGGCTTACCAGCAGATACTGGCTGCCGAACCGGCCAACGAGCAGGCCAGGGTCGCGCTCGCCCAGGTCCGTTTCCTGGTGCGGGCTGAGTCAGCCGATCCGGCAGCGGTGGCGAAGGCCGACGCGGCACCTGAGGACGTCGAGGCGCAGATCGCCGCGGCGGACGCCGAGATGGCCGCCCAGCAACCCGAGCAGGCGTTCGAGCGGCTGGTCAGTACCGTGCGGCGGACGACCGCCGAGGAGTGCGACCGGGCCCGGGCACACCTGGTCGGGCTCTTCGAGCTGTTCCCACCGGACGATCCCCGGGTCAGCGCGGCGCGGCGGGCACTGGCCCGGGCCCTGTTCTAGAGCGTCAGCGGCGTTCCGGCCCCACTCAGCGGCTGGATTCGATCAGCGGTTCGATACCGGCCGGTGGGCCCGGTGCGCCGAACAGCGCGCCCAGCGCCCAGTTCGCGCCGATCCACGGCCAGCACGCGGCCTGCTCGGCGCTGTCCACCGGGTAGGCGATCACATCGATGCCTGCGCCGCGGACGATGTGCACCAACGCCTGCGCCGCCTGGGAGAGGATCCGGGACGGGTCGGCCGCCACCTGCTGGGAGATCGGCTCCGCGATCCGTACCGTGCGGATGGGTAGATCCGCCAGGCAGCGCAGACAGCCGATGCCACCACCGAAGTCGTACAGCCCGGCCCGCACGCCGAGATCGGCCAGCACCCGCAGGTTGTCCTCGGCCTGGCCGCCGCCCTCACCGGCGAGTTCGCCGGTGACGACTCGGATGGCCGCGGCCGGAGCCCGGAGTTCGAGCGCCGGGGGTTCCACCCCAGTCTCGTTCAGGATGGCTCGAACTTTTTTCACCAGGTCGGGGTCCCGGACCTGGGACGGCGCGAGGTTGATCACTACTGGCGGCAGGTCGCCACGGAGGTTCTCCCGCCAGCACACGGCCTGCTCGGCGGCGGTGCGCAGCAGCCACTGACCGAGTTCGTGCACGGCACCGGTTTGTTCCGCGGCGTGCACGCACTGGTCGTGGGACAGCAGGCCTGATTGCGGGTGTGCCCAGCACACGGCGGCTTCGACACCTACCAGCCGCTGATCCTCCAGGGTGACCACCGGCTGGAAAGTCGTCTGGAGCTCGCCGGTTTCCAGCGCGCCGGGCAGGCCGGCGGCCAGCCGGAGGGCGATGCGGTCGGAACTGTCGAGGTCGGGGTCGTACAGGGCCCACTGGCGGGTGCCGAGGCCGCGTACCCGGCGCAGCGTGGCATCGGCGGCGCGCATCAGCTCCCGGGCACTCGCCTCTCCGGCGCGGCGCTGGATGGCGCCGATGGTCGCGGTGAGCGCCACCCCGGTCTCGTCGTGATAGAACGGCTCGCTCAGCTCGGCGTTGATGGCCTCGGCGAGGGCACCGACCTCGGGCGCCGGGTCGCTGGCTTCCCGGGGAGGCTCGAGCAGGATGGCGAACTCGTCGGTTCCGAGCCGGGCGACCATCCCTGGCGCCTTCGCGAGGACGCTCTCCAGCCGCCGGGCGACTACCTCCAGCAGGTGGTCACCGGCCTCGGGCCCGAGGCTGTCGTTGATCGCGGTGAAACCGTCGAGGTCCAGGTGCAGCAGCGTGAGCACCTGCGAGGGTTCCAGCCGCGCCAGGACTCGTTCCAGGTGGGTGGTGAGGTACTGCCGGTTCGGCAGTCCGGTCTGCAGATCGTGCAGAGTCTGATGAGTCAGCCGCTGCTCGAGCAGGTACTGATCGGTGATGTCGGTGGTCATCGTGACCACGTGCTGGGGCCCCTCCGTGGAGGGCAGCAGGGAGGCGTCCAGGTGAATCCACATCGCGGAGTCATCGGGACGGCGCAGCGCGGAGCGCACCCGTACCCTGTCAGCCCGGCTGGCCACCAGACCCCGGTACTGCCCGGCCAGCAGGGTCCATTGCCCGGGGACGAACAGCTCGCTCAGGTGCCGGCCCACCAGTTCGCCTGGACCGAGGCCCAGCGCATCCTCCATCGATCCGTTCGTGTGCAGGATCTGCCCGTCGAGATCGCTGATCGTGATGCCCACCGGTGACCGGTCGAACACCTGCCGGAACCAGGACTGCTTGCCCGGCCCGTCGTGCCCGGGGTCCAGCCCGGTCTGCAGCAGCGCTCGCTTGAGTTCGTCATGCTGGCTGTCCTGCCGGCTGCGTAGGGCCCAGACATATCCCGACGCCAGCGCACCGAGCAGCTCGATGACCCGGTCACAGGGCGATCCGAACGCTTCCGCGCCCGTGACGCCGCGCAAGGCCGCGCCGAGCACCTCGAAGGTCCGGGGGAGGGTCTGCGGTCCGGTGAACCCCTCGGCGACGAGTTGGCCGCCTACATCGGCGGCTGCCAGGGTGTCGACGCCGGGACCGGATAGCGCAGTTATCAGCCGCTCGGTGGGTTCCTGCAGGGCCTTGTGGATCTCCGAGCTGAGTCTCAACGGCGCCAGCGGTGCCCGCGCCGGGGAGGCGGCGACGAGCGCACGGGCCCACTCCAAAGCGACCGTCGCCGGGAATGAGCTAGCGTCGCTTTGGTCACCGGAGATGTCTGGGCGGTCCCGCCTCACCTTGTTGACCCGTTGATCAACGATCCCACAGGATCGGTACGTACCACAGTACGTACCACCATACAGTCGGGACGGGCTCCCTTTCGCGGGCTTTTCGGTTGGCTCTCAGAGCGCGCCGCCTGCTCAGCGTCATAGTCCCAGGTATCAGGACTCCGATGGGGTGAGCCAGAGCGCGCCGGCCGGCGGCAGGCGCAGCACCGCCGACGAGAGCCGCCCGTGCCAGCTCCGCTCGCCGGCGACGACCTCACCGAGGTTCCCGACGCCGGAGCCGCCGTAGTTCTCGGCGTCGGTGTTGAGTACTTCGCGCCAACGCCCAGGGCGTGGCAGCCCGATCCGGTACTGCTCGTGTGGGTGTCCGGCGAAGTTCGCCACGCAGGCCAGCACCGATCCGTCGTCGCCCCAGCGCAGGAAGCTCAGGACGTTGCCCCAGGCGTCGTTGGCGTCGATCCAGTCGAAGCCGGCCGGGCTCGCGTCCTGGCTGAACAGCGCGCGGTGCGATCGGTAGATCCGGTTGAGGTCGCCGACCAGCTGCAGCAGGCCGCCGTGCAGGGGGTGGTGGCACAGGTTCCAGTCCAGGGACCGATTCTCCGCCCATTCGGCCGGTTGCCCGAGCTCACCACCCATGAACAGCAGTTGCTTACCCGGGTGGGCCCACATGTAGGCCAGCAGGCAGCGCAGGTTGGCGGCCTTGTTCCACTCATCGCCGGGCATCCGGTTCCACAGCGAGCCCTTGCCGTGCACCACCTCGTCGTGCGACAGCGGCAGCACGTAATTCTCACTCCAGGCATACATCAGCGAGAACGTCGCCTTGTTGTGGTGGTAGCTGCGGTGCACCGGATCGTGACCGACATACTCGAGGGTGTCGTGCATCCACCCCATGTTCCATTTGAAACCGAACCCCAGGCCGCCCACATGCGTCGGGCGGGTGACGCCGGGCCAGGCTGTGGACTCCTCGGCGATCGTCATGACCCCGGGATGCCGCTTGTAGACGGTGGCATTCATCTCCTGCAGGAATGCCACCGCGTCCAGGTTCTCCCGCCCACCGTACAGATTGGGTGACCATTCGCCGGCCTTGCGGGAATAGTCGAGGTAGAGCATCGAGGCCACCGCATCCACCCGCAGCCCGTCGAGGTGGAATTCGTCGAGCCAGTACAGGGCGTTGGCGACCAGGAAGTTACGGACCTCGTTCCTGCCGTAGTCGAAGATCAGGGTTCCCCAGTCCGGGTGCGCGGCCTGCCGGGGATCGGAGTGCTCGTAGCAGGGTGCGCCGTCGAACTGGGCGAGTGCCCATGAGTCCCGCGGGAAGTGCGCGGGTACCCAGTCCATGATCACCCCGATCCCGGCCCCGTGCAGGATGTCGACGAAGTAGCGGAAGTCGTCCGGGGAGCCGTAGCGCGCCGTGGGCGCGTAGTAGGAGGTGACCTGGTAGCCCCAAGAGCCGCCGAAGGGGTGCTCGGAGACCGGCAGCAACTCGATGTGGGTGAAGCCGGTGCTGGCCAGGTGCTCGACCAGTTCGTGGGCCAGCTCCCGGTAACCGAGACCCTGTTTCCAGGAGCCGAGATGCACCTCGTAGACGCTGATGGGCTTGCTCACCGGCTGATCCGTGGCCCGCTCGGCCATCCAGTGGGCGTCGTTCCACTCGTGGGCCGGGGAGGCTGCGACCACCGAGGCGGTGTTGGGCGGTGTCTCGGTGGCACGGGCCATCGGGTCGGCTTTCTCGTGCCAGTGGCGGTCCGGTCCCAGCAGCCGGAACTTGTACCGGGTGCCGGCGCCGACGCCGGGCAGGAAGATCTCCCACACCCCGGTCGAGCCCAGCGAGCGCAGCGGGGTGGCCACCCCGGACCAGCCGTCGAAGTCCCCGCAGACCCGCACCCCGCGCGCGTGCGGTGCCCACACCGCGAACGAGGTTCCCTCGACCACGCCACCCGGCGTGGGGTAGGTCCGCAGGTGCGCCCCGAGCACCTCCCACAGCTTCTCGTGCCGGCCCTCGCTGATCAGGTGCAGGTCGACCTCACCCAGCGTGGGCAGCCAGCGGTACGGATCGTCGGTGATCTCGGTGTAGTCGCCGTAGCGAACCCGCAGCCGGTAGTCACCGTCGCTGTGGGTCACGCCGTGAAACAGACCCCCGCTGTAGTGCTCCAGCGGGTACTCCCCGTCGTCGGTGAGCACCGTCACCTCGTCGGCGTGCGGGCGAAGGACCCGGACTGCGGTGCCGTCGGGGATTGGGTGCGCGCCGAGTACCGAATGCGGGTCATGATGTTCGCCGGCCAGCAGCCGGTTCAGCTCGTCAAGCTGTGGCGCCGAAGTGCTGCGGTCTGCCGCGTGCACGGTGACATCCTCCCCGGATCTTGTCATGCCTCCAGTGTGGCCGCTCGCGAGCAGATCCGCCGGGTGGGACGGCGTGACCGCACCCCTCTGTCGCCAGGCTACCCAGTCCGCCGGCCGGCGGTCAGGCGTGCGATGGCGGCAAGGGGGATGGGAAGCCAGGGCGGGCGGTTGGCGTACTCGTAGCCGACCTCGTAGACGGCCTTGTCCAGTTCGAGCGCCCGCAGCAGGACGGCCTGTTCCCGAGGGTCCGCCCCGACTTCGGCATACCCGTCGCAGAACGCGTTCTGGTTGCGGGTGGTCCAGGCCTGCGCGGCGGCGGCGCGATGCTCGCTGTCGGACTCGCCCAGCGGCAGGTGGTTGGCGGCGTAGTCGAAGGAGCGCAGCATCCCGGCGACATCGCGCAGCACTGATGAGGGGGCGACCCGAGCGGCCAGCGGCACCATCGGCTCACCCTCGAAGTCGATCAGCACCCAGCCGGTGACGCTGCGCAACGCCTGACCCAGATGCAGATCGCCGTGCACCCGCTGCACCGGTACCGGGCCACGCAGCTCCCGGACCTCGTCGAAGGCCTTCCGCAGCGCGTCCCGGTGCGGGCTCAGCTCGGGCACCTGGCCCAGCACGCTGCCCAGCCTGCGGTGCATCCCCTCGGCCAGGGTGTCGAGGTAGCCGGGTGGCGCCGCAGCACTGCCCAGCGCCAGGGCCAGGTCTGCGTGCACGGTGGCGACCGCCTGGCCCAGCCGGTGGGCCTCGGAGGCGAAGTCCCCACCGGCGTCAGCGGGATCGGTGTGCTCGACGGAACCGGGTGCGCCCTCGGTGACGAAGTGTTCCGCCAGCAGGTCCCGCACGCTCGCGGTGGCCATCGCCCAGCCGTCAGCGGCATTGCGCAGGTACTCGGTGAGCATCCCGTAGGCGGCGGGTTCCCCGCCGTCGCGACTCAGCGGGCCCTCGATGCTGCCCAGCGGCGTGGCGATGTGCGGGCAGCCGACGGAGGCCAGCGCGCGGTGCAGCTCCAGGTCCGGGCTGTGACCGGCAGCCACCTTGCGGAACAGCTTGAGGATGTAGGTCTGCCCGAATATCAGTGAGGTGTTGGACTGCTCGGTGCCGATCGGTCGCGAGCGTTGCTCGGTGTCCAGCGTCACCCCGGGCTCGGTGGCGAAGCGCAGCCCCTCCACCTCCGCACCACGGGCCATCAGCTCCAGGAGCACGGTGGTGAGCTCGGGATCGTGTACCGCCTGGTAGACGGCGTGATCGCCGGCCGCGGCGACCCAGGCGTGCCCGAGACTCTCCGGTAGCTCGCCGCGCACCCCGAGCAGGAGCTGGTAGCGGTCCCGGGGGTGCTCCCCCTGGTCGACCTCGACGACTGCATGGACCAGCCGCGGGTCGGCACCGGCGAGGTCGGTGGCACGGACCGGGAGGACCGCGCGGACCGGCCGGCCCTTGCCGGCGAACCATCGTTGCTCGGGAAGGATCGTCGCCAGCGAGTCGGCGATGTCGGCGAGGAGCTCGGTGGTGCTGGTACTGGTCATGGGTCACGCCCAGGTCTCGGGAAGGATGATCTGGAACCAGTAGAAGCCGTGTCCAGGCAGGGTGAGCAGGTAGGGCAGCTCCCCGATCGGCGGGAAGCGGACACCTCCGGTCAACTCCACCGGGACCCCCCCTTCGTGCTCGGAGAGGTCGAGTTCCACCGGCTGCGGGAAGCGGGACAGGTTGTTGACGCAGATGACGAGATCGTCCTCGGTGTCCTCATCCCCGGGATGCTGGCGGCAGTAGGCCAGCACACTGGGGTTGGAGGAACCGAGCTCGGTGAAATCGCCCAGGCCGAAGGCGAGGTGCTCCCGCCGCACCTGGATCATCCGCCGGGTCCAGTTCAGCAGCGACTGCGTCGAGGCCGACTGCGCCTCGACGTTGAGCGCCTGGAAGCCGTACACCGGATCCATGATCACCGGAAGGTAGATGCGGCCCGGGTCGCAGGTGGAGAACCCCGCATTGCGATCCGGAGTCCACTGCATCGGGGTGCGCACCGAGTCCCGGTCACCCAGCCAGATGTTGTCCCCCATGCCGATCTCGTCGCCGTAGTAGAGCACGGGGGAACCGGGCAGTGACAGCAACAGCGACGTGAACAGTTCCAACTGGTTGCGGTCGTTCTCCAGCAACGGCGCCAACCGCCGTCGGATACCGATGTTGGCTCGCATCCGGGGATCTTTGACGTACTCGCTGTAGAGGTAGTCGCGCTCCTCGTCGGTGACCATCTCCAGGGTCAGCTCGTCGTGGTTGCGCAGGAAGATTCCCCACTGGGCGCCGGAGGGGATGGGTGGGGTCTTGGCGAGGATCTCCGAGATCGGGAACCGGGACTCCCGGCGGACCGCCATGAAAATGCGTGGCATCAGCGGGAAATGGAACGCCATATGGCATTCGTCGCCCCCCACCGCGGGATCACCGAAATAAGCCACGACATCCTCGGGCCACTGGTTGGCCTCGGCCAGCAGGATCCGGTCCGGGTACTCGTCGTCCACGACCTTACGGCAGCGTTTGAGAAACTCATGGGTGCGTTGCAGGTTCTCGCAATTCGTCCCCTCCTCTTCGAAAAGGTATGGAACCGCATCCAGCCGGAAACCGTCGATACCGAGGTCCAGCCAGAACCGCAGCACATCAATCATCGCCTCGCCGACCTCGGGATTCTCATAGTTGAGATCGGGCTGGTGGGAGAAGAACCGGTGCCAGAAGAACTGCCCGCGCACGGGATCATGGGTCCAGTTCGAGGTCTCGGTATCGACGAAGATGACGCGCGCGTCCGGGTAGCCGGTGTCCTCGTCACTCCAGACATAGAAATCCCCGTAAGGCCCGTGCGGGTCGTGGCGGGATTCCTGGAACCAGGGATGCTGGTCGGAGGTGTGATTCATGACCAGATCCGTGATCACCCGGATGCCCCGTTTGTGCGCCTCGGTGAGCAGCACGACGAAGTCCTCGACGGTGCCGAACTCGGGCAGCACCGCCCGGAAATCGGAGATGTCGTACCCACCGTCCCGCAACGGTGAGGCGTAGAACGGGGGCAACCACAGGCAGTCGATGCCCAGCCACTCCAGGTAGTCCAGCTTCTGGGTCAGACCGATCAGATCGCCGGTGCCGTTGCCGTCGTGGTCGTGGAACGCCCGAACCAGCACCTCGTAGAAGACCGCACGCTTGTACCAGTGCCGGTCACGGGGGGCGGCCGAGGCGTGCTCGAAGTCATCGGCCTGGGGTTCGGCCAGGTGACCGTCGGGCAACACCGCATCACCGGTATGCGGGATCCCTTCGAGGTCGGGGTGAGGCTCGGTACGCAGCTCGGCAGAGGACATCAGGATTCGACCTTCGTCGGATGGTGCTCAACCGGACTGTCTCAGTCGTACCGGTCCGGGCCCGGCAGCGCAAAGCGAGATACGGTCAAGCGCGGAGGCCGTGAGCCGGAGAAGGCCGGAAGGGGTGCGTGACGGTGATGAGTGACCGGGTTCCGCTGCGACGGTTGCCGGCATGGACCTGGGCCGGCCAGCAGCCCACCTGGCGGCAGGCCCGTCCCGGCCTGATCGAGGATGCGTTGAAACGAGCGCTGGCCCGGCCCGCAGGCAACTGGTACGTGCTCGCCGCCAGCCGCGAGGTCCGCGGGGACCGGCCGTTCGGGCGCACCGTAGCGGGCATCGAGGTGGTGGCCTGGCGCACCCCCGATGGTGTGCTGCATGCCGGGCCGGGGGAGTGCCCGCACCTGGGCGCTCCGCTGTGCCGGGGGGCGGTCGCGGGTGGGAACCTGGTGTGCCGCTGGCACGGTCTGGCGATCGGGGCCGGTGGTGTGCCGGGGTGGGATCCGTTCCCGGCACACGACGACGGGGTGCTGGTCTGGGTGCGGCTGGATTCGGTGGGCGGTGAGGATCCGCTGCCCGCTCCGGTGCTGCACCGCCGGCCCGACCCGGAGACCAGCATCGATGCGGTATTCACCGGGATCGGGCGGTGCGAGCCGGAAGACGTGATCGCCAACCGGCTAGACCCGTGGCACGGCAGCTGGTTTCACCCGTACTCGTTCGTGGGGTTGCGGGTGATCGAGGAACCGACCGAGCAGATCGATCAATTCGTGATCGAGGTTGCGTTCCGGCTCACCAAGCGGGTGGGCGTCCCGGTGCGCGCCGCGTTCACCTGCCCCGAGCCGCGGACCGTGGTGATGGACATCCTGGAAGGGGAGGGGGCAGGCAGCGTCGTCGAGACGCACGCCGTGCCCCTCGGTGTCGACGACGCCGGGTATCCCCGCACCGCGGTGATCGAGGCGAGCATCGCCAACTCACCCCGTCCTGGCTTCGCCGTCGCCCGCCGCGGGGCGCCGCTGATGCGCCCGGCGATGCGCTGGGCCGCCGCGCGGCTGTGGCGCGACGACCTGGCCTACGCCGCGCGCCGCTACGAACTCCGCACCACCGGCCGCTGGCCCGGCTGACCCGTTCCGGTCAGCTCAACGGGTGGCTCACTTTCGACGATCAAGGTAGCGGTTGCTCCCGGCCGATGGGCCTGCATCGGGATATGCGTTTGTAGGCTAGGCGAAGCGAGCGGCGACCGCGCGCAGGGGGGCCAGCCGGCCCCGGGTCGGGACCGTCCACAGCGGGTGCCCGCGCAGGCCCCAGCTGGCCAGCAGCGCGTTGGCGGCGAGGAACCCGCTGGTGGCCGCGCGTTCCATCAGTGCGACCGGGAGGTCCACCCGGGTGAGGTCCCCGGCCAGCACCACCCCCGGGTCGGGAGTCTCGACGGTGGGCCGGTCGGCGAAGGTGCCGGGCGCGAACAGCGGGCAGTCCGCACGCAGTTCGTGGCGCTCGTCGATGATCGTGGCGGCGGCCGTCTCCGGGTAGATCCGCTTGAGTTCGGCGATCAGCTGCCGCTTGCCCTGCTCCGGGTCGCCGGCCAGGGCGTAGGCGTGCAGTTCCACCACTGAGCCGCCGGTGCGGCGGGCCCAGCGGGCCGCCTCGCCCTCGAAGCGCTCCAGCACGCTGACGTTATCCAGCGGCCCGAACCCGCTGGTGCCCAGGAACCCCGGCCGTTCCGGGCGCACAGGCCGGTCCAGCCACAACCGGGATACCAGGAACGGCGGGGCGGCGCGCAGCCGCGCGATGCGGTCCCGCCAGGCCGGTACGCCGAGTTCGGGGGAGGCGGCGAGCAGTGCCTGCAACCCGCCGACGTCGGTGGCGAGTACCACGGCGTCGACCTCGGACACGTCGCCGACGGCTCCCACCGCGAATCGACGCTCGCGCCCGGGCGCCACCTGCTGCACCGCGACCCCGGTGTGCACCGAGACTCCGAGTTCAGCCAGGTAGTCCCCCATCGGGTCCCACAGCGCCTGCGGGAAGGGCTCGGCGGTGACGTCGAACACCAGGCCTTCGGCCGAGCCCAGGAAGTAGATGTGGAACATCGTGGCCAGCTCGGCGGCGGAGAGCTCCCGGGGATCGGCGAAGAAGCTGCGGGAGAACACCGAGAACGCCAGGTGGCGGGCCGCGTCGGGGAAGCGCACCCGCTCCAGGAAGCTCATCGCGTCCTGGTCGTCCAACCGCTGGTACACGCCCGGCACCGAGACGTCGACCAGTGGCAGCGCGGCCACCGGGTCGATCCGGCTGACCAGGTCCCGCCACTGGAAGGTGGGGCTGGACAGCGCGAAGACCAGCGCGTTCCACGGGGGGGTGCGCGGCAGGCCCTGGAAGGTGTCCCGGTGGCCGTCCGCGTCCAGCAGTGGGTAGTCCGTCATCGGCACCAGCGCCCGGTCCAGCGGATCGGCCCGGTGCAGCAGCGCCCGCAGGTTGTAGTACTGCCGGAAGAAGGCGTGGAACCCACGGCTCATGGTGACCGTGGACCCGTCGGCCAGCGTCGTCGGCCAGCCGCGCACCCGCCCGCCGAGCTGCTGCTCGCGTTCCAGGAGCTGCACCTGCGCGCCTCGCTCGGCCAGCGCCACCGTCGCGGCGATGCCGGCGATCCCGCCCCCGATGACGGCGACGCGGGGAGCGGGCCCGTCCGGCGTGGACCGGCCATCCCGCGCCGGGTGCAACACCGCCCGCCGGTCCCGACCCGGCCGATGCCCGTTGCTGGCTCGCGCCGTGCTGCCGCGCCGGCTCACGCGGGTCGCCGGGCCACGACGGTGTGCACGATGCCGCGTTCCCAGCCGGGCATCGTGGCGATCTGGGTGTCGAGCAGACCGTGCCCACGCAACCGGGCGGCCAGCGCGTCGACGGTGTCAAAGCTCAGCACGCTGCGCCACAGGTAACGGTAGAGCCCGGCCCGGCCGGTCACCACCTTCCCGGCTGGGATGATCACGCTCCAGCACACCGCGGTCCAGACCGCCCGGCTGAGGGTCCGGCCATCCAGGGCGTAGTCGTGTATCGCCAGCGGCGCTCCCGGCGCCAGCCGGCTGACCAGCCCGGCCAGTACCGGGTCCGGATCGGGTAGGTTGCGCACCAGGTAAGCGGCGAAGATCCCGTCGAACGGTCCGTGTACCCCGGCGGCGGGGAGTTCCTCGGCCCGGGCGTGCACGAAGGACACCTGTTCCGGCCAGTTCGCCTGCCGTGCCTCGGCGAGCATGCCGGCCGAGGCGTCCACCGCGGTGATCCGGGCCCGGGGCGCGGAGGCCAGCAGCGCCAGCGTCGAGGCTCCCGTCCCGCACCCGAGATCCAGCAGGTGCATCCCGGCGCCTGCACCGGGGAGCTGCATGCGGCGCGCGGAGCGGGCCAGGTTGCGGTAGTAGCCCGGACTGGCCCCGACCAGCCGGTCGTAACTGGGCGCTGCCGCGTCGAACTCGCTTGTCAGCTCGTGAGTGGCATTGGGTGCAGGAACACTGTTACGCACTCACGACCCCCAGGATGTGGGCGACGGCGCGCCAGGGTTGCAGCTGCACGAAGTTGGTCTGGCCCCAGTCGTAGGTTTCGCCGCTGACCTCGTCGCGCACGAGGAAGCGGTCCATCCGGTCCAAGCCCAGGGCTGGCAGGTCCAGCGACACCATCCCGCTGACGGTGCTGAACGGCTCCAGAGTGACCACGCAGATCACGGTGTCACCGCTGGCCGGATCGGTCTTGGAGTAGGCCAGCAGGGAATCGTTGTCCACTAGGTGGAAATGCAGCCTGCGCAGCTGCTGCAACGCAGGATGCGCCCGCCGGATCATGTTGAGCTGGGTGATCCACGGTTCCAGCGAGCGCCCCTGCGCCAGCGCGCCGGCGAAGTCCCGGGGGCGCAGTTGGTACTTCTCGCTGTCCAGGTATTCCTCGCTGCCTGCTCGTACCGGGGTGTTCTCGAAGAGCTCGAAACCAGAGTAGACGCCCCACGAGGGAGAGAGCGTGGCGGCCAGCGCGGCGCGGATGGCGAACATGCCGGGCCCGCCCTGCTGCAGCGACGCGTGCAGGATGTCCGGGGTGTTGACGAAGAAGTTCGGCCGCATCTCGTCCGCCCGGGACGCCAGCTCGGTCGCGTAGTCGGTGAGCTCTTCCTTGCCGGTGCGCCAGGTGAAGTAGGTGTAGGACTGGGTGAAACCCAGCCGGGCCAGCCCGTAGAGACGCGCGGGGCGGGTGAACGCCTCGGAGAGGAACAGCACGTCCGGGTACCGCTCCTTGACCTGCCAGATCAGCCACTCCCAGAAGTCCGGTGGCTTGGTGTGCGGGTTGTCCACCCGGAAGATCCGCACCCCGTGCTCCACCCAGTACAGCAGCACCCGCCGCATCTCCAGGTAGCTGCCCCGGTGGTCGGTGTCGAAGTTGAGCGGGTAGATGTCCTGGTAGCGCTTGGGCGGGTTCTCCGCGTAGGCGATCGTCCCGTCGGGCAGGGTGGTGAACCACTCCTGGTGCTCCTTCGCCCACGGATGATCCGGCGCGACCTGCAGTGCGAAGTCCAGCGCGACCTCCATGCCGAGCTCGCGGGTCCGGGCGACGAAGGCCTCGAAGTCCTCGAGCGTGCCCAGCTGGGGGTGAATGGCATCGTGCCCGCCCTCGGACGACCCGATCGCCCACGGCGAGCCGAGGTCCTCGGGTCCGGCCGGTGCGGTGTTGTTGGGGCCCTTGCGGTTCACCTCGCCGATCGGATGGATCGGTGGCAGGTACACCACGTCGAAGCCCATCCCGGCGATCCGGTCCAGCTCCCGGGTGGCCGTCGCGAAGGTGCCGTGCACCGGGTTGCCCTCGGCATCCCACCCTCCGGTGGAGCGTGGGAAGAACTCGTACCAGGAGCTGAACAGTGCCCGGGGCCGGTCCACCCACACCTTGTGCGACGGGCCCTTGGTGACCAGATCACGGAGCGGATCGTCGGTCAGGATCCGGTGCACTGGTGGCGCGAGCGCGGGGCCGACCCGCTCGCCGAGCTGGCCGTCCGCATCTCGCAACGCTGCCGCGGCGACGCTGAGCGCTGCCCGGTTGGACTGCTGGCCGGGACGTCGCGCGGCGCGCTCCAGCAACCGCGCGCCGACGATCAGGTCGTTCTCCAGCTCGGCCGCGGCCTGCCCTGCGTCGATCTTCGTGGTGATCGCATGCCGCCAGGTCTCCCACGGATCGGCCCAGCCATCCACCCGGTAGCTCCACCAGCCCACCCGGTCCGCGACGACCGTCGCGGTGAACTGGTCGAGACCTGGTGGCCCGGGCTGCATCCGGAGCTGGCTGGGTGGCTGGCTGCCGGGACCACGCCAGACCACCGTGGCGCCCACCGCGTCGTGGCCGTCCCGCCACACCGAGGCGCTGATCGGTACGTGTTCCCCGACGACTGCCTTGCTGGGATACCTCCCACACGAGATCACGGGCGTCACGTCGTCGATGGCGATCCGACCAGTCACGCTTCCGGCCTCCCTCGCTCCCCAGCCCCGTCCCCCAGCCCAGCCCCTCAGTCTGCCGGGCCGGGTCCCGCCACGCCCATCGAATGTGACCCTTTTTTGACCTGGTTCTGATGGGCCCGCTGGGGATATCACGTTCTCTTAACGAGGTTCGGTCCCCGCAACCCGGGGCTGCGCGATAAGGTCCAGCGGGTGCGAGCACTGCGCCGGTTCACCGTCCGTGCCCAGCTACCGGGGTCCCTGGCGCCGCTGGAGACGCTGGCCACGAACCTGCGGTGGACTTGGCACCCGCCGACCCAGGACTTGTTCGCCTCGCTGGACGAGCGCACCTGGGCCGCCGTCAAAGGTGATCCGGTGCGGTTGCTCGGTGAGATTCCCACCCGGCGGTTGACGGCGCTGGCCGCCGACGAGGCCGTGGTGGCGCGCACCCAGGCTCTTGCCGAGGATCTCCGTTCCTACCTGGACGAGTCCCGGTGGTACCAGCGGCGCCCGGAGGACCTGCCCGCCGCGATCGGCTACTTCTCGATGGAGTTCGGTGTTTCCGAGGTGCTCCCGTTCTACTCCGGCGGCTTGGGCGTGCTGGCGGGCGATCACCTCAAGGCCGCCTCGGACCTGGGGGTGCCGCTGATCGGGGTCGGGCTGCTCTACCGCTCGGGCTATTTCCGCCAGTCGCTGTCGCTGGATGGTTGGCAGCTGGAGCATTACCCGGCGCTGGACCCGCAGGGCCTGCCGCTGCGGCTGCTGGCCGATGCCGCTGGAGCGCCGCTGCTGGTGCACGTCGGTATGCCGGGTGGGCGGATCCTCCGGGCGCGGATCTGGCGGGCCGACATCGGCCGGGTACCGCTGCTACTGCTGGACAGCGACATCGAGGACAATCCCGACGAGCTGCGCGGGGTCACTGACCGGCTCTACGGTGGGGACCAGGACCACCGGATCACCCAGGAGATCCTGGCCGGCATCGGCGGAGTCCGTGCGCTGCGGCTGTTCTGCCAGCTCACCGGCCATCCTGAACCCGTGGTCTTCCACACCAACGAAGGTCACGCCGGCTTCCTCGGCCTGGAACGGATCCGGGAGCTGATCACCGGCCAGGGGTTGAGCTTCGACCAGGCGCTGGCGGCGGTGCGGGCCGGCACCGTGTTCACCACGCACACCCCGGTGCCGGCCGGGATCGATCGTTTCCCGGTGGATCTGGTGCGGCACTACTTCGGTGAGTCGGGCGACGGGGTCACGCTGCTGCCCGGCGTCGAGCTCACCCGGGTTCTGGAGCTGGGGACTGAGGAGCACCCCGGCATGTTCAACATGGCGCACATGGGTTTGCGGCTGGCGCAACGCGCCAACGGTGTCTCGCAGCTGCACGGAGCGGTGTCCCGATCCATGTTCCGCGGGTTGTGGCCACAGTTCGACATCGACGAGGTACCGATCGGCTCGGTCACCAACGGGGTGCACGGGCCGACCTGGGCGGCCCGGGAGATCGCCAGCCTGCTCGGCGAGCCCGAGCAGAGCGCCGCGCTGTCCGCCCCGGACACCCTGCTGTGGGACCTGCGCTGCCTGCTGCGAGCCAAGCTGGTCGAAGAGGTGCGCCGGCGGGTCCGGGCCGCCTGGCTGGAGCGGGGTGCGTCCGCGCCGGAGCTGGGCTGGACCTCGCGGGTCTTCGACCCCCAGGTGCTCACCATCGGCTTCGCCCGCCGGGTGCCCACCTACAAGCGGCTCACCCTGATGCTGCGGGACCCGGAGCGGCTCCGGGCGCTGCTGCTGGACCCCGACCACCCGGTGCAGCTGATCATCGCCGGCAAGTCCCACCCCGCTGACGACGGGGGGAAGGCGCTGATCCAGCAGGTGGTCCAGTTCGCCGACTCGCCGGATGTCCGGCACCGGATGGTGTTCCTGCCCGACTACGACATGTCGATGGCCCGGTACCTGTACTGGGGCTGCGATGTCTGGTTGAACAACCCGCTGCGCCCGCTGGAGGCCTGCGGCACCTCGGGGATGAAATCGGCGCTCAACGGCGGGCTCAACCTCTCGATCCGGGACGGCTGGTGGGACGAGCTCTACGACGGCAAGAACGGCTGGGCGATCCCGACCGCCGATGGCGTGGAGAACCCGGAGCGGCGGGACACCCTGGAGGCGCTCGCGCTCTACGAGCTGATCGCCACCCAGGTGGCGCCCCAGTTCTACGAACGGGGCGCCGACGGCGTGCCCACCAGCTGGGTTGCCCTCGTCCGCCACACCCTGGCCACGCTGGGCCCGCAGGTCCAGGCCTGCCGGATGGTGCAGGAATACGTGACGGGTCTCTACGCGCCCGCCGCCCGCTCGGCCGCGGTGGTGCAGGCCGACTCCTTCGCGGGTGCCCGGGCACTGGCCGGCTACCGGTCGCGGGTCCGGGCCGCCTGGCCGGCGGTGCGGGTCGCGCAGGTGGATATCTCCGGGCTGCCCGACACACCGTCGCTGGGTTCGGAGATGACCGTCCGCGCGACCGTCGAACTGGCCGGCCTGCAACCCGCCGACGTGCACGTTCAGGCCGTCGTCGGTCGGGTCGACGACGGTGACGAGCTCCGGGATCCGCTGGTGGTCACCATGGAGCCGGTGGACGATCCTGACTCACCCGACGACATGGGCGAGCGTTTCGAGGTCACCGTGCGCCTTCCCCATGCCGGGCTGCTCGGCTACACCGTCCGGGTGCTACCCCAGCACCCCCTGATGTCCACCCCCGCCGAGTTCGGCCTACTCCACCTGGCCACCTAGCCCACCCGCTGATCACGGCGATCATCAGCGGGGGCGCGGCCGGATGAGTTGTCCACACCCAGGGGTGCTGTCCACAGGTTGATCATGGTGCGTCCCCAGGCGAGCGCCTGGTCAGTGATGCTGCCGCTTGTGGTGATCGAGAAGCTGCTGAATGGTCGAGACGGCGTGCTCACCTTGGATGAGGCCCTGCGGGGCGGGTGGACACCCCGGCAGGTGCAGCACCGGGTTCGTACCGGTGAGTGGTGCAGGCTGCACCCGGGGGTGCTCCTGACCAGCCGGTATGAGCCTGACCAGCGAGTCAGCACCCGAGCGGCAGTGGCGTGGGCGGGTCCGGGCGCGGTGGCGAGCGGGCTGACCGCGGCATGGTGGTGGCAGCTGCGGGAGTGGGCACCAGGAGCCGCCGAGGTGACTGTGCCTCGCGGGCGCGCCCGCCGCTGCCCACCAGGCGTGATCCTGCGGCGGCGCGATCTCGACCCAGTGGATCTCGTGGTGCTGCGCGGGTTGCCGGTGACGGCCCTGCCGCTCACCGTTCTCGACGCTGCGGCGGCGCTGGGCCGGGACTCCGGGCCGCCGTTGGTGGATCGGGTCCTGCAGCGACGGGTGTCGTTCGCAGAGTTGCACGCTGCGTACTGCCGCTCGATAGGGCGGCACGGATCACCCTGGTTGGGGCGGATCCTGCGGTGCGCGGCGGACGGCGCGTGCTCGCAGGCTGAACGGGTCTTGCACGGGTTGATGCGGCGCGCCCGGATAGGCGGCTGGGTGGCGAATTTCCGGATCGTGCTCGCCGGAGTCGAGCACTGGGTCGACGTAGCCTTCGTGGAGCGCCGGCTGGCGCTGGAGATCGATGGCTGGGCGTGGCACTCCGACGTCACTCGGTTCTCTCATGATCGGCGCCGGCAAAACGCGCTGGTGCTCGCGGGATGGACCGTGCTGCGCTTCACCTGGCACGACCTGACCGCCCGGCCGGAAGCGGTGATCGCACAGATCACCGCGGCGCTGCGATCATGATCACTGGTTGGGTGCCGTAGGCGACATTTCTTGTCGCTCAGCGCACACAAACGGCGATCATGCCCCAGCCCGGGCTGGGCTGGGGGCGGGGCGCGCTCCTACCGGCGGACGGCGCGGAAGAGCAGGAGGGTGTGCGCGGGGATGGTCATCCGGGTGCCGGGGCGTCGGCTGCGTGGGTGGACGGGTCCGCCGTCGGGAGCGCCGGTGTCCAGCACGGGCTCGTAGCGCTCGCCGTACTCGGTCCCTGGGAAAGTGATCATGACGGGGTGGGCGCCGGCGTGCAGTACCAGCAACCAGGAGTCGGCGGCCGGCGGCGCCGGGTGGGAGCGCACATCCGCCCCGTCGATCCACATGGTGAGGGTCTGGCGGTGCCCGTCCCGCCAGTCGTCGAGTTCCATGGGACGGCCGTCGGGACGGAACCAGACCAGGTCAGGGCTGCCACTGGGGGTGCTGCGACCCTCGAAGAACTCGGGTTGGCGCAGCGCGGGAGCGTCAGTGCGCAGCGCGAGCAGGCGGCGGGTGAAGGTGCTCATCAGCTCGGCATCCGGATCGGTGGACCAGTCCAGCCAGGAGGTCTCGTCATCGAGCCGGTAGGGGTTGTTGTTGCCGCGCTGGGTCCGCCGGCGTTCGTCACCGGCCAGCAGCATCGGAGTGCCGGTGGAGAGCACCAGGGTGGCCAGCAGGTTGCGGGCCTGGCGGCAGCGCAGGCTGCGCACCGCGGGATCGCCGGTGTCTCCTTCGACCCCGCAGTTCCACGAGCGGTTGTCGTCGGTACCGCCCTCGCCGTTGACGTCGTTGTGCTTGCGGTTGTAGGAGACCAGATCCCGCAGGGTGAACCCGTCGTGCGCGGTGATGAAGTTGATCGACGCCCACGGCCTGCGCCCGCTGCTCGCGTAGAGATCTGAGCTGCCGGCCAACCGGGACGCGAGCTCGCTGACGCCGGGGACACCGCGCCAGAAATCCCGCGTGACGTCGCGAAAGCGCCCGTTCCACTCACTGAAGTCCACCGGGAACCCGCCGACCCGGTATCCCTCGGCGGTGGCGTCCCAGGGTTCGGCGATGAGCTTGCGGGTGCACAGCAGCGGGTCCGCGGCGATCGCGGTGAGCAGCGGGGCGCAAGGATCGAACGGCCCGCCCCGGGGGCGCCCGAGCGCGCTGGCCAGATCAAGGCGGAACCCGTCCACGCCCAGCTCGCCCGCCCAGTACCGCAACGCGTCGACGACCAGCCGGATCACCGTGAGCGAACCGGGATCCAGGGTGTTGCCGCAGCCGGTGAGATCGTGCTCGAGGTAGTAGGCGGGCGCGTCCAGACCCCGGTAGGCCAGGGTGGGGCCGCTCAGGTCACCCTCGCAGGTGTGGTTGGCCACCACGTCGACGATCACTTCCAGGCCCGCGGCGTGCAGCGCGGCCACCATGGTGCGGAACTCCGCGATCTCCTCGCCGGGCGCCGCGGCGTAGCCGGGATGCACCGCGAGCTGGGCCAACGGCGCGTAACCCCAGTAGTTGGCCATCCCGGCGCGCAGCAGCGCCGGCTCCGGGCAGAACGCCGAGACCGGCATCAGCTCCACCGCGGTAACGCCGAGATCGGTCAGGTAGGAGATCACCGCGGGGTGGGCCAGCCCCAGGTAGGTGCCGCGGTGCTCGGGCGGCACCTCGGGGTGGGTGCGGGTGAAGCCGCGGACGTGCAGCTCGTAGAGCACGGTGCGCTCCCACGGCACGTCCGGCCGGATGCCGGTATCCGGGCCGCCGGGCGCGGTGACGACCGACACCGGCACGCTGCCCAGCGAGTCGACCGGGCAGCGGGGACCCGCGGGCTCGCCGTGGTAGCCCAGCGCGGCCTGCAGGTCGCGCACCGAGCCCTCGACGCGGCGAGCGTAGGGGTCGAGAAGTAACTTGGCCGGGTTGCACCACAGGCCCCGCATGGGTTCCCACGGGCCGTCTACCCGGTAGCCATACCGTTGCCCGGGACCCACCCCGGCCAGCAGACCGTGCCACACCCCGAAGGTGCGTTCGACCAGCGGCACCCGTTGTTCCTCACCGTCGGGGGAGATCAGGCACACCTCCACGGCTGTGGCGATCGAGGACGCCACCGCGAAGCGCACCCCGCCGCCCTCGGCGTGCGCACCGAGGGGAAATGGCCGGCCGACGTGAGAGAGCGACAGTCGGGTCACAGGGCCATCCTGCCCGGTCCGGTGACCAACGGTGCCGATCAGGACAATGGCCGGGTGAACGCGCGGGAGGGGCTGCCAACCGGGATCGACCTGACCGATCTCGTGGTGCGGATGGACGGCGTGGCCGTCCAGCGCGGTGCCAGCACGCTACTCGATCGGGTGGACTGGCAGGTGGAGCTGGATGAGAAGTGGGTCATCCTAGGGCCCAACGGCGCCGGGAAGACCACCTTGCTGCGGCTGGCGGCGACCGAGCTGCACCCTAGTCGCGGGGTGGTGCACGTACTCGGCGAGCGGCTGGGCCGAGTCGACGTGTTCGAGCTCCGCCCGCGGATCGGGTTCTCCTCAGCGTCGGTGGCTCTGCGGATTCCGGGCGACGAGCTGGTGTCCGACCTGGTGGTCAGCGCCGGGTATGCCGTGCTGGGCCGGTGGCGGGAGCGGTATGAGGACCTGGACAGCGCGCGGGCTGCCGGGTTGCTGGCCGCGTTCGGTGTGGAGGCGATGGCCGGGCGGCGTTACGGCACCCTGTCCGAGGGTGAACGCAAGCGGGTGCTGATCGCCAGGGCCCTGATGACCGATCCGGAGTTACTGCTGCTCGACGAGCCGGCGGCGGGCCTGGACCTGGGTGGCCGGGAGGATCTGGTCTCCCGGCTGGCCACGCTGGCGCTCGACCCGGGCTCCCCGGCGACGGTGCTGGTGACCCATCACGTCGAGGAGATCCCGCCGGGTTTCACCCACGCCATGCTGATGCGGGATGGGGCAGTGGTCGCTCAGGGCCTGCTGGAAGCGGTGCTCAACGAGGACAACCTGTCCAAGACCTTCGGGCTCGATCTGGCGTTGCAGCGGGTCGGTGAGCGCTACTTCGCGCACCGCCGCTGAACCGTTTAGCGTGCTGAGTATGGAAAGCGAGTTCGTCAAGCTCGAGGTGGATGGCGGCATCGGCACGATCCGGCTGGATCGGCCCCCGATGAACGCCCTGAGCCGCCGCTGCGCCGAGGAGATCCGCTCCGCCGCGCAGCGAGTGGCGGATCTCGCCGAGGTCCGGGCAGTGATCGTTTATGGCGGGGTGACGGTGTTCGCCGCCGGGGCGGACATCAAGGAGATGGCCGCCACCCCGGATGCGGAGACGGCGACGCACGTGGCGGCGCTGTCCTCGTCGTTCACCGCGGTGGCGGACATTCCGAAGCCGACCGTGGCGGCGATCACCGGGTTCGCCCTGGGCGGTGGTTGCGAGCTCGCGCTGTGCTGTGACCGGCGGATCGCCACGGAGGACGCCAAACTCGGGCAGCCGGAAATCCTGCTGGGAATCATCCCGGGCGCTGGCGGCACCCAACGGCTGCCCCGGCTGATCGGCCCGGCCCGGGCCAAGGAGCTGATCTACACCGGGCGCATCGTCGAGGCCGGCGAGGCACTGCGGATCGGCCTGGTCGACGAGGTGGTCGCCCCCGGCGAGGTGTACGGCGCAGCCCGACGCTGGGCCGAGCGGTTCGTCGCTGGCCCGGCGCGCGCCCTGGCGGCGGCCAAGGCGGCCATCGACGACGGGCTGGACGGCGACCTCGGCAATGGCCTGCGGTTGGAGACCGAGGCGTTCGCCGCGCTCGCGCACACCGAGGACCGGAGGACAGGGATCCGCTCGTTCCTCGACCATGGTCCCGGTAAGGCGACCTTCGTCGGGCGCTGAGCGAGGAGATAGCGTGCGCACGGTGTCGGACGGACCGGACCTCAACCCGCATAACCTGATCAACGTCGCTCTGCATCATCTCGACGTGCTCATCGCTCTCATCCCCGGATGTTTGATCTTCGGTGGGCTGGCCTGGTGGCTGGCACCGCGAAGGGGTTGGGACCGCGGTCCGGCGGCGCTCGGCGGGTGTGCCCTGGCGGCGGCGTGGGCGGTCACTCTGGTGCGACCGTTCGGGGTCTTTGCTGCCGGTGGTCTCGACCCGCTGGCCACGCTGCGGTTGTGCACGGTCGGGAGCTGGTCGCTGAGCCACCTCTACGAGCAGCTCAACGTGGCGATGCTGGTTCCGTTCGCGTTTTTCGGCACCCTGGCGACCCGCCGCCCGCTGGCGCTCGTAGCGTCCAGCGCGCTGGTCAGCGCGGTCGCCGAGTACGTGCAGGCGGCTACCGGCGGTGGGCAATGCCAGGCCCGGGATCTTGTGCACAACACCCTGGGTGGGGTGATCGGGGCACTGCTGGCGGTGCTCGTGCTGCTGATGCAGGCCCGGCGGTCTCGCGAGCTCACCGTAGGCGCCGGAGCCGGTTCAGGATCGTCGCGTTGATCGAGCCCAGGTCGGCGTCGCAGGCGACCTGCACCGGGGTGCTGCCGTGGGTGGTCACCACGGCGCCGCGGGCAGGCGTCTGATCGCAGGTCACGCCGAGCGAGGCCGGCGTGGTGGCCATTGTGCCCGGCACCGCGGCTTCCAGCACGGCCAGCGCGTCGTGCAGCGCTACCCCGGCGCGCCCTGAGCCGGCCAGCACGGCCACCCGGTAGTGCTCGATGATCCCGGCCAGCGCGGCGCAGCGCGGCCCGGCTGCTGCCAGCTCACCGATCCAGTCCTGATCGATCGTGGCCCGCAGGGTGAGATCCAGCGGTACCAGTGTGGTCGGCAGGTCCTCCCCGGCGAGCACCCGGTGCGCCGCTTCGGGATCGGAGCTGATATTGAACTCCGATGAAGCGTCCTCGTCGAGATGGCCACCCATGATCACGATGCGCCCGATCCGCACCGCCAGCTCGGGGTGCACTGCGAGCAGCAGCGCGATGTTGGTCAGCGGCCCGATGGCCACCAGGGTCACCGGGGTGGCCGCGCTCCGCAGCAGGCCGGCCATCAGGGACACGGCGCCGAGCGGATGTGGCGCTCCATCCGGTGCCGGCAGCAGATCGGCCCGCCCGCCGAGGCCGTCCGGCCCGTGCCAGCTACCGGTGCGCCGGTGCTGCGGGTGGACCAGGGGCCGGGCGGCTCCCGCTGCCACCGGCAGCCGGCCGAGGCCGGCCAGAGCGCGCAGCCGCAGCGCGTTGGTGGTGGTGCGGCCGAGATCGACGTTGCCGAACACGGTGGTCACGGCGAGCAGCTCAACCTCCGGGCTGGTAGCGGCGAGCAGCAACGCCACCGCATCGTCCACTCCCGGGTCGGTGTCGATGATCATCGGTACGGTCACCGGGCGAGCATCTCGTCGATCTCGGCGGTGGTGGGCAGGGACGGCTGGGCACCGGTCCGGGTGGCCGCCAGCGCGCCCGCCGTGCAGGCCCGGGACAGCAGCTCGGCATCGGGTAGCCCGCGCAGCAGGCCCGCGACCGCGGCACCGATGAAGGCATCCCCGGCGGCGGTGCCGTCCACGGCGTGCACCGGCGGCGGCGCGGCGGCCGCCACCTGCGTGCCGTGACGCAGCAGCACCGCGCCGCGGGGCCCATCGGTGACGGCGACCGCGCGGGCGGCGTGCAGGCCGGGCAGCGCGGCGTGCTCGGCTTTGTTGACCACGACCAGGTCGGCCCGCTGCAGCACCTCGGGTGGCAGTTCGCGGGCCGGGGAGGCGTTGAGCACGAACAGTCCAGTGGCGTGCCGGGCGGCGGCGGTGACGGCGTGATCGGGCACCTCCAGCACGGTGAGTACCACCTCGGCGCCGGTCACGTCCGCGGCGCTCACCCGCAATGCCGCGTTCGCTCCGGGCACCACCACGATGGTGGTCTCGCCCCCGGCGTCCACGGTGACCAGGGCCAGACCGGTCGGCTCGCTCACCCGTTGCAGGCCCGCGAGTTCGACGCCGTCGCGGTGCAGCAACTCCAGCGCGGCGCCGGCCTCGGGGTCGGTCCCCACCGCGGCGACCAGCCGTACCGGCAGCCCCAGCCGGCGGGTGGCCAGCGCCTGGTTGGCGCCCTTGCCTCCGGGAATGCGGGCCAGGCCGGTGGCGATGAGGGTCTCGCCCGGGCCGGGTAGCCGCGGCAGCGTCGCCACCAGGTCGAGATTGACGCTGCCGACCACCGTCACGCTCACAGATCCCAGGCTATGCCGGGCGGCCGACCAACCGGTCGGCGATCTCGGCGATCTGCGCCGGTGTCCCGGCCGTCAGGGTGCCGGCATGCGTGCTGATGACCTCGATGGGCCAGTCCCACCAGGCTGCCCGCTGGAGCAGCTCGACGTCCCCCTCCGGGTACCGCTGCCTGATCACCTGGGCCGGATTGCCGCCGACGACGGTGTAGGGCGAGACATCACGAGTGACGACGGCGGCGGTGGCGATGATCGCGCCGTTGCCGATCGTGACGCCGGGCATCACCGTCACGTCCCGGCCGAACCAGACATCGTGGCCCACGACTGTGTCGCCCTTGCTGGTGGCGTGCGCCTGGTAGGTCTCCAGGGTCTCGTCCTGCCAGCGCCCCGGGAAGATCATGAACGGGAAGGTGGACGGGCCGCTGCTCAGGTGGTTGGCCCCGGCCATCACGAAGCGCACCCCGGCCGCGATCGCGCAGAACCCGCCGATCACCAGCCGCTCGGGGCCGTAGCCGTAGAGCACCCGCTCGTCCTCGAAACTACCGCTGTCCTGGGATGCGTCGTAATAGGTGTAGTCGCCGGCGACGACCTTGTCCGAGCTGAGCGTGGGGCGCAGGAACACGCAGTAGCGCTGGTGCTCAGGCAGCGGGTAGGGATTCGCGGGGTCGGGGGCGCTCACGCGTTCCTCCAGGAGTTGGGGCACGGCAGTGGGTCGACCAAGTCGTACTGCAAGGGCTGTTTCGCCGCCCGCCCGTGCCGTGAGCGACATCTCGCGCCGGCCGTTGACGCAACCATTCGGTTGCTATAAAGTAGCAACCGAATGGTTGCTACTTGTTGGAGGGTGTCATGGGTTTTCCTGATCGCATCGAGCGGACCGTGGAGGTCGCTCACCCGCCGGGCAAGGTATGGGCGGCGCTCACCACGGCCGAGGGTCTGGGCACCTGGTTCGGCAACGAGGCGACGATCGACCTGCGCCCGGGCGGATCGGCCCGGATGACGTGGACCGGCGGCCACACCGCCGAGATGCGGGTGGAACGGGTCGAGGAGCCGACGGTGTTCGGCTTCACCTGGCACATCTATGGCCTGCCCGAGGACGATCCGCGCCGCACCTATGTCGAGTTCACGCTCGAACCGGTTGGTGCGGGCACGCGGCTGACCGTGGTCGAAACCGGCTTCGCTCAGTTGCCGGAAGACGCCTACCGCACGGCGTACGACGGCAACACCCGGGGTTGGGCGAGCGAGCTGGGCGAACTGGTCGTCTACCTCGATGCCGCCTGAGATTGAGGCGATCGCCGAACAGGTCTTCATTGCCCTGGCCGACCCGAGCCGGCGCACCATCCTGGCCGCGCTGGCTTCCGGGGGTCCGGCCACGGCCACGGACCTGGCCGATCGCCTGCCGATCACGCGGCAGGCGATCGCCAAGCACCTGGCCCTGCTGGCCGAGGCCGGCCTGGTGACGGCCGAACCGGGGGAGCGGCGCCGGGTGCGGTACCGGCTGCGCTCCGCGCCGATGCAGGTGGCGCAGCAGTTCCTGGCCGCGCTGGCCCGCGACTGGGACGGCCCGCTCGGCGCGTTGACCGACCACCTCGACCGGAGTGCTCGCGGGCCCAGCGCAACCCCACCCCACGAAACCCGAGGACATCACAGCTGATCACGGATATGACTGAAAGGTGGACATCACCATGAATACCCCCCCGATCGTCCCGCCGCAGGAGTGGCAGGCAGCGCGCCGGCAGCTGCTCGTGAAGGAGAAGGAGCTGACCCGCGCCCGGGACGCGCTGGCGGCGGAGCGCAGGCGGATGCCGTGGCTGGAAGTGGACAAGGAGTATGCGTTCGACGGGCCTGCGGGTAAGGCGAGCCTGCTCGACCTGTTCGAGGGTCGTCGTCAGCTGATCGTCTATCGCGCTTTCTTCGAGCCCGGTGTGTTCGGCTGGCCCGACCACGCCTGCCGCGGCTGTTCCCTGGTGGCCGATCAGGTCGCCCACCTCGCCCATCTGAACGCCCGTGACACCACTCTCGTCTTCGCCTCGCGCGCGCCACAGCCGGACATCGCGCGTCTGAAGGCTCGGATGGGCTGGACGATGCCCTGGTACACCATGACCGACGGCTTCGACACCGACTTCGGCGTGGACGAATGGCACGGCACGAACGCGTTCATCCGCGATGGCGAGCGCGTGTTCCGCACCTACTTCATCGACAGCCGTGGCGACGAAGCGTTGGGGAGCACCTGGAGTTACCTCGACATGACCGCGCTCGGGCGTCAGGAGCAGTGGGAGGACTCGCCCGAGGACTACCCGCAAACCCCGCCGTACGAGTGGTGGAACTGGCACGACGAATACACCGATGCCGAGCTCTCGCAGGGGTGGCTGGCCAAAGTCGCCGAGGCCCTCACCACCATGGACAAACCGACCGACGTTACCTCCCCGCAGGGAAACGATCATGAAGAATGACTCGGAGAACGTGGGATTGCCGGCGTCCGGCGGCGATCCCACCGCCGCGCTGCCAGCGGTGGTCGACCGGGCCACGTGGCAGGCCGAACGGGTGGCGCTGCTGGTTCGGGAGAAGGCGCACACCCGCGAAGGCGACGCGATCGCGGCGGCCCGCCGGCGGCTGCCGATGGTGGAGCCGGACCCCACCATCGCGCTGATCGGCCCGCACGGGCCGGTCACGCTGCTGGAGGTGTTCGAGGGCCCGCCGAGAGCTGATCGCCTACTTTCACATGTGGCACGCCGGCCAACCAGCTGCCGCCCAGTGCGAGGGCTGCACGTTCTACCACGGCCAGGTCCGCGAGCTGTCCTACCTGCATTCCCGCGACGTCACCTACGCCACGTTCTGCCAGGGCCCGTACGACGAGAGCGTCCGCGACCGCGACTTCATGGGCTGGGACGTGCCCCAATTGTCTGCCTCGCCGCAGCTTAGGTGGGCAGTGCCTGCGTGACGGGATGAGGCATGTGCCTTAGCAGAGTGCCCCTGCCTCACTGCCTCCCTCATCCCCGATCGGAAGGGGCACAGCCACATTCCGGGATCTGGTCGAGTGCGGTCGGTGATGCCGGGACGGCTAGGCGCGGGCCCGTCCGCAGCCGGGCCAGACCTCGCTCCGTGGTCGTTTGACCGCCGAACAGTGCGCCACACAAAACGGGGCGCCACTGCGTGAGGAGACAGCAGGCACGAAATCCAAAGCTGGCAAGCGCGGTAGCGGCCCTGACCAGCTTTCGGGCTGCTTAAGCAACACCAGGCAGAAGAGGAGCACGGTCGAAGGCAGCGCAGCTCTGGCAGGAGACCGGCTACGTCTTCACCACGCCCATCCGTGTGACGAGCCCAATAGTGCTCTGAGCTGCAGGAACCTGTTTTGTGACGCTTCTATGTGTGTCAAGATCGTTTGAGGTGGTTCCTTCTCTCGTGTGAGCCGGTGGCACATCGTGGTAGCGGTGGTCACATGTGGAGCCGGCGGTGCTCGGTGACGCGGCAGGTTGGGCTACAGAATCGGCGGG
>DASYAZ010000014.1:0-25277 GCA_036501085.1 Pseudonocardiaceae bacterium | reverse complement strand
GCGTAACAGTGTTCTAACACTGTTACGCACTCACGACCCCTATCTCGATCAGCTTCTCGCGGCGTGGGACCAGCTCACCGATCACCGGCGCACCGGGAATCTCGCCGGCCACCAGCAGGCCGCCGGAGGTCTGGGCATCAGCCAGCAGCAGCAACTCGTCCTCGCCGATTGAAGCCGAGGCCGCGAGGTGCGGGCGCACCCAGTCCAGGTTGCGCCGGGTACCCCCACTGACGTAGCCGGCGGCCAGCGCCTCCCGCGCACCGTCCAGGTAGGGCATCGCCGCCGCGTCCAGCACCGCGCTCACCCCGCTGGCCCGGGCCAGCTTCATCAGGTGGCCGAGCAGCCCGAAACCAGTGACGTCCGTGGCGCATCGCAGCCCGGCCGCCACCGCCGCCGCGGCAGCGCCCGCGTTGAGCGTCGTCATCGACTCCACGGCGTGCGGGAAGATCTCGCCGGTGGCCTTGTGCCGGCTGTTGAGTACCCCGATGCCCAGCGGTTTGGTCAGCGACAACGGCGTGCCCGCCACCCCCGCGTCGTTGCGCAGGATCCGCTCCGGGTCGGCGATCCCGGTGACGGCCATGCCGTACTTGGGTTCCGGGTCGTCCACGCTGTGCCCCCCGGCCAGATAGCACCCGGCCAGCCCGCACACGTCCCGACCACCGCGCAGCACGTCGGCCGCCAGCTCCATCGGCAGCACCTCGCGCGGCCAGCCCAGCAGGTTCAGCGCGACCACCGGGCGCCCGCCCATGGCGTACACATCGGAGAGGGCATTGGCCGCGGCGATCCGGCCCCAGTCGTAGGGATCATCGACCACCGGGGTGAAGAAATCCGCCGTGGCGATCACGGCCTGGCCGTCCTGGATCCGCACTACCGCGGCATCATCACCATCATCCAGGCCGACGATCAGGTCACCAACCGGGTCCGTCACCGGGGCGCCGCCCAGCCCGGCCAGCACCGCCTCCAGCTCACCCGGCGGGATCTTGCAGGCACAACCACCACCATGCGCGTACTGGGTGAGCCGTCTTGCAGCGATTGCCATGACAATCACCCTCCCCCACCCGCATTCAGCGCGCTCAGCGGGGTTACTCGCTCCCTGATACCCCCGGTGAGCCCGCTGAATGCGCGGGGTTGCGCGGAGATGGGCGAGGATGGGGGAGTGCGAGCTTGGCGGGTGCAGCGACCCGGACCGATCGGTACGCGGCCGTTGGAGTTGGTGCTGGAATCCCCGGCGGCGCGCCCTGCGCAGGACGAGCTGCTGGTGCGGGTACTGGCCTGCGGGGTGTGCCGCACCGACCTGCACGTCGCCGAGGGGGACCTCCCGGTGCACCGGCGCGGTGTGGTGCCAGGACACGAGGTGGTCGGCGAGGTGGTCGAATCACCCAGCAGCGAATGGGAGATCGGGCAGCGGGTCGGCATCGCCTGGCTGCGGCACACCTGCGGGCGATGCCGGTACTGCACCCGCGGCGCGGAGAACCTGTGCCCGTACTCGAGGTACACCGGCTGGGATGCCGACGGCGGGTACGCCGAGTACGCCACGGTGCCCGCCGGGTACGCCTACCCGCTGCCCGAGGGTTACTCCGACGCCGAGCTGGCGCCGTTGCTGTGCGCGGGCATCATCGGGTGGCGGGCGCTGGCCCTGGCGAACGTGCCGCCAGGCGGGCGGCTGGCCCTCTACGGGTTCGGAGCCAGCGCGCACCTCACCGCCCAGGTCGCCCTGGCGAAGGGCGCGACCGTGCACGTGCAGACCCGCAGCCCGCAGGCGCAGGAGCTCGCTCTCGCGCTGGGCGCCACCTCAGCGGGCAACGCAGCGGACGCTCCACCGGAGCCGGTCGATTCGGCGATCCTGTTCGCCCCCGCCGGAGAACTGGTGCCCGCCGCTCTGGCCGCGCTCGACCGGGGTGGCACTCTGGCGATCGCCGGGATCCACTTGAGCGACATTCCGGTGCTGCGCTACCAGGAGCACCTGTTCCAGGAACGGCAGATCCGCAGCGTCACCGCCAACACCCGGCAGGACGGCCGCGAATTCCTGCGGTTCGTCGCCGCCCACCACGTGCAGGTGGTGACCACCCCCTACCCGCTGGATCGGGCCGATGCGGCACTGACCGATCTCGCGACCGGGCACGTGCATGGCGCGGCGGTGCTGATCCCTTGACCGGCGCACCGGCATCACCCCCGCCCCAGCAGTAACGATTGTCACGCCATCGGCAGATGGTGGGGTGGGGGGACGATCCTGGGGGCCACGCTCAGAGCAGGGAGTAGAGATGGTGACCAAGCAGGTCGAGCAGATGACAGGTGACCGGAACACCACCGACATCGCCGCACGCCTCGGCGAGGTGATCGGTGCCAGCAAGGTCTTCGGTGAACCGATCGAGCGTGGCAACGTGACGATCGTCCCGGTCTTCCGGGTCAGCGGGGCCGGCGGCAGTGGGGGCGGCAGCGACGGGGACAGTGGCGGGCAGGGCTTCGGCGGTGGGCTCCGGTGCGGGAGCCGGCCCGTGGGTGCCTACGTGCTCGAACCCGGCAGCGTGTCCTGGAAACCCGCGGTCGACGTCAACCAGGCCATCATCGCGGGCGCAGCCGTGGCGATCACCGCGCTGGTCACGATCCGGACCCTCATCCGGCGGGTCGCCCGGTAGAGCTGCCCGCCTACCAGGGGCATCTCGCTTCCGAGCCGAGGTAGTGCGCCAGGCGATCACACGTCTGCTGGTGGGATGGCGTCACATGGTGCTGGTCGTCTGCTGAACGGTGTTTCGCCATGAAGGCGAACACCGCGACTGCAATCAGGACAGCGATCACCAGATAGCGTGACATAGTTCCTCTGGCCTCCGCGCTACCGCGGGATGACGGTGAAGGTGGCGGATACCTGGCCGGTACCGCAGGTCGCGGACACCGTATACCGGCCGGGGGCGCCGTCAGAGTGGACAGTGGCCGTACCGAACTGGTGCCAAGGTTGATGGCCGTCCGGGTTGCCCGCGAGCGGGCCGACATCGAGCACCGGCGAGTGCACCGTACCGAGTGCGTCCAGGCACGCTACGTCGAGTGACACCTTCGTCCCCGGAGTGCCTTGTTCCGGGGACAGCCGCAACCAGCGCTCCCCAGGCGCCGGCGCCGGGAGGGTGGTGGCCTCAGTGGTGGAGCTGGGTGCGGCGCGGCTCGACGGCACACTGGGCTCGCTCGGCTCGGTCGCAGTCGCGCAGCCGACAGCGAGCACCCCCAAGCCGGCGATGCTCACGACGGCGATACCGCTCCGGACGCTCATAGCCGACGTAGCATGCCAGCACCGCACCGCGCCCCTCCTCCCGACATGGAGACATATCGGGGTGAACGGGCTCCTTACGACCCCGATATGTCTCCATGTCGGGAAATGGGTGCGCTCGGTCAGCTCAGCATTCCTGCGACGGGGCGCAGGCGCGAGGAGCCCTCGTCTTCGTAGTAGTCGTCGGGCTGGGTCTCGTCGGTGCCGTTGAAAACTCGCATCTGGCGCAGCACGATCGTCACCAGCGCGGCGGCGAGCAGGTTCGCGACGAGCGCGACGAATCCGACGTAGATCTGTACCTGCGACCCCGCGAAGGGCTGCCAGCCGAGCAGCGAGAGCTTGTCCAGCGCGAGTGCCGAACCACCGAAATGTTGCTTGCCGCTAGCCGGGTTCGGGATGCCGTAGAGCAGCGTCAGGCCCCAGCCCATACCGACTACCCACCCGGCGATCAGGCCCCAGACGTGGAACCACCGGGTGTAGAGGGCGACGGCCACGATGGGCAACGTCTGCAGGATGATCACGCCGCCGATCAGTTGCAGGTCGATGGAGTACTGCGGGTCGATCAGCACGATCAGCGCCACCGCGCCGAACTTCACCACCAGCGAGGCGATCTTGGCCTGCTGGGTCTCCTGCTCGGCAGTGGCGTCGCGACGCAGGTAGGCCTTGTAGATGTTGCGGGTCCACAGGTTCGCGGCCGCGATCGACATGATCGCCGCCGGAACCAGCGCGCCGATACCGATGGCGGCGAAAGCGATCCCGGCGAACCAGGACGAGAACTGCCCTTCGAAGAGCATCGGGACGACGGTGTTCGAGTCCGGCCGGCCGGTGGCCGCGTTGACGATCGGTTTCGTACCGGCCGCGATCGCAGCGTAGCCGAGCAACGCGATCAGCCCCAGCACGAACGAGTACGCCGGTAGCGCCACCATGTTGCGTTTGATCACGTTGCGGCTGCGCGAGGCCAGCGCACCAGTCAACGCATGCGGGTAGAGGAACAGCGCCAGCGCCGAGCCCAGCGCCAGCGTGAGGTACTGCAACTGGTTGTTACCGCCCAGCACGATGCCGTCACTCGGGGTTTTCGTGGCGGTGAACTTCGCGTCCGCGGCGTCGAATATCGAGCCCCATCCACCGAGCTTCGCGGGCAGGATGATCACTGCGGCGATGATGACCAGGTAGATCAGGGCGTCCTTGACGAACGCGATCAGCGCCGGGGCCCGCAGCCCGGACTGGTAGGTGTAGACCGCGAGGATCACGAAGGCCACGAACAGCGGAGCATGCCCGGCGAGCCCGGCCCCGTTGAGACCCATCGTGCGCAGTACCGCCTCCAGCCCGGCCAGTTGCAGGGCGATGTAGGGCATCGTCGCCACAATCCCGGTTACCGCCACCAGCAACGCCAGCGTGGCCGAACCGTAACGGCCCAGCACGAAGTCCGCCGGAGTCACGTAACCGTGCACTCGCGACACCGACCACAGCCGGAGCAGCGGGAGGAACACCAGCGGGTAGACCAGCACGGTGTAGGGCAGCGCGAAGAACCCCATCGCCCCGGCGCCGAACATCAGCGCGGGCACCGCGACGAAGGTGTAGGCGGTGTAGAGGTCCCCCCCGATGAGGAACCAGGTGACCCACGAGCCGAACTTGCGACCGCCCAGGCCCCACTCATCGAGGTGATCGAGGCTGCCACCGCCCTTCCAGCGGGCAGCGTAGAAACCCAGCACCGTGACCAGCACGAACAGTGCCGTAAAGATGATCAGTTCCGTCCAGCGGACGGTCATCGCCGGTCACCCGCCTTCCAATACACCACCGCCACGCACAGCACGCCCACCGGGATGAACAGGAACTGCAGCCAGTAGAAGAACGGGAAGCCGAACAGCCTCGGCTCGTCACTGTTGTACAGCGGCGTCACCAGCACGACCAACGGCACCAGGAGCAACAGGTTCCACCGAGACATCCCGACATTATGCGCATTCAGCGGGCTCAGCGGGGAAAACGAGGGCAGACGACCCCGCTCAGCCCGCTGAATGCAGGGGAGGGCTAGGGATGGGTCAGGCGCTCGGCGAGGGTGGCCAGCTCGTCGTGCATCGGCGACGGGAGAGCGTCACCGATGTGGTCGAACCACTGCTCGATGAGCGGGATTTCCGCGTGCCACTCGTCGATGTCCACGGCGAGCGCGGCGTCGACGTCGATGGCCGGCGTGTCCAGGCCGGACAGGTCGAGCTGGTCGGCCGCGGGCACCCGGCCGATCGGGGTGTCGGCCGCCGCAGCCCGGCCCTCGATCCGCTCGATGATCCACTTGAGCACCCTGCTGTTCTCGCGGAAGCCCGGCCACAGGAAACGGCCGTCGGCGCCGCGCCGGAACCAGTTCACGTAGAAGATCTTCGGTAGCCGGTTGGCGTCGGCGCTCTTGCCGATGTCGATCCAGTGCTGGATGTAATCGCCGGCGTGGTACCCGATGAAGGGCAGCATCGCCATCGGGTCCCGGCGCACCTGGCCGATGCGGCCGGCCGCCGCCGCGGTCTTCTCGCTGGACAGCGTGGCACCCAGGAACACCCCGTGCTGCCAGTCGAAGGCCTCGTTGACCAGCGGGATGGTGCTAGCCCGGCGGCCACCGAAGATGATCGCCGAGATCGGCACCCCGGCCGGGTCGTCCCACTCCTCGGCGAGCGTCGGGCACTGTGCCATCGGCGTGCAGTACCGGGAGTTGGGGTGCGCGCCGCGCTGCCCGGCCGCGCCGCCGGCGGGTGACCAGTCCTCGTGCCGCCAGGAGGTGAGGTGGGCCGGCGTCTCGTCCATGCCTTCCCACCAGATGTCGCCGTCGTCGGTGAGCGCCACGTTGGTGAAGATCGAGTTGCCGTACTCCAGCGTGCGCATCGCGTTCGGGTTGGTCCCCCAACTGGTGCCGGGCGCCACGCCGAAGAAACCATTCTCCGGGTTCACCGCGTACAACCGCCCATCGGCGCCGAAGCGCATCCAGGCGATGTCATCGCCCAGCGTCTCGACCTTCCAGCCGGGGATGGTCGGCTCGAGCATCGCCAGGTTGGTCTTACCGCAGGACGAGGGGAACGCGGCCGCCACGTAGTAGGTCGCCTGCTCGGGGCTGGTCAGCTTGAGGATCAGCATGTGCTCGGCGAGCCAGCCCTCGTCGCGGGCCATCACCGAAGCGATCCGCAGCGCGTAGCACTTCTTGCCCAGCAGCGCATTCCCGCCGTAACCGGAACCGTAGCTCCAGATCATCCGCTCGTCCGGGAAGTGGCTGATGTACTTGGTGTCGCTGCATGGCCAGGGCACGTCGGCCTCGCCGGGTTCCAGCGGAGCACCCACCGAATGCAGGCACGGCACGAACTCGGCTTCGCCACCGTCCGCTGTCGTGAACCTGCGCAGCGCGGCGTCCCCCATCCTGGTCATGATCCGCATCGAGCACACCACGTAGGCGGAGTCGGTGATCTCGACTCCCAGCTTGGGTCTCGGGTCATCCAACGGACCCATGCAGAAGGGCACCACGTACATCGTCCGGCCACGCATGCACCCCGCGTACAAGCCCGTCATGATCTCTTTCATCTGGTCCGGATGCATCCAGTTGTTCGTAGGCCCGGCATCTGCCTTCGCCCCCGAGCAGATGAAAGTGCGGTCCTCCACCCGGGCGACGTCAGAGGGGTCCGAGGTGGCCCAGAACGAGTTGGGTTTGCGGCGAAGCCGGGTGAACGCACCGGTTGCGACCAGGTGGGTGGTGAGCCGGTCCCACTCCTGCTCGGACCCATCACACCACTGCACGCGGTCCGGTTGGGTGAGCTCTGCGGTGTCGCGCACCCAGTTCAGCAACCGTGAATGGCTGATGGGGACATCGTCGAGACCTGGGATCGTCGCCACAGTCAAGTTGCTCGTCTCCTCGGTGAGCCGGGGCCCCCGTCCGACCAGCGGCGTTCAGCGGGAACGCCGAGGACCGCCCTTGCGAGGCAAGGGCGGTGAGACGTCGAAGGGATCACTACCAGGTTATCCCGGCGGACTCTGCAGCACAGCGACCCGCGATTGAGAAATGCCTCACACGGAAATCACGCGGCCAAGACGCTCCCCGGCTGGTTCCCCTCGGATGATCGAACTTCTGGCGAGACGGGACCGGCTCATCCGAGCCGCGGTGTTGCCGGATGGTGAGGACCGGCATGAGGTGATGGTCCACTCAACCCGCTTGCCGAGGCGAGTACCGCCTCGGCAAGGGCGCGCGCGTCGGCACCCACCGATGGGTCACCATCGATGGCGCTGATGAGCGTCGCGCCTTCGATGAGGACCAGCAGTCGCCGCGCGATTCCCCCGGGATCGACCGCCCCCGCCTCGTTCAGGAACTGCGTCAGCAGTTCTCGATAGGACTGCAGGTGAGCGCGCGCCAACCGGGTCGGGATTGCGCCGGACACGCGGTCCTCCGCGGCGGCGCTGACCATCGCGCATCCGCGGAAGCCCGGCTCACGGAACCAGGCGGCGAGCATGTCGAAGACCGCCAGAACCCGGTCGGGGCCAGGCGGGACCTGCGCGGTCCCCTCGGCCAGCCAGCGGTGTACACGCTCACTGCGGTAGTTCAGGGTGGCCTCGACCAGGCCCTCCTTCGACCCGAAGTTCTTGTAGATCGACATCTTGGACGCCTCGGCGGCATCGGCGATCTCGGTGATACCCACCGCGCAGATCCCGCGCCGGTAGAACAGGTCCTCGGAGACCTCGAGGATGCGGTCTCGGGTCCCCTCCGGGTCGATCCTCTCACCCGGCCGTACCGGCACCGTGCCACCTCTTCCACTGCGCCTTCAGTTTTTCATCGGTCCCTTGGCAGAGATAGTAACGTTCGTTACCGTCTCTTGGTATGGCGATCTCCTCCACGGCCGTTCACGTCCCAGTCCGGCGCCTCTGGATCGCCGTATTATGCGGCTATCTCGCCCTCGGGGCGACCCTGCAGGCGCTGCCGACGTTCGTGCCCCTTCGCTTCGGCGGCGGAGCGCTGGCCAGCGGCACCGCCGTCGGGGTGGCCTTCCTGGCCATCGCACTCGTCCGACCTTTCGCCGGCCGCTTCGCCGACGCCGGTCGTGCGCGGCCAGTGGTGATGCTCGGCGGCGTCCTCGGGGCACTCGGAGGCCTCGGCCATCTGTGGGCTCCGAACTTCACCGTCCTGATCGTAGCCCGCCTGCTGATGGGCGCCGGCGAAGCGGCGCTGTTCTCCGGTGCCCTGCCGTGGGTGCTCGCCACTGCGCCGGCCACCCGACGGGGCCGGGTGGCGGGATGGTTCGGGCTGTCGATGTGGGGTGGCTTGGCCGCAGGCCCCCTCCTGGCCACCGCGCTCGCCGCCAGCGGGTTCACCGCCGTATGGACAGCAGTGGTCGTGCTCGGCCTGGTCGCCGCGGCGCTGGTGTTCACCACCCGTGGCCGGCCTGCCCCCATCTCGGAGATCTCCCTAGTGCCCCGGCGCTGGTCCGACATCGTCCCCCCGGGGGCTTCCTCACCTGGCCTGGCCTTCGGGCTCTCGAGCTACGGCTACGGCACCGTCGCCGCGCTGCTTGTGCTGCACCTGCGCACGGATGCCATCGGCACCGACAGCTACGCCCTAGCCGTGTTCGCCGCCGCGTTCCTGCTCAACCGCGCCGCCAGCAGCCCCGCGGTCGACCGGTTCGGGGGTAGGGCGGTCGCAGCGGTGTCCGTGCTCACCGAAGCGATCGGGCTCACCCTGATCGCCACCACCCACACCCTCGCCCTGTTCGGGGTCGTCCTGGCGGGTGCGGGCGTCGCCCTGATGTACCCGGCAACAGTCGCGATCACTCTGGATCGAACCGGGGTCCTGCGCCCCGGAACCTCGGTCGGTGTCATGACCTCCTTCTGGGATGTGGGAATCATGGTGGCCGGCCCGCTCGGCGGGGCCATCGCCGCGGGCTTCAGCTACCCACTGGCTTTCCTGCTAGCCGCAGCCAGCAGCCTGTTCTCCCTGGTGGTCATCACGACCGTGCTGCACTCCCATGCCCACCGCGAGGCATCAGCAGAACCCGCCGGCCAGCCTGCACGCCCTGCATCCAGCCCGTCCATGGGCCGGTGAGATCGCCCTACCACTGCGGTGAACGCCAGATCCAGCGCGGCACCGGCGGGGTCAGTTGCCTCCCGCCCCGTAGTACCGGCTCACGACGTCGTTCATTACGAGCGCTTCGCCGGCCCACTCGCTGCCCAGACCTACCAACTCAATGACGACCTGTCCGGCCGTTCACAGCATTGCCGTGAACTCGACGCCACGGACATCGCGGTGCGACGAGATGTCCGTGGCGTCGAGTTCACGACGCGGGCTCGCGCCTGCCGGGGCTAGCGCGCCTCGGGGTGGGGAGCTGGGGGTGCCAACTCGGCGCGGAGGCGTTCGACAGCTGGCGTGGGGATTCCCGCGCGCCACAGCATCAACAGGGGTAGCGCGGCGTCGTCCTCCAGCGGGATTGCTGCGATGCCCTCGCTGGGTGGCCATCCGGCGGGCATCAGCGCGACGGCCCCGCTGCTCGCCAGCTCCGCCGCGTGCGCGGCTCCGGTGACGCGGGCTTGCACGGGCTCGACGGTGCAGCCGGCGGCCCCGAGTCGATCGAGGATGAGGTCGGTGAACGGTGTGCCGGGCGGGTTCCAGGTCAGCAGGCGGGCACCGTCGAGCTGGGCCAACCGGACGGAAGGGGGCGGCAGCGAGCGGATGGGTGATCGATACCCAGAGCACGGCCGTGGCGGGTCGCAACGGTGCGGAGTCGATCCCCTCCGTCGTGGCGATGGTGCGGGCCAGCACGATGTCGACCGAGCGGTTGCGCAGCAGGCGCCGGATGTCGCCGGGACGGACCTCGAGCAGCGACACGGAAAGATCGCTCGCGCCGTCGCGCAGGGTCTGCGCGACCTGCTCGCGCTCCGCCGGGCCGATCGCGGGGGTGGCGCCAATCCTGACGGTGCCCGAGAGACCGCGACCCACCTCGCGGGCCCGCTCGAGCTGCCGCACGGCCTTCGATACCGCCTGCTGACCCAGGTAGAGGCGCTGCGCTGCGCGGGTGAAGCTGAGTTCCTCGGCAACCGCGACGAAGGTCCGGAGCTGGCGCAGATCAGGCACGGTCACATCCGTTGGTTGTGATGCCACTTCTGATGGTCGTTTCCCAATGTGACATGCCCGAGGACACCATGGCAGCGGCATGACTCACAGCACGCGAGGTGAGGAGGGACATGGCCACAGTGGTCGTGGCCACCGCATTCGGTGGTCCCGAGGTGCTGTCCTCGGTCGAGGCACCCGTTCCGGAGCCGGGGCGAGGTGAGGTGACGATCCGGGTCAGGGCTGCGGGCGTGAACCCGCTTGATTACCTGCTGTACAGCGGCGCGTTCGGCGGGGACCGGGATTCGCTGCCGCTGCGGGTGGGCCAGGAGCTTGCTGGGGTGGTGAGCGCCACCGGGCCGGAGGCAATCGGACCCGCCGGTGCCGTCCACGTCGGTGACGAGGTCATTGCCTACCACCGTGGTGTGCCGGGGTCCTACGCGACGGAGGTCACCTGGCCGGCCGGCGCCGTGGTGCCCAAGCCGGCTGCGCTCGGCTGGGAGCAGGCGGCGGGGCTGCTGATGGCCGGCAGCACCGCGGTGCACGCGCTGGCCGCCACCGCCGTCGGGGGCGGTGACACCGTGCTGATCCACGGTGTATCCGGTGGCGTCGGGTTGATCGCTGCCCAACTCGCGATCCTCCGTGGCGCCCGCGTGATCGGCACTGCCGGTGCGACCCGGCACGACTCGCTGCGCGCCTACGGCGTCGACCCCGTGGTCTACGGGCCCGGACTGGCCGACCGGGTTCGCGACCTCGCGGCGGGCGGAGTCGACGCGGCCATCGACGCGGCCGACACCGACGAGGCGATCGACGTGTCGCTGGAGCTGGTACCGGACCGGGCCAGGATCGCCACCCTGGTCGCCTTCCAGCACGGCAACGAGGCCGGGATCAAGACCCTCGGCGCGGCTGGGGGCGTCACCGATGCGGGCACTGAGATTCGCGCCGCCGCGTGGTCGGAGCTCGTGTCCCTGGCCAGCGACGGGAAACTGGATGTCGTGGTCGCGAGGACATTCCCGCTTACCGACGCCGCCGCAGCGCACAAGCTGGTGGCCACCGGCCACGCCGGCGGCAAGGTCGTGCTCCTGCCGTGACATCGCAGCGGTGACAGCCGAGGTCTCCAACTCGATGTCGAGGTTCTGCGCGGCGATCCACTCACCAAACAGGTTGTTTGATCATCACGTCGTATATCGGTCCGGTGGGGAAGGGCTGGATCTGGCCGACTGTCTGGTATCCCCAGGAGCGGTATGCGTGCTGCGGTGCTGGAGCTTCAGGGCGAACAGCCAGGGTGATGCGCTCTTCGGAGAGCCCAGCGATGAGGTGAGTATGCAGCAGGCGACCGACACCGCGTTGCCGGTACGGTCGCCGCACTGCTATCTCGATGATCGCGAATGTGCGTCCCGGATGCTCGACGGTGATCTCATCGGGTAGCGGTGTAAGGGTGTTTTCCCACCACTTTGTTCGAGCCCCGAGTTGGTAGCCGAAAGCGAAACCGATGGGTTCGTCGGCTCGTCGTGCCACCACGAGTCGAAAATTGTGTCGGTCCACCCGCTGGGACCAGCTGGACGTGAAATCTTCGACCTCCGCCGGCCCCTCGTCGTAGGGGGGTTCGGCATAGATCTCGGCATACAGTTCACCGACGGTGCTGAGCAGGCCCGCGCTCGTGTCTGCGCCGTACATGGTGAGTGTGAGGCGGTCCACTCCGAGCGGAGGAGGCGCGCTCGGAGTCACAGCGACGCCGGGACAAGTCGACGGGCGGCGGCAGCGAACGTCTTCGCTGGCTGGTAGTCCTGCTGGGCGAGCATGTCAACGGTTCGCTTCAAGCGCGCAACGACGCGGCCGGAGCCGCGCACCATGTCTATCTGTCGCACGGCATCGCTAGTGATGGCGATGGCCTCGTCGAGCTGTCTGCGGTGGATCAGGACCAAACCCAGGTGGGAGGCGTAGGAGGTGTGGTTACGCGGGAAGGCGTCAGCATCGACGCTCCCGAACGCCCTGCGGGCGGCTGTCTCGGCGAGCTCGCCCTGCCCGGTGCCCAGCGCGACCCTGATCTCGTGCGCCGCGAGGTCGGCGGGTCCCCAGAAATCCAGCCAGAAGGGCTCATCTCCCCGCCGCCCGTGGTCAAGCCACCGGCGAGACTCAGCGACTGCCGAAGCGGCGGCGGTGCGGTCACCGATTCTCGCGTGCCCCACGGCCTCTCGCGCCGCCAGGAGCGACAGCAGAATCGGGGTTGCCTGATCACCAGCCTCGGTGCGTGCCGCTTGGACAAGGTCCACTGCCTCTCGACCCCCACCTGCGGTGTCACTGGCTTGCAAAGCCATCGAGGCCAATGCCGTGACGCGGGAGTCGGAAATGTCGGCCAACTCAGCCAAGTGGCACGCTTCCAGCCACCAGTGCCGCGCCTTCTGCTGCCAGCCTGCGTCGTACGCCAGCCACCCCGCGTGTTCCATGGTCGCTGCTGGGACACTGCGCAACTCGCGTCCGACCGAGGACACGTAGCTACCCCGGCGCAGGGCCTCTCGCAGCCGGACCGCCATCCGCTCCGCTACCTGGTAGACGGTAGCGCCGCCTTGGCGGTCATCCAGTTCGAATAGGCGGCGCAGCGCCGTCCAGCACTGAGCCGCCTGGTCGGCATCGATACGTCCAGGCGTGGTGACGTCCCGCGGCAGCAGCACGGTCACGGCGAGACCTGCGGCTCCACCGAGGAAATCGCGGCGCTCCACGCCGTCGAGGATAGGTGGAGGTTGGTCTGATTGGCTGGGTACACCCAGCACGGCACGTGGGACTCCCAGCGCCTGCGCGATATCGGTCAGGATCACCACGTCTCGCGCGGCGCGGCTCATGCCGCGCTCCAGGCGGGAGATTGTCGCTTGGGACCAGCCCGACCGGTCGGCGAGTTCTTGCTGTTTCCATCCCGCCGCATGGCGCACCAGCCGTATGAGTGTTCCAACCTCGCCCGACGCGACAGCGGCCTGCCCCTGTGGTGATACGAGCACCGCAGCAACCGCGCGCGAGTGCCGTCAGCGCGCCGAGTTCCACTGTATGGCTGTTCAGCTCGACTCCCGCAGCCGTGTGGTGAAACTCGGCACCTGCAGCGCTGTCGGGGGCTATCGGGGCAGAACTCGACGCGGCTAGCTGGCTTGGCTGACTGAGGACATGTTGAAGTCGGGGATGCGCATCGGTGGCATCGCGGCTCGGGGGAACCAGTCTTTCCACTCCCGGCACAGGGTGCGCTCGGTCGCACCGACCTCGCTGACCCGCCGGAGCAGATCGATCGGGCTCTCGTTGAACCGGAAGTTGTTCACCTGGCCGGTCACCTCACCGTTCTCGATGAGGTACACCCCGTCCCGGGTCAGCCCGGTGAGCAGCAACGACACCGGGTCGACCTCGCGGATGTACCACAGGCAGGTCAGCAGCAGCCCCTGCTCGGTGTTCGCGACCAACTCGTCGGTGGTTGCCGCCGAACCCCCGGTGAGGATCAGGTTCTCCGGCGGCGGGGTGAACTGCCCACCCAGCTCCTCGGCGGCCCCGCGAGGGTAGGCCAGGGCGTGCACTGTGCCCTTGCGTATCCAGTCCACCGCGCTGATCGGGGCACCGTTGTCGAAGACGCTCACCGAGTCGCCCGAGGAGCTCGTGAGCAGGAAAGGCGCGGTGCCCAGACCCGGCGCGGCCGGATCGCTGAACAGTCGCAGCGGCAGGTCGGTGAACCGCTCTCCCACCCGGGTACCGCCGGGCGCCTCGGTCCGGGCCGCGAACGGCGAGCGCCCCTCGTGTGCCGGCCTGCCGTCCATCGACCAGGCCATGTACAGCATCAGATCGGCGACGGCCGAGGGCGGCAAGATGGTCTCGTACCGGCCGGCGGGCAGGTCCACCTGCCGGTGCGACCAGTCCAGGCGCCTGCGCACCTCAGCAGCGAGGGCCGCGAAGTCCAGATCGGTGAAATCAGCCGTGTAGGCACCGGCCCAGGCGCTGCGGGTGAGATTGTCGGCGACCTTGCCGTTGAGCTCCACGGTGCCCGTCGGTTGCACCCAGCGGCGGCGCAACCCGGTCGAGGATGCCAGCCAGGTGGTCTCCAGCCGGTGCTCGGCGAACCCGTACAGCAACTCACCCGGCCCGTCGGCGAACGCCGTGGCCAACCCATCGGTCAGCCTGGCGAACACCCCGATCCCGGTCGTCGCAGCCGGCGCGGCGAAATCATCATCCGCAGCACCCGCCAGCAGCGGCGCGACGTCCCTGGCCGGTCCGGACTGCCGGGCGGCCTGCTCGCTGGCCGCCGCCACGGCACGCACCTCGTCAAGATCGGCCCCGTTGCCGCTGACCACCCCGACGGCGGGGCCGCCGGCGCCGTTCACCACCGAGATCACCGAGAACGAGCGGGTGGTGCTGTGCCCATTGGTGGTCATGGTGCTGTTCGCCCAGCGCAGGTTGACCTCGCTGGTGTCCGTGAGCAGCACGATGCACTCGTCGGCGCCGGAAGCCCTAGCCGCCGCCAGCGCGGCCGTGGTCAGCTCGTCGGGCGGGATCACTGACCAGCCTCCTCGCGGGAGTTGAGCACGTTGACCTGGCGGAACAACGCGGACGGGCAACCGTGACTGACCGCTGCGACCTGGCCGGGCTGGGCCTTGCCACAGTTGAGCGCACCGCCGAGCGACCATGTCGAACGGCCACCCACAGCCTCCAAGGCGCCCCAGAACTCGGTGGTGGTGGCCTGGTAGGCCACGTCGCGCAGCTGACCGGCCAGCACGCCGTCCTCGATGCGGAAGAACCGCTGCCCGGTGAACTGGAAGTTGTAGCGCTGCATGTCGATCGACCAGGAACGGTCACCGACAATGTAGATGCCGCGCTGCACCCCGGAGATCAGCTCCGCAGTCGATATGTCACGCGTGGCGTCCGGTTGCAGCGACACGTTGGCCATCCGCTGGATGGGCACGTGGTGCGGCGAGTCGGCGAACGCGCAGCCCGCTGAATGCTCCAGCCCCAACCGCCGGGCGAAAACCCGGTCCGTCTGGTAGCCGACCAGGGTCCCCTCGGCGACCAGGTCCCATTGCGAGGTGGCGACCCCGTCGTCGTCGTAGCCGATGGTGGCCAGCCCGTGTGCCTGGATGCGATCGCCGGTGACGTGCATGGCCGGCGAGCCGTAGCGCAGGGTGCCGAGCTGGTCCGGAGTGGCGAACGAGGATCCCGCATAGGCCGCCTCGTAACCGATCGCCCGGTCGTACTCGGTGGCGTGCCCGACCGACTCGTGGACGGTCAGCCACAGGTTGGTCGGATCGATCACCAGGTCGTACCGGCCTGGCGCCACGCTGGGTGCCTTGACCTTCTCAGCCAGCCATTCCGGGATCTGGGCGAGCTCGCCGTCCCAGTCCCAGAACCTGTTGCCGGTCAGGTACTCCCAGCCCCGCGCGGTCGGTGGCGCGCAGGTCCGCATGCTCTCGAACGAGCCGGCCGCCCGGTCCACCGTGATGGCGGTGAGCGCCGGATGCAGCCGCACCCGCTGCTGGGTGGTGCTGGTGCCGGCGGAGTCGGCGTAGAACTTGCACTCCTTCTCAGCGCGGAACATGACGTCGGCGTGCTCGACTCCGTCCCCGGCCAGCAACCGGCCGGAGAACTCCGAGAGCAGCTCGACCTTGTCCTGCAGCGGCACCGTGAACGGGTCGACCTCGTGGTCGCCGACCCATATCGCGCCGGCATGCACCGGCTCGTCGGCCAGCTCCACCCGCTCGGCGTTCAGCGGCGCCAGCGTGCGGGCCACCTCGACAGCCCGCTGCGCGGTGAGCACCGCGGATGCCGGGTTTACCTCCAGGTGTGAGGCGAAACCCCAGGTACCGTCGACGATCACCCGGACAGCCAGCCCGGTGGTGGTCGAGTCCTGCGCCGTCGCCACCGTCCCATCCCGCAGCCGCAGCATCTGGTGGGTGATCCGCTCGATCCGGACGTCGGCATGCTCGGCGCCCAGCTCACGAGCACGGTCCAAGGCGGCATTGGCCGCCGCCCGCAAAGGCAGGTCCAGGAAGTCAGGATCGATCATGCCGGTACTCACAGCCGCCGACCCTAGCTGGGTGCCCGCGGCAACAGCCGCTCGGCCAGCGCCGCCACTGCCGGCGCGAGGTCCCCGGATTCCTGCAGCACATCCAGCGGCACGACGGGCACGTCGATCACTGTCCCTGCCGCCACGAACTCGGGCTCGACCTCGACGACCCGCGACACCGGAAGCTGACCAACGAGCCGGATCCGGATGGTGCCGATCATCGCAACCACCGCCAGCTCACTACCAACGGTGATCTCCTCCGGGTCGACCGAGTCGAGGGAGGGTCCCAGGACACCTAACGTGCATCGGGCCGCAGCAACCACCTGCTGGAAGGCATCGAGGTCCGCCATCCGAAGGTGCAACACCATTTCCGGTTCCTCGATCGGCACGCCCTGCAGCGCTGCGGCGAGTTCCCCACCGACGACCAGCGGCACCCTCGCACGGAGCGCCGGCCACACCACACGCTGCGCCATCAGCCAGGTATCCATCCCTATCGCGTCCACACCCAGCTCGAGCCGCTCGTCGACGGCGGCGGTCCTCGACTCCACACCGAGGGTGACCGCGTGGCCGAATTCAGCCAAGATCCGCCGCAGCACGTCCAACGGTGGCTGGCGGGTTCCCTTCTCCCAGCGGCACAGCTGGTGGCGGCTCAGGCCGCTGCGTCCGGCGAGCTCACCTTGGGTGAGCAGATACTCGTCCCGGAGCGCTCTGATCAGCTCTGCGGCGGTGCGGTACGGGCGGTCACCGATGCGTCGTCTCATGGCGCCCACCGTGGCCTCCGGCACCGACATCGTGCGCTCATCGCCCGGGTGGCGGGGTGGTTTCATGCACAGCGGACCTGTTATTCACAGCTCGGTCCGGCTGGGCTTGACAGGAGGGCGATGTGACTGTCCGTAGTGCTGGAAGTCGTGGGGTGTTCAGTTGAGGAGGTGCCGTAGCGGGCAACTACCTCCCCACGTTGCCGTATACGGCACCTGCGCAGAAAATCCCCCCACCTCCCCGCTGAGGCGCGTGTGACGAATGTGACGCAGGAGGTGATGTCGGCCCGGTCGGGGTGCCATCGGGGTCAAGGTAGGGGTAACCCCTCATGTGGCCGCCCGTGCGTCCGGGCATCGTAGGAGTCGTTCGGATGCACCGCCTGAGCGCAGCGCCGGGACGCCCAGGCAGCAAGCCGAACACCGCGGGCGGACCCGGGTCGGCAGTGCGGAAACGACCCGGGTTTTCTTAAGAACCGTGCTCGTCCGCCCAGCGGCGAGCCAGCAGGCACACCTGCTGGGCGAGCTCATCAGCAGTAGCCTCGGGATCGCTGCTTCGCCCAGCGGCCAGACCCAGCAGGTACGCGGTGAGCGGAGCCGCGGGCCGGGCGACATCGTGCGCGACATCTTTGGACATATCCAGCACCCGCGACTGCATGGCAGCCTGCGAGACGAGATCAGTGATGCCTAGCTCCTGGCTCACCAGATCGACCCATTCCTTGAGCGTGTTCATACCGACCATCCTGGCGCGCACCCGGTGGGACCCGGTGCGCGCCCTCGCCGGTGCAGGTCCAGGCTGTAGGGGTGCCAGGGATGAGCCAGACGATCTACCCGCAACGTGGGCGGATGACCCCCGGCCAGCAACGCGCCTGGGAGCGCGCCTGGGACCGGTGGGGTGCCGACGTCTTGGACCTGCCGGCGGGTCCGCTGGATACGGCCGGCTGGTTCGGCCGCACCGCGCCGGTCGTACTGGAGATCGGTTCCGGGGTGGGCGAGACGACGGCGGCGATGGCGCTCGGCGCACCTGAGATCGACCATCTGGCCGTCGAGGTCTACCAACCCGGGCTGGCACAGCTGCTGCTCCGCATCGAGCACGCCCAGGTCACCAACCTGCGGCTGCTCCGCGGCGATGCCTTCCGGCTGCTCGACGAGCACCTCGCACCTGGCAGCCTGCACGCCGTCCGGATCTATTTCCCCGACCCGTGGCCCAAACGACGGCATCACAAGCGCCGGCTGGTCAACTCCGAGCTGGTCGCCCTGGTGGCCTCCCGGCTCATGCCGGGCGGCACGCTGCACCTGGCCACCGACTGGGAGCCCTACGCCGAGGAGATGCTCGCGGTCTGCTCGGCGGAGCCCGGGTTACGCAACACCGCTGCCGGCGAGGATGCGCTGGCGGGCTTCGTACCGCGCCCGGCCTGGCGGCCGGTGACCAAATTCGAGCAACGCGCCCACGAGGAACTCCGGGTGGTGCGTGACCTGCTCTTCGCCCGGGTCTGACGCTGGTGGTACCGCCAGTGCCGCCAGGAGAGCTACTGATACGGCAGGATCGGTGATTATGAACCCGGCGCCCGCCCCGTCCATCCCGGTAACGCTGCTCGTCTGGGATGCGCCCAATATCGATATGAGTCTCGGCTCCATCCTCGGTGGGCGCCCCAGCTCCGCATCGCGGCCCAGATTCGACGCCCTGGGTCGCTGGCTGATCGCCCAATCCGGGTCCGACACCGAACCCGAGGCGACGGTGTTCACCAACGTCGCCGCCGGCAGCACGGATTTCGTCCGGCCCTGGGTGGAGGCGCTGCGCAATACCGGGTTCGCGGTGTTCGCCAAACCCAAGATCGATGAGTCGGACATCGACGAAGACATGCTGACGCATATCCGGGCCCGTCACGAACAGGGATTGCTGCGTCAGCTGCTGGTGGCCTCCGGGGACAGCCGAGCGTTCCGGGAACCGTTGGAGGAGCTCGTCGCCCAAGGCGTCGGGGTCACCGTGCTCGGGTTTCGCGAACATGCCTCGTTCGCGGTCAACTCCGAGGTGCTGGGTTTCACGGACCTGGAGGACATCCCCGAGCTGTTCCTGCAGCCGCTGCCCCGGATCACCCTGGAGACCTTGCCCGCCGAGGGCGCCTGGTTGCCCCCGTTGCGCCCGCTCACCGCGCTGCTGCGGCACGCCATCGTGGAACCGGTCCCGTGATGCGCCTGCGCGCACCGGTGGTGCTGCCCTGCGATGAGCACTGCGCAGTGCTCCGTAATGGCGTGGTCGACGTCGACGACACCGGCCGGATCTCCTATGCCGGGCCTTCCTCCTCGGCGCCGGTCAGGGCCGGCTCAGCAGGACCTGAGCTGGCCCTGACCGGCATCCTGATGCCCGGACTGGTCAACACGCACGCGCACACCGCGATGACCGGGCTGCGCGGGCTGGGTGGTGACCTTCCATTGATGCGCTGGCTGACCGAGGTGATCTGGCCCGCCGAGATGCGGGTGGACGCCGAGGACGTGCGGGCCGGCATGCTGGTCGGGACCCTGGAAATGCTCGGCGCGGGGATCACCACCAGCGTGGAGATGTACTTCTTCAACGACGCGGTGGTGGACGCAGTGCTGGCCGCCGGCAGCCGTGCGGTGGTGACCCCGGGCATCATCGCCGCGCCCGGCTGGGACCGGTTGGGTACCTGGCAGCAGATGCTCGACGGCATCACTCGCTGGATCGACACCGACGGGATCCGCTTCGGGCCCGGCGAGCGGATCGAGCTGGGCTACGGACCGCACGCCGCCTACACCCTGCCCTCGGAAGCGCTGGTGGCGGCCGGTGCCGCCGCCCGGGAGCGGGGAGCGCTGCTGCACATCCACGTCGCCGAGACCGCCGGCGAGGACGCCGCGATCCGCGACGAGTTCGGCTCGGTGCCGCTGCTGCTGGAACAGCTCGGGGTGCTGGCTGATGGCGCCCGGGTGCTGGCAGCGCACGCGGTGCAACTCTCCGACACCGACATCTCGGTGCTCGCCCGGCATGGCGCCGGGGTCGCCCACTGCCCGGCCTCCAACAGCAAGCTCGCGTCGGGCATCGCGAGGTTGCTCGACCTGCGGACGGCCGGGATCGATGTCGGCCTGGGCACCGACGGCCCAGCCTCGCACGATGACCTCGATCTCTGGGAGGACATGAGGCTGGCGGCCCGGCTGGCCCGGCTCTCCACGGGGGATGCTGCGGCGTTGACCGCCGCGCAGGCCCTGCTGATGGCCACCCGGGGCGGTGCGGCCGCGCTCGGGCGCGATGATCTCGGCGCACTGCGCGCAGGTGGGTGGGCCGACCTGGTGCACATCGGAGCCGACGACCCGGCTTTCGCCGCTGGCCTCGACATCCCGGACGGGCAGTTGCTGGCCAACCTGGTGTGGGCCGCCGGAGCCCGGGCAGTGCGGGATGTCTGGGTGGCGGGCGAGCGGGTAGTGCACAACGGAACGTCGACAAAGATCGATTCCGCCGAGGCGCACGCAACACTTCGTTCCCGGTTATCCCGGATTACCAGCTAAAAACAAGCGGGAAAGTAACACTCCGGATCGGACCCGATATTATACCTTACGTTGCAGGATGTGCGCGGCCGGTGATCTTTTAGCTGCTCACACCGACTGTGCGGATCCGTGTCGGGGAGACTGGAGACGTGGTGGGTCGTCACGCGGCCGCCGAAGATCCGTTGCACGTGCTTTATCTCGGCAATTCTGCCGATCTTGGAGCACTGCGCCGGTTGATGGAGGCACATGGAGCAGTGACGCGAAGCAGGCTGACTCCAGCCGTCACCGTCGTGATCGCCGATTCCACGGTACCCGCGGACCACCCAACCGTGCAGGCCGCAGAGACGCTCGGTATCCCGGTCATGGAGCCCGCCGAGGCGATCGTCCAGTTCGCCGGATGGCGCAGCCGCACCGAGCCACCCCGGCCAGACCCGGACAATCGCAAATCCTGGCCGTTCCGCCGTCCGACCCGGTGAGATCGCGCCGGCCTAGCCTCGCAACCTCATCGACATGACCAGGTAGCGGTAGGTGCCGTCCCGCGCGTCATCTGCGTTGTTCGCGTCGCTGGTGTTGGGGGATTCCAGGCCGGTAACCGGGGTGATGACGGTGGGCTTGGCCGGCTCGGTGAACGACAGCGTCGCCCGCGGGGTGGTGATCGCGGTGAGCCCGTCGAGCAGGTAACCCGCGTTGAAGCCGATGGTCAGCGGCTCGCCGGTGACCCCGACCTCGAGTTCCTCCTCGGCGCTGGACTCGTCCTCCGCCTCGGCGGACAGTTGCACCACTCCTTCGGAGAAGGCCAACCGGACCGGGGCGAACCGCTGCGCCACCAATGACACCCGCTTGAGCGCCGCGATGAACTCGGCGACGTCCACCTCTACGGTGGTGGCGACCTCGGTGGGCCACAGCGAGGCGAACTTGACGAATTCGCCGTCAAGCAAGCGGGTCAGCGTCTGACGACCGCCTGCGGAGAAGCCCAGGAAACCCGCGTCGTCGTCGGTGCCCAGGGAAAGCATCACCTCGCTGGCCGAACCGAGTGACTTGGCGACATCAGCCAGAGTTTTCGCCGGGACGATGACCGAGGTGGCAGGCACCGTGCCGGTCGGCGTCCAGGGAATGTGCCGCTCGGCGAGGCGGTACCGGTCGGTGGCGGCCAGGGTGAGCGCCTCGGCGCCGATCTCCATCCGCACCCCGGTGAGCATGGGCAGTGTCTCGTCCTTGCTGGCCGCGGCGGTGACCTGCGCGACGGCGGTGGCGAAGACCTCACCCCGTACCTTGCCCGAGGTGGCGGGCAGTTCGGGCACCGCGGGATAGTCCTCGATGTGCAGCAGCGGCAGGTTGAACCGGGCCGAACCGCAGCGCACCGCCAGCCGGTTGCCCTCCACCGTGACCCGCACATCCTTGGGTGGCAATGCGCGAGCGATCTCGGCGAGCAGCCGGCCGGAGACCAGCACGCGTCCCGGAGCTTTGTCGGTGACGGGTACCTCGATGCGGTTGAGCACCTCGAAATCGAACCCCGACACGATCATCGCGCCGTCGGCCACTTCCAGTACTACGCCAGCGGTCACCGGGACGACGGGGCGGGCCGGCAAGCCCTTCGCCGTCCATGCGATGGCCTCGGCGAACACGTCCCGCTCAAGCTCGAACTCCACGTTACCCACCGTCCCTGCGAGTACTCCCGGTGCTACCGGGAGCGTCAGCGTACCGGGGTCACTACGGCGCACCGGGGCGGCCGTCACAGGATTCGGAGGTTGTCAGCAGGCAGGCGTATCACGCACACTGGGGATGTCGGCAAACCAACCGTAGGACCCGGCTCCATCATGACCTCAGCCGGACCGCACGGATAGTGGGCGTCTCCCCGGTGCCCGGTGAGCCGATTGCGCAAGCGGCAACTCCCCCTGGCCGCTGGCGCACAGGACGCCGACCGGGTGCCACCCCGCCCCCCTGTACCCGGTCGGCAGTCCCAAGCTCGGCCCACCATTCACACTACGGCCTCCACGCCGCGAGGTAACCCAGCTCGTCAGGCAACCCTGACGCACCCGTGGTGGACTACTGGGTGGTGAGCCCGTGCTCGAGGGCGTAGCGGGCGAGTTCCACGCGGTTATGCAGTTGCAGTTTGCGCATCGAGGACTGGACATGGTTCTCGACGGTCCGGTGGCTGATCACCAGCGTCTCGGCGATCTGCCGGGCGGTGCGCCCGGTGGCCACCAGGCGCAGCACTTCGGTCTCCCGCTCGGTCAGCTGCGGTGCACCACCCCGCGGGTCCCGCGCCATCCGCCGGTACTCACCGAGCAGCAGGCCGGCCAAACCGGCGGAGAACACCGCGTCTCCCTCCGCGGTCCGGCGCACGGCATCGATGAGCTCATCCACCGACGCCGATTTCACCAGGTAGCCCGAGGCACCCGCCTGGACCGCGGCCAGCACGTCAGCGTGCGCACCGGACGCGGAGAGCACCAGCACCCGGATATCGGGCCAGGCGTCGATGATGCGCCGGGTGGTGTCCACACCGGAGGGTCCGCCTGCGGCGAAATGCAGATCCATCAGCACCACGTCCGGGCGGGCGGCCGGGATGATGCGCAGCGCGGCCTCGCCGTCCGCCGCGGTGGCGACGAGCTGGAATCCCCGCTCGCCGAGATCGCGGGCCACCCCGGCCCGCCAGATCGGATGGTCGTCGACCACCATGACCCGGACGGTCACCGCAGCGCCCCGGGCCGGGCACGGGCCAGCCGGACCTCCCACTCGGTACCCAGGCCCGGGCCGGTCGCCAGACTCACCGTGCCACCGAGATCAGCCACCCGGCCCCGGATCGAGCGGGACACCCCCATCCGGCCATCCCCCTCGGCATGCACGAGCTGCCGGTCATCGAAACCCGGACCGTCGTCCCGGATGGTGAGCACCACCTCCTCCCCGAGATCCTCGACCAGAATCCACGACCTCGCCTCCGGACCGCCATGACGGGCGGTGTTGGCCAGCGCCTCGCGAGCGAGAGCCACGAGTTCGTCGACATCCGCGGCCGGCAGCGCCACCACGCTCGCGGGCACCGACACCTCGACCCGCAGGCCGGCGAGCTGCTGGAGCGCACCGGCCAGATCGCGTTCGCCGGCGGCGCCCGGCGGGCTCGCCAGGAACAGGCTTCGCAACGCGATCTCCTGCTCCCCGGCCAGCCGGGCCAGCTCGCCGGCCTCACCCTCGAGCTGCCCGCCCCGGGCGCGCACCCGGGCCAGCACCTGCACCACGCTGTCGTGGATGGACCGGGCCAGCCGCTCCCGTTCCGCGGTCGCGGCTTCGATGCCGGCCGCCCTGCGGAGCTGCTCGGTCGCCCGGCGGGCTGCGGTGGCGACCAACCCGAGCACAAAGCCGGTCCCGACCAGCAGGATGGTGTCCCGGACGAGATCAACGGTGAGGACCCCGCGCACCAGAAGATTGACCACCGCCACGGCGAGGCCGACCAGCGTCCCGCTGACCCCACCGGCGTGCACCGCGGCGGCAACCACCGGGCCGCTGGCCCACAACGTGGTGAGCAACGGCGTGCGCTGGGCAGCCTCGCTGAGCTGGTCGGGCGAGAGCACCAGCGCCGAGCACGCCATCAGGATCAGTGTCACCAGCAGGTCGATCCCCACAACCCGGGTGCTGCGGGTGCGCTCGTCGCAGTAGGCCAGGCAGCTCAGCACGGTCCACCCGACAATGACGGCGAGTACCACCCAGCCCAGACCCGGCCGGGCGTAGCCACCGTGACGCACCGTGATCGTGGCAACCGCGAAGCCCGCTGTGATCACCCGCAACACCACCACACCGCGCCAGAGCGGGGTCATGATGTCGGTGGCCGCCGGCATGGCCGCGGATCATGCCAGGTGCCGGCCCGCAACCCAGCCGGACCCACCAGCCCGGGACGCGTTCGGCTACGGCCCCTCGGTGCTGCGCCGCGTCCTCCGGTTCCGGATGGCGCTGCGGCTGGCCGCGCGGGGGACGCCCTTTGCGACCGTCGCCGCCCGCGCGGGCTACGCCGACCAGGCCCATCTGGCCCGCGAGGTACGCGCGCTCGCGGGGGTACCCCTGGGCCGGCTGATCAGCTGAGGGCGGCGAACAGGTCGACGCTCACGCCGTCCGGGTCGAGGACCACCGCGTAGCGCTGGCCCCAGAACGCGTCCCAGGGTGGGTGCTCACCGTGGTATCCGGCCCCGGACAGCTCGGCGTAGGCGGCGTCCACCGCGGCCGGATCGGGCAACCGGAAAGCCAGGCTGGTGCGGCTGGCGCCCTTGGGTGCGATCCAGTCCGGGGCGAAGGAACGGATGGTGGCCTCGGTGTCCCAGGTCAGCCGCATCCCACCGGGCAGCTCGAGCTCCACGTGGGGTGCGGAATCGGCGTCGGCCGGGAGATCCAGGCCCAGCCGCCGGTAGAAGGCCAGCGAGGCTGCCATGTCGGCCACCACCAGCCCGATGACGTCCAGTCGCGCATCGATGCTCATGGCCGGGAGGTTACGACCCGGCTGACCAGTTGTCTTGAACGAATCGGACGCAGCCGCGCCAACCCTGGGCGCAATGCCCGGCGGGGCCGACCAGCAGGCGGAGGGCGGGGTTAGAAGATGCGGTGGCCGTACATCTCGCCGAGGGGGTCGGCGATCAGCTCCACCCGGGCCCCGTCCGGATCCCGGAAGTAGATCGACGTGCCGCTCTCCAGCAGATATTCGAT
>DASYAZ010000013.1:0-53217 GCA_036501085.1 Pseudonocardiaceae bacterium | reverse complement strand
CATTCTTTTTCACTGGCAGGTACGCGCTGCGGAAGTGTTCGTCGCTGGTGCATCCCGACCTGCGCCTGCGCTCCCTCAGTGCACCGAGTTTCACGTGAGGGCTCTCGCGTCGCGGCTGGACAGCCCGGGTGTGGAACCCGGCACACGCAGAGCGAGCCTGACGATCCGCACTGGCGATCCGCACCGGCGATTTCGGGCAAACCGTGCTGCTGTCGTCGTCGAGCGGAAATACAACGTTCCGGCGCTGGCGTTTGCGCAGAGGTGAGTCCAAGAATCATCGGTGAACGCCCCATCGGACACGCTCGCCCAGGAGTGAGATAAGTGGGCAAACCCGTGCTGCTGACCGTCGACGACGACCCCGGGGTGTCCCGCGCGGTCGCACGGGATCTGCGCCGCCGCTACGGCGAGCACTACCGGGTGGTAAGGGCCGATTCAGCGCTGGACGCCCTGGACGCGCTCAAGGAGATCAAGCGCCGGGGTGAGCCGGTGGCAGCGATCCTGGCCGACTACCGAATGCCGCAGCTCAACGGGATTGAGTTCCTGGAGCAGGCGATGGACCTGTTCCCGCGAGCCCGGCGGGCGCTGCTCACCGCCTACGCTGACACCGACGCGGCGATCCAGGCGATCAATGTGGTGGATGTCGATCACTACCTGCTTAAACCGTGGGACCCACCCGAGGAGAAGCTCTATCCCGTGGTCGACGCGCTGGTGGAGACCTGGCGGGCGATCGGGGAGTCCAGCGTCGAGCAGACCAAGGTCGTCGGGCATCGCTGGTCGGCCCCGTCTTACCAGGCCCGGGATTTCCTAGCCCGTAACGCGGTGCCCTATCGCTGGTACAGCGTCGAGGATCCCGAGGGTCAGCGGATGCTCGACGCGGCCGGGATGACCGAGCGGGACATCCCCGTTGTGATCACCCCCGACGGGCTGAGCCTGCGCCAGCCCAGTGACGCGGAGATCGCCACCGCGGTCGGGCTGTCCACCCAGCCCGCGGCCGAGTTCTACGACCTGATCGTGGTCGGAGCGGGCCCGGCTGGCTTGGGCGCGGCCGTCTACGGCGCCTCGGAGGGGTTGCGTACCGTCCTGGTGGAGCGCCTAGCCACCGGAGGGCAGGCTGGGCAGAGCTCCAGGATCGAGAACTACCTCGGTTTCCCGGACGGGGTGTCCGGGGCGCAGCTGACCGACCGGGCGCGCCGGCAGGCGCAGAAGTTCGGCGCTGAGGCGCTCTCGGCTCGCGAGGTGGTGGGGCTGGAAGCCCGGGGATCGGCACGCGTGGTGCAGTTCGGTGACCGTAGCGAGATCGCCGCGCACGCCGTGGTGCTCGCTACCGGCGTCGCTTACCGTGCACTGGAGGCGCCTGGCGTCGCCGAGCTCACCGGACGGGGGGTGTACTACGGCTCGGCCATGACGGAGGCGACGGCCTGCGCGGGCCAGGACATCTACGTGGTCGGTGGGGCCAACTCCGCTGGGCAGGCCGCGGTGTTCTTCTCCCGCCACGCCCGGCAGGTGACCCTGCTGGTAAGGGGTGACTCGCTGGAGCGGTCGATGTCGCACTACCTGATCCAGCAGGTCGCCGGGTTGCCCAACGTCACGGTCCGGACCTGCACCGAGATCGCTGCGGCGCACGGTGAGGAGCATCTGGAGGCGGTGTCGCTGCGCCACACCCGGTCCGGCGAAATCGCCCGGGTCACCTCCGGCCACTTGTTCGTGTTCATCGGCGCTGCGCCGCGGACCGACTGGCTGGACGGCGTCGTGGCCCGGGACCCCCGCGGGTTCATCCTCTCCGGTCCCGACCTGCTGGTCGATGGGCGCCGACCGGCTGGGTGGTCGCTCGAGCGCGACCCCTACTACCTGGAATGCAGCTTGCCTGGCGTGTTCGTCGCCGGTGACGTGCGTGCCGAGTCGGTCAAGCGGGTTGCCTCCGCCGTCGGTGAGGGCGCGATGGCCGTGACCTTGGTGCATCGTTACCTGGAGGATCAGTGACCGATACCACGCCGTGGCTGTCTCGCGCAGAGCTGCGTGAGCTGTTCCTGTTCACCGACCTGACCGACACCCAGCTGGACTGGGTCCGCACGCACGGGGAACCACAGCACGCCGGCGAGGGCGAGATCATCGTCTCCGAAGGGGAGCAGGCCAGCGGGTTCTTCGTCCTGCTGTCGGGAGAGCTGCAGATGACCCGGATCGTCGCGGGGGATCCCGTCGAGATCACCCGCACCGACCAGCGGGGGGTCTACTTCGGAGCCACCCAGTTCTATCTCGGCGATCAGGTCGAGCAAACGTATTCCGCCTCGGTGCGGGCACTGAGTGAGTGCCGGCTACTCGCCCTGCCGACCCGCGAGTTCAGCGAGGTGTTCCGCCGGTGGTTCCCGATGGCCACGCACCTGCTGCAGGGCATGTTCGTCGGTATCGCCAACTCGAATGCGCTGGTCGGGCAGCGCGAGCGGCTGCTGGCGCTGGGCAAGCTCTCCGCCGGGCTGACCCACGAGCTGAACAATCCCGCCGCCGCGGCCAGCCGGGCAGCGGACACGCTACGCGAGCGGCTGGCCGGGATGCGGCACAAGCTGGCGATGCTCGCCGAAGGCCGGCTCGACCGGGAGGCCCTGCGCACCCTGACTGTGCTGCAAGAACAGTTCGTGGCGGTTGGGCGCTGCGCGCCGACCCTGACCGCGCTGCAGGCCGGTGATCTGGAGGACGAGCTGACCGACTGGCTTGACGACCACGGCGTGGCCCAGGGCTGGGAGCTGGCCCCGGTGTTCGTGGCGGGCGGGCTGCGGGTCGGTGACCTGGAGCAGGTCGCCGTCTCCGCGCCGGAGGAGTCCCTGGAGGGTGCGCTGCGCTGGCTGGCCTACACCGTGGACACCGAGAACCTGGTGCGGGAGATCGGGGACGCCACCAGCCGGATCACTGCGCTGGTGGCGGCCGCCAAGCAGTACTCCCAGCTGGATCGAGCCCCCTACCGGGACATCGACCTGCATGAGGGCCTGGACGCCACGCTGGTCATGCTCGCCCGCAAGCTGGGCGAGGGTGTCCGGGTCGTGAAGGACTACGACCGGGAATTGCCTGCTGTCCCGGCTTACCCGGCCGAGCTCAACCAGGTGTGGACCAACCTCATCGACAACGCCGCCGACGCCATGGGAGGGTCCGGCACCCTCACCGTCCGTACCGCCCGCGACGGGGAGTTCGCGCTGGTCGAGATCGGGGACACCGGGCCGGGTGTCCCCGCCGGGATCGCCAAGCGCATCTTCGAGCCGTTCTTCACCACCAAACCGGTCGGCCAGGGCACCGGCCTCGGGCTCGACGTCAGCTGGCGGGTCGTGGTCAACCGGCACCACGGCGACCTGCAACTGCAGTCCACCCCGGGTGACACCCGCTTCCAGATCCGCCTCCCGCTGCAGGAACGGGATCATCGGGCGCCGGGCTAGCCGGCCAAGGCATGCAGGCGGCGCAGCACTTCGGGCGCACCGAGCGCCTGGGCGACGGCGTGCAGGTCGGGGCTGCGGGTGGATCCGGTGAGAGCGACCCGGACGAGCTGCGATGCTTCGCGGATGGAGCCGGGGTAGGCGTCGGGATTCTTCTTGTATTCCTTGGCGTTGGGCGCGAAACCGTGTTTCGCCGCCAGCTCCCGGATCTGGTTGAACCATTCCTGGGGGTCATCCAGATGCTGGTAACCGTCGGCGAAGTCGCGGGCGAAGCTCGCGGCGATGGTGGCGTCGACGTTCAGCGAGGCGAGGCGCTCATCAGCGGGCCCGGAAAGCGGGGAGAACAACTGCGGGAAGAAGAAGCCGTAGGCGGGCCGGAAATCTGACCACTTGCGAAGATCCTTGCGCGGGTTCTCGACCCCGTCACGTTCCACGGCCAGTGCGCGCATCGCGAGATCGCGCTGCGCGTCCAGGACCTCGGCCAGTTCGGGATCGAACTGGCCGGCCCAGGTGCGAACGGCGTCCAGGACCTGGCGCCCGGGCAGGGTGGCGATGTGGTTGGCGCTGATGTCCTCGAGCTTGACCAGATCGACCAGCGGTCCGGCCACCCCGCACTGATCCAGCTGGATGGGGGTGGTGAGCGCCTGGGGGAGCGGGAGCTCGGCGAGGCGCCCGTTGGCCAGACCCCGCAGGTAGTACAGGACGGCCTCGGCGGGGTAGCCGGCCTCGATGTAGAAATCGACGCCGGCCTCGGGGTCGCTGCGTTTGGACAGCTTGCGCTTCCCGCCGGGAATCTGCTTCATCAGCGGTGCGATGTGCGCGTAGGTGACCGGCGGGAAGCCCAGGGCGTCGAACAGCTGCAGGTGCAGCGGAACCGAGGAGATCCACTCCTCGCCGCGGATGACGAGGGTGATGCGCATCAGGTGGTCGTCCACGGCGTGCGCGAAGTGGTAGGTCGGCAGCCGGGGCGCCTGGTCGGACGATTTCAGGATGACGGTGTCGTTGCGGTTGGCCTCGTGTTCCAGCTCGCCCCGGATGGCGTCGGTGAAGCGGACCCGCTGCCCGTCCGTGCCGTCGGGGGCGCGGAAGCGCACCACGTAGGGGCTGCCCTGGGCGAGCTTGGCCTGGACGGCTGCCGGATCGGCGTCGCGCCACAGGGCCCACGATCCGTAGTAACCGGTGGGGATCTTGGCGGCCTGCTGGCTGGCGGTGATGGCGGCGAGATCTTCTTTGGTGGCGAAGCACAGGTAGGCCGCGTCCCGGTGAAGCAGCTCGCGCACATAGCTGAGATAGATGCGCTCCCGGGCAGACTGGCGGTAGGGGCCGTAACGGCCGTGCTCGTCGTCCTCGTCGGGAGGGATTCCGAAGTAGGCGAACGCGCGGGCGAACTGGGCCAGGGCACCCTCGACCTCGCGGGACTGGTCGGTGTCCTCCACCCGGACCAGGTAGACGCCACCGGAGTGCTGTGCGATGTCGCGGTCGATGGTGGCCACGTGGATTCCGCCGATGTGCACGAAGCCGGTCGGTGACGGGCCGAACCGGGTGACCTGGGCGCCTGCGGGGAGTTGCCTTGGCGGGTAGCGCTGCTCCCAGTGCTCAGGTTCGGGCAGGTCAGCGGGGAACAGGGCATCGATGACCGCGCGGTCGAGCATCGGTAGGTCAGTCTCGCTTCCGGGGGTGAGCGCCGAACCCGAGCATGGAACGGGTGGCATGCAGGCACCTCAGGTTACCGGTACCACAACCTCGCCTCGCCTGGTGTCAGTTGGGGTCGGCGTGGGTGCGTTCGTTTCGGCCAGCAGTCGGGCTTTCAAGCCTGGGTCGGCGAAGCTGGCGTTAGCGCACGAAAGCTCGACCACTTCTGCTCACAGGGAGCACGCACTCGCTAACTTGTGCTAACGCCCGTTCGGGCCGCCAGCACCGGAATCGTCGCAATCTTCTCAGGGCTCAAATGTTTCCATTCCAGGCCGCGCGGTCGGCACGACGGGCTGCACCGGATGACCTCGTCGGGTGTGATGATCATATCCACGCTGAAATCGTGATCGACCCGGGGTAGCGGCTCTTCAACTACTTGCAGCGTGTGCACGGTGGTCACGATGACGGTCCGATCACTGAGCAAGCCAGCTTCCGCTAGCAGTGCTATCTCGATATCGGAATAGCCAGCACCCTTACCAATGCGTACGCCCTCGTGATTCACCGCTACGCTGCCGCAGACAATGAAGTCAATCGGTGGTAACTCCTGGACTGCCACCGTCGGAGCCGATTCAGCGGCGATATGTCGGTCGGCAGATCGTTCTGGATGCTCGCCGAGTTCTCTGGGATCGAGCCGGTAGAACGGTTTGATGTTTGCGAGCTTGGGTACTGCCATGAACAGCAACTTGCCATGGCGCAGGGCACGTGCCCTCACCGGTTGCTGAGCGTGGTCGGGATTGGCCTTTACGGTTGCGGCCTGTTGCCACTCGGTGAGGGTGGTCAGGAGATCGGCGGCATGGTCACTGCCCACGAAGTCCGGAATCCGACCATGTGCCCCACGCGGTGAAGCGCCGGATTCTTCAAGCTGAGTCCAGATACGCTGACGAATGGTTTCCTTGCGGGCAACGTCCTCGTGCGACATAAGCCTCTAGCCCTCAGTTCTTCGCCATAAGCGCCAGCAAGCGATCATTGATTTCCTGCACGGCGGGCTCGGCCCGCCACGGATACAGCTCGCGGCCGGCACTGAAGACCACACTCATTCCTGCGCCACCTCTGGTGTCTTCGATGAGGTCGATAGCGTCCATGAGCGTGCCGGTAGCGGCATCGATCTGGCGTTGGCGGATGAAGCTAAGGGCGAGGTTGCCGAGCACCAGGGAGCGTGTCTTGGGTCGATCCGGCAGGAGGGCTGCTGTCTCCTCCAAGATGACCTGTGCCCGTTCGGGGCTGTTGAGAAATAGGTAACACGAACCGCTGAGTCGACCGAACTGGCTGGGCGAAAAGAATTCCGCGCCGACATCATCAGCCATTGTATGGCTGAAGTGGTGTTCGGCTTGGCTGAGGGCTTGTTCGGTCTGGCGATATTCACCTTGCATAGCTAAAGCCTCGGCCACGTGTAACAGAGCCAGTCCGGTAAGGGCGTGGCTGGTGCTTTTGCCGATGGTGGCAGCGGATTCAGCCAAGGCTTGACCAAGACTCGGGTTGCGGGCGCCGTGCAGGCCATAGAGGGCGACGTAACACTTGCGAAGTTCGGCGTGGGCGGCCATCACGGCATCGCCGGTTTCATTCGCAGCGACGATGGCCTGATCGCAGTAATCGAGCGTGCTGGCGCCATCGCGTCGACCAGACGCATCCCAAATGAGCTGGCTCATGAGCGAGGCTGAGGCCGCAAGCGCAGTATGCAGCGCCTGAACACCCCGATCATCGTAGGCCTCGGCCAGCAACAGAGTCAGCACCGCATGAGTCTGGCCAGCCCGTGCCAATAACGAGGCCGACGGCATGGTCTCGTACGCCTCGCCGAGCTGGCGAACCTGGTCCTGAAGCTGGTGGATGGCGGCAAGGTCGACCCGCGTGCGCCCAGTGAGCACCGAGCTCAGACGTCCGTCGTCGGCTGGTTCTTCGATACCCTCGATAACGCTGAGCATCTCATCGAGCTGGTGAAGACGGAGGCCGAGCGCACGAGCGAGCTTCGGCCGAAGCCAGGGCTGTGGTTCGGTCTCGGCACATTCCCAGCGGGTGACTGTGGAGCGGTCCACTCGCAGCACCTCAGCCAGCCGCTCCTGGCTGAGGCCGACCGACTTGCGGGCGCGCACTAAGCACGGGCGGTGGCGCTTCCCCAACGAGCCCTCCCCCCGTCCTGTGTTCTCGGTCTGCTACCGATCTGAGCCTACCGCGGTGACATTTTGGCAGGTCAGCGTCGACAGTGCGGCAGACTTGCAGCCGATGTGCGGCTGGTTTGCGCTGTTCGCCCCCACCAGTCGAACGAAAGAGTCCATCGCGAGGCACCCAGTGCCGGGTGATTCCTGGCTGAAGTACGGCTCCGCGTCCGTCCCCGGGGAATGTGGGTCGAACTTACAGTCGGAGGCAGCCCCCGGCCCTGGGTGCCGTCCAGCAAGGCGATGAGACGAGCACACAGGCGGGATCGCAGACGTGAAGAACAACGATCGCCACCAAACGGAAAACGCCGGCACGTGGGTCTGGGCGGTCGTGCGATGAGCGAAGAAGACCGCGAACTCCTGATGCTTCTCGGCAGTGTCGGTATCCGGGTCGGAGAGATCGTCACGGGTCTGTTCGAAGACAGCCTCAGCCGCGACGAACAGATCGACTTTGAGTACCAACTCAGAGTGATCGCCGAAGGCTTTCGTCAGCGAGTGCTCAGGACTCCTCTCGTTGTTGATGGTGAAGCTACATGAGCAGCCAAGGTGGACTTATCCGAAATCCGTGCCGGTTGGGTGGGTATTCCTCGATCGCCATCGTCACAACGGCATCACGATCCGGTGGCGCCGGGGTGAATCGCAGGCCTATGTGTTGGAAGGTCACCGACTGGGTGACCATGCCGTGGCAGGCATCCTAGCCACCATCCCGGTGATGCCGACTGGCTGGACCGATCTTGCTGAGATTAGAGCGCTTGGCCAGAAGTGGCTCCGGCAGCGTTGAGTGGCCTGAGGTGCGGAACGGCAGGCACGGTCAGCGGCTGATGCCGACTGCGTGGCCGACCGTCTCCGGGATGGTGAGGAAGTCCAGCATGGCCCGCGCCACATCCGCCCGCGGGATGGTGCTGCCACCGGGGTCTGCTTCGATCGCGTGCCGGTAGCGGCCCTGGCCGGGGCTGTTCAGCAGCTTTGGCGGGCGTACCGATGTCCAGTCCAGGCCGCTGTCCCGCAGGATGCGCTCCATCAGCTCGAGGTCCAGGTAGATCTCCTGGAAGATCGCCCACAGCAGCGGTGAGAACACCCGGCGCGTCAGTAGCGATTGGCCTGCTCCGGAGCGGTTGAGTGGGGCGGCGCTCACCACGATGATCCGCCGCACGTCGGTGGCGATCATTGCCTGCACCGTGGCCCGGGCCGAGGTGGAGGCGGGTTTGTGCGGGTCGTGACGATCGGCCGTGCCGATGCCGGACAGCACGGCGTCGGCTCCCTCGACGGCTTCCTTCACCGAGGCGGCCTCGAGCGCGTTCGTACCCAGGACCGCCAGCTTCGGGTGGCGCTCGGGGAGTCGCGCCGGGTCGCGTACTGCGGCGGTGACCTCATGCCCGTCCGCCAGAGCGTGGGTGACGATATGCCGCCCGACGCCTCCTGTTGCACCGAGAACAGTGAGTTTCATGAGTCCTCACCTAGGTGGGTGAATACTTACCAACCGAAGGTAAGTGAATACTCACACACCTGTCAAGCTATGCTGACGCAGTGATCCGAGACGCTGCCTCACCACCGTTGACCGGCGGCGCTCGCACGCGCGCGCGCATCCTGGACGCTGCTGCCCACCTGATGAGCACCGTGGGTCTCACTCGCACGACGACGAAGGAGATCGCGCGCGAGGCGGGCTGTTCGGAGGCGGCGCTGTACAAGCACTTCCGGGACAAGGAGGAGATCTTCATCCGCGTGCTGCGCGAGCGCGCCCCGCGCCTGTCCGATGCGCTGGTCCAGCTACCGAGCCGCGCGGGTGAGGGTGAGCCGGTCGAACACCTGAAGGAGGTGGCCAAGGTCGCGGTGCTCTTCTACCGCCAGGCCTTCCCGATGGCGGCATCCCTGTTCGCCAGCCCAGAGCTGCTGGTAACGCATCGTCGCAGACTCGAGCTCGACGCCGCGGGACCCCACGAGGCAACGCAACACCTCGCCGCCTACCTGAGCCTGGAGCAGAGCCTCGGCCGGGTGTCACCTGACATCGACCCGCACGCGGCCGCCGCGCTGCTCATCGGCGCCTGCTTCCACCGGGCGTTCCTCGACCTCTTCTTCGCGTCCGAGGTTCCCGCAGGAGCATTGCGGCCGGAAAGTGAGGAGGACTTCGCGGCGGAAATTGTGCGGGCACTCCTTGAGGGAATCAGCCCAACACTCCTGTGATCGCCGTCAGTGGTTAAGGATCGTCAGGCCGAGCCGGCGGCATCTCTGCGGGTGGGACGGATGGCCGTGACCACGAAGAGCGGGCGCCGGCCAGGCTGGTGACGCTCCACATGCACATCGTCGAAGCCGGCTCCGCGGCACTGGGTCGCGAAGCTCTCGGCCTGCTGCTCGGTCCAGCCGTGGCTGGCGAGTCCGGTGGCACCGGGAGGGCTCCGGCGCTCGACCGCAAGGAACCGGCCGCCGGGGCTGAGCACCCGCTTGCACTCGGCGAGCCCGGCGGTGAGGTCCCGCCAGTGGTGCACCGTGGCCAGCGACCAGGCGACCGTGGCCGACCCGTCCGGTAGCCGCAGATCCTCCGCGGTGCCCTCGGTCCAGGACAGCCGCGATCGGTGGCGAGTCAGGGCTCGCGCGAGCCGGAGCATCACCGGTGCAGGATCGACACCGGTCACGCTCGCCCCGCGGCGGGCGGCCTCGCGGGCTGCGGTGCCCGGCCCGCAACCGATGTCGATCACCCGATCAGTGCCTGATACCGAGGCCAGATCGGCCACCAGGCGGGCGACCGCGCCGCCGGCGGCGCTCATGATCAGCCCGATGAGTAACCCGCCCACTCCGGCGAAGCCCGGATGGTCGGCATGGTGATTGGCGACGGTAGATGAAGCGTCCATGTATCCAGCTTGCGGCTTCAAGCTGGCTTGAAGTCAAGTGTCGCCATGGACCTCATCCCGATCGGCCAGGCCGCGGAACAGTTCGGGCTCCAGTTATTTCATCAAGTGTTGAGATTGGGCTGCGGTGAGGTTACCGTCTGGTATGACCACCGCAACGCGATCCGGTTCCGTCGACCAGGAACTCATTCTCGACCTCGGCTGTCTCGATGCGCAGTCGCTGCCGGTGGTCGGCGGCAAGGCGGCGAACCTCGGTGAACTCATCCACGCGAACTTCCCGGTCCCTTCGGGCTTCTGCGTCACGACCGCGGCTTACCAGCAGGTGGCGGCGGACTTAGCGGCGAACACCGACGAGCCGCCGCAGGATGCCACGGTGCTTGCGGAGCGGGCCCGCGCCCGGATTCTCGCCGCGCCGGTGCCCGCGGGCATCGCCGACGCGGTGGATCGCGCCTACCGCGCCCTGGGGGACGGCGTGCCGGTGGCGGTGCGGTCCTCGGCGACCGCGGAGGACCTGCCGTGGGCGAGCTTCGCCGGGCAGCAGGACACCTTCCTCAACATCGTGGGCTCGGACGCGGTGCTCGACGCGGTGCGCCGATGCTGGGCCTCGTTGTGGACCGACCGGGCGGTCAGCTACCGAAACACCAACCGCATCGATCACGCAGGAGTGAGCTTGGCGGTGGTGGTGCAGCGAATGATCGAGCCGCAGGTCGCGGGGGTGCTGTTCACCGCGGACCCGGTGAGCGGTCATCGCGGGCACACCGTTCTCGACGCCAGCCCCGGCCTGGGCGAGGCGGTGGTGTCCGGCGCGGTCAATCCTGATCATTTCGTCATCGACGACAACGGCGTGATCCTCCTGCGGCGACTAGGCGACAAGCGGGTACTCATCCGATCATTACCGGGCGGTGGCACCGAGCATCTCGCGCGCCCGGCGGATGCCGGGCAGCCCTGCGTGAACGACGATCAGATCCGGGCACTCGTCGCGCTGGGCCGGCGGGTCCAGGCACACTATGGCGCCCCGCAGGATATCGAATGGGCGCTGGACAGCGACGGCGCGCTGTGGCTGACCCAGGCCCGGCCGATCACCACGCTGTACCCGCTACCTCCGGCACCTGATGGCACTGTGCGGGTCTATTTCTGTCTCAGCCTCGCGCAAGGGCTCACCCGCCCGGTGACCCCGATGGGCATCGCGGCGTTCCGGCTGTTCGTCTCCTGCGGAGCCGAGCTGGTATTCGGTTCTGCGGTGGCTGACCCGGTCGCGGGACCACCGTCGTTGGTGGACGCCGGAGGACGGCCGTTCATCGACGTCACCCCGGTGCTGCGTAGCCGGATCGGCCGGGTGCTGGTGCCCCGGATCCTCGATGTGATGGAAGCTCGGTCGGCGGTGGTGCTCCGGCAGCTGCGTGACGATCCCCGCTTTGCCGTGCACAGCACCGCGCGGTGGCCTTTCCTGCGGCAGGTGCTTGCCGTCGCCATTCGCTTCCGGATCCCGATACGGATCGCTCAGGCGCTGGTCTCGCCGCTGGCCGCCCGGCGGCGGGTCGACCGGATCGGTAGCCAGTTGGGTTCACTGCTCGCGGTGCCGGCTGGGGTGACCAGCAACCAGCGGCTGGAGCATGTCCAGCGGCTACTGGCTACCGAGATCGTCCCGATCATGCCGACCGTCACTCCGGCGGCGGGTGCCGGGTTCCTGGCGCTCGCACTGGCCGGCAAGCTCGCCCGGGATGCGGTGGGGTCCGGGGAGTGGGACGAGGTGCTGCGCGGGTTGGCGCACAACGTCACCACCGAGATGGACCTGGAGCTGTGGGCTCTGGCGAGCAGGATCCGCGCTGACGCCGCAGCCGCCAGTGCGCTGGGAGGGGATACCCCGGCCGCGCTGGCAGCCCGCTACCACCGCCACGAGTTGCCGCCTGCACTGCAGCAGGGGCTGGTGGAGTTCCTGAGCCGGCACGGGCACCGCGCGGTCGCCGAGATCGACTTGGGCATGCCCCGGTGGTCCGATGACCCGACCTACGTTCTCGGTGTGCTGGCCAACTACCTGCGGCTGGCGGATCCCGAACTCGCTCCGGACGCGCAGTTCGCCCGTGGCGCCCGCGCCGCCGAGGCGACGGTGACCAGGATCGTCACCAGAGTGGGACGTCACAGCCGGCTACGGGCCGCCGCCGTGCGCGTCGCGCTGAGGCGGGTGCGGGAGCTGGCGGGAATGCGGGAGACCCACAAGGACTACCTGGTCCGCGTCCTGGCGCATGCCCGGGAACAGCTCGCCATTATCGGCGCCGAACTCGCCACCGCTGGGTCGATCGCCGAACGGGACGACATCTTCTTTCTCGACCTGATCCAGGTCCGGGCCGCGCTCGCGGGTGCTGACCTCCGCGCGGTCGTCGCCCGGAGCCGCGAGGACTACGAGCGCGAACTGCGGCGGCGGCAGGTGCCCCGGATCATGCTTTCCGATGGCACCCAGCCCGAAGCCGTCGCCGGCCTGCACCATGACGCCGCCGAACCACCGGTCGAGGGTCGGCTGACCGGCACGCCGGCCTCCGCAGGCACGGCGACGGCGGCGGCGCGGGTGGTGCTCGACCCGGTGGGCGCCTACCTCGAGCCGGGGGAGATCCTCGTCGCACCGTCGACGGATCCCGGGTGGACCCCGCTGTTTCTCACCGCGGGTGGGCTGGTCATGGAGATGGGTGGCGCCAACTCGCACGGCGCCGTGGTCGCCCGCGAGTACGGCATCCCCGCGGTGGTCGGCGTGCCCGATGCGACGTTGCGCATCAGTACCGGGCAGCAGATCACGGTCCAAGGCGCGACGGGGCAGGTGGAGCTGCACTGACCGCCGCGGGCGGCCAGTGCAGGCCCAGGTACGCATGCAGGCTACGTTTGCCGGCCTCGGTTGCGATCAACGCTCGGGAGCGCTCGGCACGGCGAAGCCAGCCGGCGCCGGTGAAGGCGTCCAGCAGGGCGCGCCCCAACGGCCCCGCGATGTGATGGCGCTGCTCCGTCCAGTCCACGCAGCAGCGCACAGTGTTCTCGGCCGGCAGGATCACGCCGAGCTCGCCGAGCGTGCTGCGACCAACCCCGGTCAGCTGGTAGGCGATCTCGTCGCGGACTCCGCCCACGAGCCGGCCACGATGAACCCCGCCGAGGTCGGCGCTGCCATCGCCTCCGGTGAGGCAACCCCGTTCGATCAACGCCGCGGTGATGGCGACCCCGAGGCCGCCGGCGATGTGGTTGTAGCAGCAGCGTGCCAACCGGATAGCGTGCGCCCTGGTTCCTTCGCGCGGCGAGCGGACGGGCTGGGTGGGGGAGAACCGGGCCACGATCTCGATCAACCGTCCGACCTCGTCCCCCGCCAATCGGTAGTACCGGTAGCGCCCCTCGGGGAACACCTCGAGCAATCCTGCGGCACAGAGCTTGTGCAGATGAGCGCTGGTGGTCGCCGCACTCACTCCGGCTTCGCCGGCCAGCATGCTGGCCGGCAGTGCGCGCCCATCGGCGAGCGCGAGCAGGATCTTGCACCGGCTCCGGTCAGCAAGGATCGAACCGATCACCGAGAGGTCCGCATCCCCACCTCTGGCCGGTATGCCGGGATCGGAGTCGCCGCGCATCGTCATGCCGCCACCGTAAGCCCCCGACACTTCGTTCCCGATCGAACTGCGAATGCATCAAAGATGACTCATAGATGCCTCATTGATGCATCGATAATGCATCATTTATGCGGGTAGGCTCCGGAGATTCCACCAGCAGCCGGTACCAGCGCAGAGGCGCTGCGGGCCACCGTCGGCGCCGTGCGCCTCGTGGACCATCATGTCCACGGTGCGGTCGTGACCGAGCTGGACGCTGGCAGCTTCGCTGCAGGTTTCAGCGAGTCGGCATGGCCGCCACCGGTGGGCACGACCCAGCTGGATTCACAGCTGGGTTTCGCGGTTCGCCGCTGGTGCGCCCCGCTGCTCGAGCTGCCCCCGCACGCTCCCGCTGAGACCTACCTCGCCCGGCGACGGGAACTCGGTGCCCGGGAATCGACCCGGCGGCTGCTGGCTGCCAGCGGTGTCGAATGGTTCCTGGTGGAGAGCGGGTACCGCGCTGATCAGCTTCTCAGTGTCGCGGAGATGGCATCCGCATCCGCGTCGCGGGCGGCCGAGATCGTGCGCCTTGAATCCGTCGCCGAGGAGGTGGCGGCCAGCGGCGTCAGTGCAGCCGGTTTTGCAGACCGGTTCGCCGTGAGGCTGGAACAGCGCGCCAGTTCCGCGGTGGGACTCAAGTCCGTCATCGCCTACCGCCACGGCCTGGACTTCGATCCCGACCCACCTGGACCCGGTGAGGTGCGCGCTGCGGCCGGACGGTGGTTGCGACGGCAGGGTGCGGGCGAGATGCGCCTGACTGATCCGGTTCTGCTGCGTCACCTGCTGTGGGTGGGTGTCGAGCACGGGTTGCCCTTGCAGTTTCACGTCGGGTTGGGGGATCCCGATCTGACCCTGCACCGCAGCGACCCATCCCTGATGACCGACTTTCTTCGCCGGGTTCAGGATCGCCGGACGCCGGTGATGCTGCTGCACTGTTATCCCTATCACCGCACCGCCGGCTACCTGGCACATGCCTTCCCGCACGTGTACCTGGATGTCGGGTTGGCGCTGAATTACACCGGCGCCCGATCCCGCGCGGTGGTGGCTGAGTCCCTGGAAGTGGCGCCCTTCGGCAAAGTGCTGTTCTCCTCAGATGCCTGGGGCCCGGCCGAGCTGCACCTCCTCGGCGCCCAGCTGTGGCGCAACGCCATGGCGGGTGTTCTGGGGGAGTGGGTGGGCTCCGGGGAGTGGTCGGCCGCCGATGCCGCACGGGTGATCGCGATGGTGGGCGCGGGTAACGCCAAACGCGTCTACCGGCTGGCGGGTGCCTAGCTCAGGGCCCGGGCGACGAGCGCCCGGCTCAGCCCAGGCAGCGCCACCGCGAGCCGGCGATGGCCTGGCACCGCGACGCGGCGGGACAGGACGTGGTAACCCGCTGCCTCGATCTCATCGAGGATGCCGCCGTAGAGGCGGAACGCCGTGGCTACGCAGGCCCGGGAGACCGGAGCGAGCATCGGGATCCCCGGGGCCGCCCTGCGATAGATCGCCCGGGTGCGCGCGACCAGGTAGGCCAGTGACCGGCGAACCCGGGGATCGGGGTTCCCGGTGCGCCGGCACCACCTCAGCAGCTCCCGGTCCACCCCGAATGACGCCAGCTCCTCGGCGGGCAGGTACACCCGCCCGCGGTCGAGATCCTCCCCGATGTCGCGGAGGAAGTTGGTGACCTGGAACGCCACCCCCAGGGCGGCGGCGTGCGGCTCGGCCCGCTCGCGGGGGACCACGGTGCCCAGTATCGGCAGCACCTGCAGCCCGATCACTGCCGCCGAGCCGTGCACGTAACGGGCCAGCTCGTCGAAGGTCCGGTACCCGGCCATTCCACCCTGCTCAACCGGCCGATCCATCCGCATCGAGAGCATGAAATCGGTGAAGTGCTGGGCCGGGATCTGGTATCGCATCGCCGTGTGCACCGGTGCCGCCAGCACTGGATGATCCGAGTGACCCCGCGCCAGCCCTTCCCGCAGCTGGTTGGCCAGGATGTCCAGCTCAGCGAGGCGTTGCCGCCAGGGGCGGGTGTCGGAGAGATCATCGACGATCTCGTCGGCGAAGCGGGCCAGCCCGTACAGCGCGTGGATCGCCGGCCGTCGTTCCGGCGGCAGCAGCCGGGTTGCCAGGAAGTAGGTCCGGCCATGTGCGGCGTTGAGTTCGCGGCAGCGGGTGTACGACGCGCGCAGCGCGGGCATGGTGATGCCCGCGGCGTCGAGTTCGCGCCTCATCACATCGCCACTGCCGGCTTAGGCGCAGCCGGATCGACAGCGGGCGTCCGCCGTCGCAGGCCCAGCGGATCCTTCCGGAGCAGGGCGCTCCCCCCGATCAGTGACACGGTCACCAGCCCAAGCTGGTATGGCCAGGAACCGAACGCGGCCTCGCCGGTGGGGTGGGTGCACAGCACCATCCAGATCGAGCCCGCGACGACCCATCCCAGCAACCGGCGGGGCCAGGTCAGGACCGCGCCGAGCACCAGTGCCCAGCTGAAATACCAGGGTAGGGTGGCTGGCGCCAGCAGGGTCCCCCACAGCAGCGCGAAAGCCGCGCGGCGAACGGTCTGTGGCCCATCATCATCCCTGGCCAGCCACCACTGCCAGGCGAGGATTGCCAGGAACACCGCCATCCCCAGCACCCGGGCTACCAGGACGAAGGGTCGCTCACTCACATCAACGAACGGCATCACCATCACGTGGCTGAGCTCGCCGGCCGCGGTAGGCAGGGACATCCAGTTGACGATCAACGACGGGGTATCGAGGGCGGGGATCCAGCCCAGCCCAACGCCGGAGATCGCGGTGATCCCGGAGAACACGGCCAGGAACACCGCCACGCTGCAGGCGCCGGCTCGCAGCAGCCGGGAGCGCCGGTTACCCGGCAGGTGCGCCGCCCAGATCAAGACGAGGAATGGTAAGGCGATCCCCGCCGATGCCTTGACCGCCATCGCGACGGTGACCAGCGCTATCCCACCAGCATGCCGGCGGGATAGCACCAGCAGCGTGCCGGTCGCCACCAAGCCGATCATGAGAAGATCGTTGTGCGGTCCCCCGACCAGGTGCACGATCGTGATCGGGTTGGCGACGACCAGCCACAGCGCGCAGGCAGGGTCGCCGCCCAGTCGGTCGGCTAGCCGGGGGAGGGCGAAGATCAGCAGCGCCAGGCCGCTCAGCAGCACCAACCGCATGCCGATCACGCCGAGAACCAGGTTGTCACCGGTCAACCAGTTCATCGTCTTGGCGATGAAGATGAACATCGGGCCGTAAGGTGCCGGCGTCGTCTGCCAGACGTAGTGCACGTTGTCCGCGATGACACCGGGAGGCAGCTTGGATGGCCCGACCTGGTAGGGATCCAACCCGCGCAGGGCGAGCGCTCCTTGGCCCAGATAGCTGTAGGCGTCCCTGCTGAACAGTGGTGGAGAGAACAGGATGGGGGCCAGCCACACTCCGGCGGCAACCTTGACCTGATGGGCGGTCACGGTACCCGCCAGCACGTCACGGCCGAGGCGAATCCACGCCCAGATCAACATCCCGGCGCCGAGGTAAAGCCCGACGGTAGCGAGTTCCTGCCCGTGACCGTAGCGAATCCAGGACAGCGGACCACCGCTGAGCAGGGGATCGGTGACGAGAATGGCACCGGCACCGGTCGCCATGATGGTCAGCAGGAGGGAACCTGTCACGCCGAGTAGCACTGTGCCGGAGATGAACTTCCCGGGACGTACGCGATCGAGCACCAGCACCGGCTCCGCCCGGTCCGGGTCGAGGCGAGAATCGGCGTTGAACGAGGCGTAGCCGGAACCGACGGCGGGCGACGGGGAGGTGGACGTCATATTGTGCCGTATATTCCCACAGCCCAGTGGCCACGAATCCAGCGGTGACCTTTCGTGACCTTCCGGTGACCTGGTCGTTTCAGCCACGCACCGCGCTGGGACGGTACGCACCGGTGGCGGTGATCCGGGCTGCGGCGAGTTTGCCGGAGATGATCGCAGTGGGCACGCCGACTCCCGGCGTGGTGCCGCACCCGGCCAGCACGGCGTTGATCCGCCCCCGTACCAGGTTCGACGGCCGGAACGGTCCGGTCTGGGCGAAGGTGTGGGCCGCTGAGAAGGGGGTGCCGACCGCTAGCCCCTGAGCGGCCCAGTCGGCCGGGGTGACGAGGTGCTCGACCTCGATGGCGTCGGCCAGGCCGGACAACCCACGGCGCTCCAATGTGCTGATCAGCTCGTCGCGGTACGCCGGGCCGAGCGCGGACCAGTCCAGGGGTGCGGTGCGCAGGTTGGGGCAGGGCGCCAGGATGTAGAGCAGCTCGCGACCATCCGGAGCCAGGCTTGGATCGGTGGCGGTGGGCCGGGTGATCAGCAGCGACGGGTCGGACATGAGCCGGCCCTCGTAGATGATCTCGTCGAAGGTGCGTTCCCATGCCTCGCCGAAGGTGATCGTGTGGTGGGCCAGCTCCGTCCAGCCCGGACTGCTGCCTGGCTGGACGCCGGCGTGCAGCACTACCGCCGAGGGGGACCAGCGCAGCGGCACCACCCGCCGCGGAGCCCGGCCGAGCAATCGGTGCACCACCGGCAGGTCGGGCGTGAGAACCACCGCATCGGCCGCCACTCGCTGGCCATCAGCGGTGTGCACCGCGGTGATGCGATCCCCGGAGTGCTCCAGAGTGGTCACGGTCGTGTTGAACCGGAATTCGGCACCGGCATCGCATGCCGCGTCGGCCATCGCCTGGGGCAGCGCCTGCATCCCCCCGCGGGGAAACCACACTCCGGCCACGGTGTCCATGTAGGCGATCACGGCGTACGCGCCGAGAGCATGCTGCGGAGGTACCCCAGCGTAGAGCGCCTGGAACGAGAAGATCCGCTGCAACCGCTTGTCGTGCAGGAACCGGCCCACTTGAGGTCCCAGCCGGCCGAATCCACCCAGCGCGGCCAGCGTCGCCAGGTCGCGAACGGCGTCCCAGCCGGCCACCAGATCCAGCGGGGAGTCGAAGTTTCCACCGATGAACCGGCCGATCTCAACCTGGTAGAGCCGGGTCAGCCATCGCCGCAGCCGCCGGTAACCGGCAGCTTCGCGGGCACCGGCCACCGTCCGGATCTGGGCCTCCATCGCCTCGGCATCGGTGTGCACGTCGATCACCGACCCATCGGCGAACCGAGCCCGGTAGGCCGGGTGCAGGGCCACCAGATCCAGCCTGGTGGCCAGCGAGTCGCCCACTGCGGCAAGCGCCTCCTCGACGAGGTGCGGCATCGTGAGCACGGTGGGGCCGGTGTCGAGGCGGTACCCCCCGATGCTGTCCCGTCCAGCCCGGCCACCTGGGTGTGGCTGGGCTTCGAGAACGGTCACTTGCCGGCCCGCGCCGAGCAGATGCAACGTCGCGGATAGACCGGCCAGCCCAGCGCCGACGACCACGACGTGGTCGGTCGGTCCGGCTACGGTGCGCACGGGTGGCACGGTACGCGTGTCATGGTCAGCGCACCCGGCAGGTGGCCTGCGCCGCGAGCTCCACGAGCCGGGTGGCTGCGGGTTCGGCCAGATCCGCGGCCCGCAGGCTGTTCAGAGCCGAGCCGGTGAGGGTGGTGATCCGCCGTTCCACTTCGGCCACCGCGCCGAGTTCGATCAGCAGTTCCCGGACCGCAGCCACCGTGTGGCTGTCCACCCGCGGGTCCCCGATGGCACCGCGCAGCAGATCCGCGGCGCCGGTCTGTTTCTTCTCATCCGCCGCTCGTAGAGCGCAGGCGAGCAGCAGCGTCCGCTTGCCCTCACGCAGGTCGTCGCCGGCCGGCTTACCGGTGACCCCGGGGTCACCGAACATGCCGAGCAGGTCGTCGCGGAGCTGGAAGGCGACACCGATGTCGGCACCGAAGTCACGGTAGGCCTGAATCAGTACCGGGTCGGCACCGGCGATCGCAGCTCCCAGGTGCAGCGGGCGCTCCACGGTGTAGGCCGCGGTCTTGTATCGGTCGATACGTAGCGCGATTTCCGGTGTCTCGTCGCCCCGGGCCTGGGTGAGTACGTCGAGGTATTGGCCCGCGAGCACCTCGGTACGCATGGCTTGCCATACAACGTGCGCCCGGACCAACTGGTCCGGCCACAGATCCGCCCCGCGTAACATGTCATCGGCCCAGGCCAGCGCGATGTCGCCGAGCAGGATGGCGGTGGCTGCGCCGAAGCGTTCCGGCGTTCCCGACCACCCGTTTTCGCGGTGTCGCGCCGCGAACTCGATGTGTACTGTCGGTGCGCCTCGGCGGGTGGTGGAATCGTCCATCAGGTCGTCATGCACCAGGGCGCAGGCCTGGATCAGCTCCAGTGCGCTCACGGCCCGCAGCACGGCCCGGGCTTGCGGGTCCAGTGGTGAGCCGCCGGCCCCTCGCCAGCCCCACCACGCGAAGGTGGGTCGCAGCCGCTTGCCACCTCCGAGCACGAACTCGCTCAGCGTGTCCACCGCGGCGACGAACTGCGGGTCGATCTGAGCCGCCTCGTCCCGCTTGGCACCCAGGAAGGCGGCCAGCTCGCGGTGCACCTCGGCGCGCAGGTCCGCATCGAGTGGGTGTAGCTGTTGATCGTCCTCCAACTCGCCCAGGGTTCGAGGCCGGGCCCCGCGGGTGGCGTTCCGCTGCGCCATCGAACCTCCTGCAAGTCCCGGTGACGGCGGCACCGCGTAACTGGGCACGCACTCGCTGTGCGCATCGACGATAGGGGTCGTTCGCGCCGCCATGTGCCCGGGTTCGGTCCCGAAGTGATCCCGGTTCAGTACGTGGCTCTTCAAGTACCGCCAATCACCGTCACGGGTGTTCTTGTCGGCAGCAGATCTCGGTGGACCACGGTGGGACTAGAGCGGCAAGGAGCGTCCCAGCACGGCGAACTTTCGGGAGTCTCCGGTGAAGCGGTAGTGGCGCAGCAGGTCGGTGAATCCGAACCGGCGGTAGAGCCGCCAGGCTCTGGTGGGGCCCTCGGGAGTAGACAGGAGAACCCGCGGTGCATCCACCCTGGACAGAAGTTCGGTGAGTAGGGCGGTGCCGATTCCCCTGCCCTGGGCATCCGGATGCACGTGTAGTTCGGTGAGCTCGAAGTAGTCGGCGAGCTCCCGTCGTGCTGCGGCAGGATCAGCGCTCATGAGTCCGCGGTGTACCTCGTCGTGCCACCACTGGCCCGGCGCTCCGCGGTAGCCGTACCCGATGCCCACCAAGGTGTCGGCATCGAAAGCAGCCATGCTCAGCCAGCCGGTCCGCAGCATGTGCTCCAACCACATCGGGCTGCGATGCCGCACGGTGCCTGGTGGATAGTGCATCGCGGTGACATAGATCCGCAGCGCTTCATCGAGCCGCACTCTCAGCTGAGCGGCCGTCAGCTCAACCAGCCGAGCCGGCTCACCGGCGGGCAGGGCGGTCACGGGCGGCCTCCTGTACGGGCCGACATCACGACGAGTCGGGCGCTGTCGACAGCGTGCACCAATCAATGAGACCACGGCCAGGTGACACCTGCCGGACTGGCGAAGATTGGCACTTGACGGAACTGCGCCTGGCAGGGTTACTCTTGCACGGTGTCGAACATACGTTCGAACACGGCTCGGTGGCGGTGCGGGGGAAGCGCGCCTCCACCGAGCCCCGCCGGCTTCCCCACGGCGGTAGACCCGTGTCCCCTCACGATTCTCCGACCTAGGAGGCCGACGTGCCCGCCGCAGTGTCCCTCATCCCATCAGCCGGGTCGCGGTATGACAGGCGGTACGAGAACCCGAGCCACCGCCCGCCGAGCGCGGGTGTTCTCCTCGCGCAGGCTCGGCAGACACTGGTCGACGCCGAGTGTGCCGCCCGTCCGGTGGATCGCTATGCCCGTGCGCACCTCGCCGCGTTGCGCGGTGCGGCCGGCGTCCTGGCGGCACGAGCCCGGCCGCGGCGGCGTGCTCAGCCGACCAGTGCCTGGGTGCTACTCGCCACCGTGGCGCCCGAACTTGCGGAGTGGTCGACGTTTTTCGCCGCCACATCGGCCACCCGGGCAGCTGCTGAGGCGGGCGTACACCGTCTGGTGACCCACCGTGATGCCGACGACCTGGTCAGGCAGGTCGGCGAGTTCCTCAGCCTGGCGGCGCACGCAGCGGTGGGAATACCCCGATGACGGCTCCGCGACCCCTGATCGACTACGGCCGGATGCTGGATGTGATCGAGATCGAGGGGCAGCTAATGCTCAGTACGGCGGCCTCAGCGCTACCGCGTGCGGCACAGGCTGAGGTGCCCGGTTGTCCCGACTTCACCTTGGCGGAGACGCTGCGGCATGTGGGCAGCGTTTATCGGGTGACCCAGATGTGGGTGCGGGAGGGGCGCCAACCCACGCAGTGGCAACGAGCACCCTCGGATGGTGATCTGATCGGCTTCGTCCAGACCGGCTTAAGCGAGCTGCTCGGGGAGCTAGCTCGGCACGACCCGGCCGAACCGTGCGACACCTGGTGGCCGGCGGATCGCACGCACGGATTCTGGCGCCGTCGAATGGTCCACGAGACGGCGGTACATCGAGTCGATGTGCAAGCCGCCGCGGGCGGTCCCGTGCACGCCGTCGACCCTGAGGTGGCCCTCGATGGCATCGATGAACTGCTGTTCCTGTGGTTCGGTCACCGACTCAACGAGCTGAGGATGTCGCTGCCACAGCAGGGGGTGGTGGCCCTCGCGGCAGCCGACCGGTGCTGGTTGGCGACCTTCGAGCCGGGCCACTCCACGGCCCGCCGGGCGGAGGAAGCCGACCTCAGCACGGCAGACGCAGTGGTCAGCGGCGAGCCCATGGAGATCTATCTCTGGTCGTGGGGGCGACTGCCCGATCAGTCGGTCCAGATCGTCGGCGACCAAGAGGCCGTCGGACGTCTCTGGACGTTGTTACGCCCGGCGACGCAGTGATCGACCGGACCTGCGGGCCTCAGGCACGTAGGCGCAGCCCGCGGGGGGTAGCACGGAAGCCGGCGTCGCGGAGCAAGCTCGCCAACGCCGATCCCAGCGCAGCCTCGCCGTCAGCGCGCTCCACGGACAAAGACCCCAACCATCCTTGCTGAACTGCTTTGGCAAGAGCGCCTACCGCGGCGCGCAAGGCCGCGGTGTCTTCCGTGAACGACAGCAGCGATCGACCTCCGCGTTCGACGTAGAGCACTGCAGCACCGTCCACGAGGACGGCCAGCGCCCCGGCCTTGCGTCCCGGTCGGTGCCGCACGTCGCCCACGGTGGGTGGCCAGGGCAGGGCGGCGCCGTAGGGCTGGGCCGGATCAGTTGCGGCGAGCACCACGGTGGCTGTGCTGCCCTCAGTGGCTTGACTCACCGCGCGGAGCCGATCGATGGCGCCCGGAACAGCGAACTGCGCGGCTCCGAGACCCTCGACGACATACCCGCGGCGGCACCGGCCGGAATCCTCCATTGCCCGCAGTACTTTGTAGATCCCGGCGAAGCCGCCGCTGACCCGCTCGGTGTCCAGCGCTCCCCTGGTGAGAACCCCGTGCCGTTCGAGAAATGTCTCAGCCCTGGTGTGGGCCCGGCGGGTCGGATCAGGCTGGGTCGCGGACTGTTGGGACGCCGGTGACAGTGACCAGCGCCCAGCGGTGGTCGGTGGTCCCGAGCGTGAGGGCATCGACGGCCGGAGGGTGCTCATCCGGGCGTACCGTCCCCGGGGTGCTGACCGCCGCGGCCGGTGCGCCGCAGAGGTCCCGGATACCAGGGCACGCAATGGCGCCAATGAATCGTTGGTCACCAATCCTGCCCACACCAGATCCCATAGCGCCGCGACCACATCCGCATCACTGGGTGCGGGTTCGGAGTCGGCGAGCAGGTGCTGTCCGGCCCGGTCGGCGATCTGCCGGAAAAACAGCGCGCCGCCCTCAGCCGGACCGCCCGCCGGGTCCCAGCCCAGAGCGCGCAGCGTGCAACGGTGAACCGGGGTGAGAGCCGGTGGCTCGTCGAGATCCGGAAGTACCAGTGCGGCCAGTTCGGTCGGAGCGAGCGCGATCCACCCGTCATGTCCAGGCAGCGAGCCGCAGCCGATCCAGGTCACCTCACCAGAGGTGGTGAGTTCATCGAGCATGCCGGGGGAGTAGCCGGGTAGTCGGGCGGGGAGTAGCAGGGACTCCAGCGCACTCGCCGGCACCGGCGCGCCGGCTAACTGCTCGACCGCGCTGAGTACTTCATCCGGGGTGGGTGCGTGGCGTAGCGGCCGCGCTGGTCCGGTCCGCTGGCTGGCGGTATCCCAGGATCCGATCCCATGCCATGCCGGCAGGAACCGGCCCAGCGCAGCCGGCTCGACCGGCTCGACCTCGGCCCGAAGCCGGGCCAATGATGCCCGCCGCAACCGGCGAAGGACCGCGGCGTGGCAGTACTCGGTGCCCCCACCACCCAGCTCTACGGGGCGTAGCTCGCCTCGCACGAGGGCGCCGGCCTGGGTCATCCGATCCAGCTGGGCAGTGATGACGGCGACCCCGAGCCCCCAGCGAGCTGCGACGGTGGCCGCGGTGAACGGCCCGTGCGTTCGGGCGTACCGCAGCACGAAGTCGCCGAGTGGGTCGGCGACCGGCTCGGTGAACGTCTCCGGAACGCCCACCGGTAACGCGACGCCCAGCGCGTCGCGGACCCGTCCAGCGTCCTCGATCGCAATCCAGCGGGGCTCACCCGCGATCCGGACCACGAGCGCTCGGCGGACCCCGCCGAGCTCAGCGAGCCACTCCGGGGCGGCTCCACGCTGCGTCGCCTCGGCCTCAGTGAGATCGCCCAGCGTGCGCAGCAGATCGGCGGCGCCCTCGATGTCACGGGCCCGCCGGTCGGGATCGATGTGCTGCAGCTGCGCCTCCACCTCCACCAGCACCTCGGGGTCGAGCAGCTCACGGATCGCCTCGGTACCGAGCAGCTCAGCCAGCAGGGTGGAATCCAGCGCAAGTGCCGCTGCCTTGCGCTCGGCCAGCGGGGCGTCGAGCTCGTAAAGGAACATCCCCACGTAGCCGAACAGCAGGCTGCGGGCGAACGGTGAGGGTGAGGGAGTGGCCACTTCCACCACCCGCACCCGGCGGGACTGGACGTCCGACATCAGCTCGCGTAGCCCGGGCAGGTCATAGACGTCTTGCAGGCATTCCCGCATCGCCTCCAGCAGCACCGGGAACTGCTCGTACTTCGCGGCGACGGTGAGCAGCTGAGCGGAGCGTTGCCGTTGCTGCCAGAGCGGCGTGCGGCGTCGCGGGTCGCGGCGAGGCAGCAGCAGGGCCCGTGCGGCGCATTCCCGGAACCGGGAGGCGAACAATGCTGAGCCGCTGATCTCGGCGATCACGAGCTGCTCCACCTCGTCCGGATCGAGCAGCAGGTCTTCGGCGGTGGGCAGTACCTCGGCACCGCGTTCGTCCAGCGCGTCGGGCAGCCGCAAGACGATGCCGTCGTCCGCGCTGGCCACGTGGGCTTCGACACCACGCCGTTCCCGCAGCCGCGCACCGATGGCCAGCGCCCACGGTCCGTTGACCTGCGCGCCGAACGGTGAGTGCACCACCAACCGCCAGTCGCCCAGCTCGTCTCGGAAGCGCTCCACCAGGACGGTTCGGTCGTCGGGTACGTGCCCAGCAGCCTCGTGCTGCTCGCTCAGGTAAGCCAGCAGGTTGTCGGCGGCCCAGCTATCCAGCCCGGCCGCCTCCACCCGGGAGCGGGCCGCTTGCGCTCCGGCACTACTCAACTCGCGGACGAATGCCCCCAGCGCCCGTCCCAGCTCCAGGGGTCTGCCGGGCGCATCGCCTTTCCAGAAGGGCATCCGAGCCGGTTCGCCGGGAACGGGCGCCGCGATGACCCGGTCGTGGGTGATATCGATGATCTTCCAGGACGTCGAGCCGAGCAGGAAGGTATCGCCGACGCGTGACTCGTAGACCATCTCCTCATCGAGCTCACCTACCCGCGAGCCCGCGCCGTCGGCGCCCCCAGGGGTCATCACCGTGAACAGCCCGCGGTCCGGGATCGTGCCTCCCGAGGTGACTGCCAGCCGTTGTGCCCCCGGCCGGCCGCGCAGCTCGTCGGTGATCCGGTCCCAGACGATCCGCGGGCGCAGCTCACCGAACTCTTCGGAGGGGTAACGCCCCGCGAGCATGTCCAGGACTGTGTGTAGTGCCGAGTCGGGGAGCGCTGAGTAGGGCGCGGCTCGGCGCACCACCGCGGCGAGCTCGTCGACCGTCCACCGATCCAGCGCGACCATGGCCACGACCTGTTGAGCGAGCACGTCGAGGGGGTTGCGCGGGTAGCGCAGCGCCTCGATCGCCCCATTGGCCATGCGTTCGGACACCACTGCGCAGGACACCAGGTCGCCACGGAACTTGGGGAACACCACACCTCGTGAGACTGCTCCCACCTGGTGCCCGGCCCGCCCGATCCGCTGCAACCCGGAGGCCACCGACGGCGGGGACTCGATCTGCACGACGAGGTCCACCGCTCCCATGTCGATGCCCAGCTCGAGCGAGGAGGTCGCGACCACGCAGGGCAACCGGCCGGATTTGAGCTCCTCCTCGACCAGGGTTCGCTGGTCGCGCGACATCGAACCGTGGTGTGCCTTGGCGATCACCACTGGTGTGCCGCCGGCGAGCCCGGCTTGGCCCATCAGCTCGGCCGGCATCCGGTCTCGGGGTGCTGCCGGCTCGTCGACAGCCAGCTCGTTCAGCCGCGCGGTCAGCCGTTCGGCCAGCCGGCGTGAGTTGGCGAAGACGATCGTCGAGCGGTGTGCCCGCACCAGCTCCAGCACCCGGCGCTCCACCGCCGGCCAGATCGAGGCGCGGTGCTGGGCCGGTGTGCCTTCCCCGGCCGGACCACCCGTCGAGTCACCCAGCACCGGTGCACCCGGTACCGGTTCGCCCAGCGCTGCCATGTCGGGGACCGGCACCTGCACCGAGATCTCGACCGTCTTGGCCGTTGGCGGTTGCACCACCTGCACAGGCCGGCCGCCGGCGAGCAGCGCGCTGACTTCCTCGACCGGTCGTACCGTGGCGGACAGGCCGATTCGCTGGGCGGGTCTGGCGAGCAGGGCGTCCAGGCGTTCCAAGGACAGCGCCAGGTGCGCGCCGCGCTTGGTTGCGGTGACGGCGTGCACCTCGTCGATGATCACGGTGTGGATCCCGCGCAGCGACTCCCTGGCGGTCGAGGTCAGCAGCAAGAACAGCGATTCCGGTGTGGTCACGAGCACGTCTGTCGGCGCCCGGGCGAAGGCGCGGCGCTGGTCGGCGGGCGTGTCGCCGGTGCGCATTCCCACCTGGATGTCCGGCTGGGGCAGGCCCAGTCGATGCGCGGCCTGCCGGATGCCGGTCAGTGGAGACCGCAGGTTGCGCTCCACGTCCACCGCTAACGCCTTGAGTGGGGAGATGTAGAGCACCCGGCAACGCCTCTTCGGCTCCTCCGGTGGCCCGGCGACGGCCAGCTGATCCAGGGCCCACAGGAACGCGGCGAGAGTCTTGCCTGAACCGGTGGGCGCCACCACCAGGACGTGCTCCCCGGCCGCCACCGCGTTCCACGCGCCGAGCTGTGCGGCGGTGGGCGCGGCGAAGGCGCCGGCGAACCAGTCCCGGGTCGCCGGGGAGAAGCGCTCGAGCACATCCACGCTGACCATGATGGCGCGCCCCACCGACAATCTAGGGTTGTATCACCCTGCGCAGGGCAGTGCGACCAGTGCGACCGTCCACGAGGATCGTGCGTAGCCGGCCCACCTCGGCGATCCGCCGCTCGGCGAGCTGGTCCGCGGCGACGGCCGGTGGGACACCGTCCCGCTCAGCCAGTTCGAAGATCTTTCGCGTGGTGTCGAAGATCTGGGTGACGCGTGCTTTGGCCCGCTGGAAGTCGAAGCCCCCGATCTCGTCGGCCACCTGCACGACTCCGCCGGCGTTCACCACATAGTCCGGTGCGTAGAGGATGCCCCGTTCGTCGAGGAGTTTCTCCACCCCCGGATGCTCGAGCTGGTTGTTCGCCCCGCCGCAGACGATCTTGGCCCGCAGTGCGGTGACCGTCAGGTCGTCCAGTGCCGAGCCGAGCGCGCACGGGGCGTACACGTCGATAGGCTCGCGCACCAGGGTGTCGGTGTCAGGCGCCACGACCACCTCGGGATGGGCAGCGCGGATCTGCTCGATGGCCCGTTGGCTGACATCGGACACGAGCACCTCGGCGCCCTCGGCCAGCACATGATCGACGAGAAGCCGGCCGACCTTGCCGACCCCCGCGATGCCCACCCGCCGCCCGGACAGCGTGGGCGTACCCCAGATGTGCTCGGCAGCTGCGCGCATTCCCTGGAAGACACCGAAGGCGGTCAGGATCGAGGAGTCGCCCGCACCCCCGTGGGTCACGGAACGGCCGGTGACGAACTCCGACTCCCTGGCGACCACGTCCATGTCCTCGACGTAGGTACCGACGTCACATGCGGTGACGTAGCGCCCACCCAAGGACTGCACGAAGCGACCGTAGGCCCGCAGCAGCACCTCGGTCTTGTCCCGGGCGGGATCGCCGAGGATGACTGCTTTGCCCCCTCCGTGGTCCAGTCCGGCGAGGGCGTTCTTGTATGACATCGCCCGCGAGAGGTGTAGCACATCAGCGAGTGCCTCGTCCTCGCTGAGGTAGGGATGGAACCGGGTGCCGCCCAGGGCTGGACCCAGCGCCGTGGAGTGGATGGCGATGATGGCGCACAGTCCAGCGGGCTCGTCGCGGCAGAACACGACCTGCTCGTGGTCGCTGGATCGAAACACGTCGGTCACGGTGGTGGCCCCCTCCCGCTCAGTAGCCCCGATGAATCAGGTGCTGTTGTGCAGCGTATGCCGCGCTGGTCGCCTCCGGACCGGGCAATGGCTCGGGATGGATGGCACCATCTCCCCGGGTATGCCACACAGGAGGAGCGCGCATGCAGGTCACCGGAATCGGGCACGCCGGGTTGTTCATTGAGACCCTCGCCGGCAGCGTGCTCTGCGACCCGTGGGTGAACCCCGCGTTCTTCGGGTCGTGGTTCCCCTTCCCCGACAACAGTGATCTGGACTGGGACACCCTCGGGCGCGCCGACTACCTGTATGTCTCGCACCTGCACCGGGACCACTTCGATGCCGAGTTACTCCGCAGGCACGTGCGTAAGGACACCACGGTCCTGCTCCCCGACTACCCCACTGATGAGCTGGAGCGGGAACTCGCCGGTCTCGGGTTCCGGAGCTTCCTGCGCACCCGCTCCGGTGTCCCGGTGACCCGGGACGGCCTGCGCATCATGATCACAGCGCTGACCGGGCCCAGCGACGGACCGATCGGGGACTCCGCGCTGTCCCTGGACGATGGCCGCACCGTGATCCTCAACCAGAATGACGCGCACCCGCTGGACGTCGATCGGCTTCGGGATTTCGGCGCGGTGCACGGGTATTTCACCCAGTTCTCCGGTGCGATCTGGTGGCCGATGGTCTACGACCTGCCAGTGGGTGCGCGCCGGGAGTTCGCCCGCCGGAAGCGGGCCGGGCAGACCGACCGGGCGTTGCGCTACATCGACGCGGTGAGTGCCGCGCACGTGTTCCCCACCGCGGGGCCGCCCTGTTTCCTCGACGACGAGCTGTTCCACCTCAACGGGCACGGCCAGGACGGGGACAGCATCTTCACCGATCAGCGGCAGTTCCTCGCTGAGCTGCGCTGCGCGCGTCCCGAGGTCTCGGCGCATCTGCTGCTACCTGGAAGCGTCGCGGAGCTGGACGGCGCCCACTGCGCGCTCACCCACCGGCACTCCAGCGCCGAGATCACCACCATCTTCGAGGACAAGATCGCCTACTTGCGGGAGTACCAGGCGCGGGCGCGACTGGTTCTGGTGCGGGAGCGGGACGGTCGGGCTCCGGTACCCGCGGATCTGCTCGAGCAGCTCAAGCAGTGGTGGGAGCCGCTGCTGAAGAGGGCGGACCACATCTGCGACGGCGTGGGTGGGCCGATCCGGCTGGACGTCGGTGCGGACTCCCTGGTGATCGACTTCGTCGCCCGTGAAGTGCGTGAGTTCGCCGGCGAGCACTGCCGTTACCGGCTGTCCACCTCAGCGGAACTGGTCGCCGGCAATCTCGCCCGCCGCGAGGTGGACTGGTCGAACAGCCTGTTCCTGTCCCTGCGGTTCCGGGCCTCCCGGATCGGTCCGTACAACGAGTTCGTCTACGTGTTCTTCAAATGCCTGTCCCAGGAACGCATCGACTACGTCGAGAACTGGTACGACGAGCGCAACGACGACGGATCCGACATCACTCTGGATGGCTGGCAGGTGCAACGCCGCTGCCCGCACCTGCGTGCCGACCTGGCCGAGTTCGGCAGCGTCAGCGATGGGGTGCTCACCTGCGCCCTGCACGGCTGGCGCTTCGACCTCGCCACCGGACGCTGCCTGACCGCAGCGGGGCATCCGATCCGGGCCACCCCACCCGGGAGCTCTCCGGGGTGATGCCGCTCAGCGGCCCCGCTGCTGCCACCACCAACGGATGAGCACGACCAGCGCGGAGAGCAGACCCAAAAGAATCACCAGCTGTCCGGTGGTGGAAGACAGTCCGGTCGGGTCGCCCTGAGCGAGCATGCCCTCACGATAGCCGGGGGTCGGCACCCTTAACCTGGATCAGTGCGTATCACCCATCTCCGCCGGCGCATGGACGAGGAATTCGGGCCGGTTCGAGCGGCCGCACTAGCTCACGATCATGTGTTTGCCGAGCTCGGCGGGCGGACGGTCGATGGAGCGCTGGAGGCGGGGATCGACACCAGACGAGTGTGGGCCGCGGTCTGCGTGGCTTTCGAGGTCCCCGAAGGGCGACGCTGAACGCGGAGAACCCGCCGTTGGCCGCAGGGCCCTAGCACATCGGCGTGTCATTCACCGCCTCGAACACGTGTTCGCTTACTGTGTTGTCCACAGCCGGGTCTTGCGTCCACAGGCCCGGCGCGTGCCGCCGCAGATTGTCGGTCCTACCGCTTAGCGTCGGCAGCGACCAACAGGGACCCAGCAGGGGCCCATACAGACCAACCAGCGAGGTGGACCGTCAGATGGCATCAGCACCGGATCGGGAGAAGGCGCTTGAGATCGCCTTGGCTCAGATCGACAAGCAGCACGGCAAAGGCTCGGTAATGCGCCTCGGTGAGGAGGGTCGCGCACCCGTCGAGGTGATCCCGACCGGGTCGATCGCCTTGGACGTGGCGCTGGGCATCGGCGGCCTGCCCCGTGGCCGGGTGATCGAGGTGTACGGCCCGGAATCCTCCGGGAAGACGACGGTCGCACTCCACGCCGTGGCCAACGCCCAGCGGGCCGGTGGGATCGCTGCATTCATCGATGCTGAGCATGCACTGGATCCGGACTACGCGAAGGCGCTCGGTGTGGACACCGACGCGTTGCTGGTTTCCCAGCCCGATACCGGTGAACAGGCGTTGGAGATCGCAGACATGCTGATCCGCTCCGGTGCGCTGGACGTCGTGGTCATCGACTCGGTGGCTGCACTGGTACCGCGAGCGGAGATCGAAGGCGAGATGGGCGACGCGCACGTCGGCCTGCAGGCCCGGCTGATGAGCCAGGCGTTGCGAAAGATCACAGGTGCGCTGAGCAACTCGGGCACTTCAGCGATCTTCATCAACCAGCTCCGGGAGAAGGTCGGGGTCTTCTTCGGCTCACCGGAGACCACCACAGGTGGCAAGGCGCTGAAGTTCTACGCCTCGGTACGGCTGGATATCCGCCGGATCGAGACACTCAAGGACGGTTCGGACGCGGTGGGGAACCGGACCCGCGTCAAGGTGGTGAAAAACAAGTGCGCTCCTCCGTTCAAGCAGGCGGAGTTCGACATTCTGTACGGCCATGGGATCAGCAAGGAAGGTTCGCTGATCGATCTGGGCGTGGAGCAGGGAGTCGTCCGGAAGTCAGGCGCTTGGTACACCTACGAAGGTGATCAGTTGGGTCAGGGCAAGGAGAACGCGCGCAAGTTCCTCGGCGACAACCCCGACATGGCCGCCGAGATCGAAAAGCGGATCAAGGACAAACTCGGAATCGGGGCGAAGCTGGATGACGATCTGACCGTGCCGGCCCCGGTGGACTTCTGATGCCGCTGATCCATGCTGAGATGCCAGCAACGGTGACGAGCGAGTGCGAACCTGATCAGCGCGGTCCCGCAGCGGAGGCTTCAGTGCCTGGTACGGGGCCGCCAGCGATGGGACCGGCGGCTCAGGCGCAGGCGATCTGCTTGCGCCTGCTCACCGCGCGGCCACGTAGCCGGGCCGAGCTCGCCGAGGCATTACGCAGGCGCGGGATTCCTACCGAGGTGGGAGAACCGGTGCTGACCCGGCTCAGTGAGGTGGGTCTGGTAGATGACGCCGCATTCGCCGAGACCGCGGTGTACTCCGGGCATCGTTACCGGGGCCTGGGCAGGCGAGCCTTGCGCAGCGAACTACACCGAAAAGGTGTCGCTCGTGAGGTGGTGGATGAAGCGGTAGCGGGGTTACGGCCGGAGGATGAAGAGCAGCAGGCCCGCTCGCTCGTCCGGCGCAAGCTACGTAGCGGCACCATGACAGATGCGAGTGCACAGGCCCGCAAGTTGAGCGGGATGCTGGCCCGTAAGGGCTACTCCGAGGGACTCGCATTGCGCGTGGTGCGCGAAGAACTCGGTCTGCCGGACTGGTCGATCGAAATCGAGCCACGTCCGGACTGACCAAAGAATGGCTCACCGGGCGTGATGAACTCGACGCCGGGGGGCAGGTCGTCTTGCGCATCCGCGTTGCTGAGCAGCTGCAATAGAGTGAAGCGGAATTCGTCGGCCGCACGAGTTGGCCGAACATCGGCGCGGTGTGCTAGTGCGATCGTCCGGGTCGGCGTGGGAGCCACGAAGGGCACGCTACGAAGATTCGGACGATTCTGGAGGACCATGCTGGGGACTACCGCGATTCCCAGGCCGGCCTCCACGAAGCTGAGTACTGCGTCCATCTCGCCGCCTTCTATGGCGAAACGGGGTTGAAACCCGGCTCGCTGGCAGGCCAGAAGGGTCATTGATCTGAGGTCATAACCCTCCCGGAACATCACCAGCGGGCGGTCCCGGAGATCTTCGATCCGGAATGAGTCAAGGTCGCGGTCGGCGTTTCCTGGCACGGCGACCGTGAGCTGCTCCCGGAGGATCGGCACGGTGTCTAGGGTGGGATCCCCGCGGTGTGCCGGGGACGTGATCATAGCGAGGTCGATAGCACCTTCAGCGAGCTGCCGGATGAGGTCCCGGGACCCGCTTTCGTCGATGATGAGTCGAATGCCGGGGTAATTGGAGCGGAAGGAGGCGAGTGCGTGAGCTAGTGGTCCGGTGCACAAGCTGGGCGTGGCACCCAACCGCAGTCGTCCCTGGCGGAGCCCGGCCAGCTCATTCACTTCCAGCCGGGCGGTCTCGACGTCAGCCAGGATCCTCTTGGCGAAAGGCACGAGTACCTCACCGGCAGGAGTCAAGGTCACGTTGCCCCGCGCTCGGTGGAACAGTTCACTACCCAGTTCTCGCTCGAGGAGCTGGATCTGTTTGCTCAGCGACGGCTGGGCGACGTGAGTCAGCTCGGCGGCACGAGTGAAGTGGCGAGTCTGGGCGACAGCGAGGAAGTACACGAGCTGCTGAAGCTGCATGACCATAGCGTATCGCTATCGAGACCAGCTCCACGATATCTTGGACCTGTGCCACTGGCAGGGCTTACCGTCAGTTATCGCCACTGGATCGCCGAGGTACGGCGAGAAGTTCGGCTGTGGCGGCTACCCGGCTGAAACGGCACTCCGATGGATCCATCCCCGACCCTGAAGTGATGTCATGACCACGACCTCATCGTCCCCGCCATCCAGGGGCTCGCACCCTGATCGCACGTCATCGGCTCGAGCTGCGATCTCGGGCCGGACTTTGCGCAGCGATCGCTGGTGGATCTCACCCTTGGTGACCGCTCTCGTGCTGAGCGTCTTCATCGTCTACACGACGGTCCGGCTGTTCATGCGGGATCATTACTGGGTCGGTGAATACCACTACCTGACGCCCCTGTACTCGCCATGTCTCAGTGAATCGTGCGCGCCAGGGTCGTCACATTTCGGTACACCACTACCGGGCTTTCCTCTGGCGTTGCCCTTGCCGATTCTAATTTTTCCGATCCTCGCTGGTTTCCGTGCCAGTTGCTACTACTACCGCAAGGCGGGTTACCGATCTTTTCTTATGTCGCCGCCCGCGTGTGCGGTTACGGAGCCGGCGAAGAAATACAACGGGGAAACCAGATTTCCATTGGTTCTGCAGAACTTGCACCGGTATTTCTTCGTTCTGGCGAGCGTGTTGCTACTGATCAACACATATGATGCGGTCTTAGCGTTCTTCCCTGCTCGTGGTGGTTTCGGAATCGGGCTGGGTTCGTTGATCCTGCTGGTCAACGTCACAATGCTGTGGCTGTACTCACTGTCCTGCCATGCCTGCCGGCACATCTTCGGAGGTAGGCTCAAGCATTTCTCGAAACACCCGGTGCAGTACTGGTTCTGGACTCAGCTGTCCAAGCTCAATGGGCAGCACATGCAGTTCGCCTGGACCTCGCTGATTTCGGTGATGCTCACAGACTTCTACATCATGGCCGTCTCCGCAGGCTGGGTGGCCGACCTGCGCCTGTTCAACTGACAAGGACCCGGTATCTATGACCGAGATCGAGCGACACGACTACGACGTCGTCGTGATCGGTGCGGGCGGCGCCGGGCTGCGCGCCGCGATCGAGGCCCGCGAGTTGGGCATGCGCACCGCGATCGTCTGCAAGTCGCTATTCGGCAAGGCCCATACCGTGATGGCCGAGGGTGGTATCGCGGCATCGATGGGCAACGTGAACTCCCGGGACAGCTGGCAAGTTCATTTTCGCGACACCATGCGCGGGGGCAAGTTTCTCAACAACTGGCGGATGGCCGAGCTGCACGCGAAGGAAGCACCGCAACGGGTGTGGGAGCTGGAGACCTACGGTGCGTTGTTCGATCGCACCAAGGAAGGCAAGATCAGCCAGCGTAACTTCGGTGGTCACGAGTACCCGCGGCTGGCCCACGTAGGCGATCGGACCGGGTTGGAGTTGATCCGCACCCTGCAGCAGAAGATCGTGTCGTTGCAGCAGGATGATTTTGTCCAGCATGGCGATTACGAGATCAACCTCAAGGTCTTTTCGGAGTGCACGATCACCGAGCTGCTCAAGGACGATGACGTGGTGGCCGGTGCGTTCGGGTACTGGCGGGAGACCGGCCGGTTCGTCCAGTTCGAGGCGCCGGCGGTCGTGCTGGCTACCGGCGGCATCGGGAAGGCCTTCAAGGTCACCAGCAACTCCTGGGAGTACACCGGAGACGGGCATGCTCTCGCGCTGCGCTGCGGTGCCACGCTGATCAATATGGAGTTCATCCAGTTCCATCCCACCGGGATGGTGTGGCCGCCGAGTGTCAAGGGGATTCTGGTCACCGAGTCGGTCCGCGGGGATGGGGGTGTGCTGCGCAACTCCGAGAACAATCGGTTCATGTTCGACTACATCCCGGAGGTCTTCAAAGGCCAGTACGCGACCTCGGAGCAGGAAGCGGACCGCTGGTACGACGATCCGGACAGCAACCGCCGGCCGCCGGAGCTGCTCCCTCGTGACGAGGTCGCGCGGGCGATCAATTCTGAGGTCAAGGCGGGCCGGGGAACCGCGCATGGTGGGGTGTATCTGGACATCTCCTCCCGGCGTCCTGCCGAGGTCATCAGGAAGCGGCTACCCTCGATGTATCACCAGTTCAAAGAACTGGCCGACGTCGACATCACCGCGGAGCCGATGGAGGTCGGTCCGACCTGCCATTACCTCATGGGCGGTGTCGAGGTCGATCCGGACACCGCCGCTGCGACAGTGTGCGGGCTGTTCGCCGCCGGTGAGGTCGCCGGCGGGATGCACGGATCCAATCGCTTGGGTGGTAACTCGCTCTCCGACCTGCTCGTGTTCGGTCGCCGGGCCGGTCTTGGTGCGTCGACCTACGTGGACTCACTCGGCCGGCACCGCCCGTCGGTCCGGGAGATGGACGTTCAGGCCGCGGCGCAGCGGGCGATCAGCCCCTTCGGTACAGGCGCCGCTGGGGTGGCTGCCGAGAATCCATACCTGCTGCACCAGGAGCTCCAGCAGACGATGAATGACCTGGTGGGGATCATCCGCAGGGCTGAGGAGATGGAACAAGCGCTCAAGAAGCTCGACGAGTTGCGGGGGCGGGCCCAGGATATCGTGGTGGAAGGTCATCGCCAGTTCAATCCCGGCTGGCATCTGGCGCTGGATGTGCGGAACATGCTCGTCGTGAGTGACTGTGTCGCCCGGGCGGCCCTGGAGCGCGCTGAAAGCCGAGGCGGGCATACCCGGGACGATCACCCGGTGATGGACCCGGAATGGCGGCATATTCTGCTGGTGTGCACATACTCTGCTCGCAGCGGCGGTGTGCGGGTTGATCGCAAGGAACAGATCCCGATGCGCGCCGACCTGACCGACCTGTTCGATCTCGATGAGCTGAAGAAGTACCTCACCGCCGAGGAACTCCCGGGAGGAACGGACTGACATGGGCAACCAGCGACGTTTCCGAGTGTGGCGGGGGGATACCGACGGTGGGAACCTGGTCGATTTCGACACGGAGGTCTACGACGGCGACGTCGTCCTGGACGTCATTCACCGCTTGCAGGCCACCCAGGTTCCTGACCTCGCGGTGCGATGGAACTGTAAGGCAGGCAAGTGCGGATCCTGTAGCGCCGAGATCAATGGCATACCCCGCCTGATGTGCATGACGCGGCTGTCAGCACTGCCGCTGCATCAGCCGGTGACGGTCACGCCGCTACGGACCTTCCCGGTTATCCGCGATCTTGTTACTGACGTCTCCTACAACTACCAGAAAGCTCGCGAAGTGCGGTCGTTCATGCCTCCCAAGGGAGTGCAACCCGGTGAGTACCGCATGCAGCAGGTGGACGTGGAGCGTTCGCAAGAATTTCGGAAATGCATCGAGTGTTTCCTGTGTCAGAATACCTGTCACGTAATTCGTGATCATGAGGAGAACAAGGAGAATTTCTCCGGTCCACGTTTTCTGATGCGGATCGCTGAATTGGATATGCACCCGCTCGATGCCGCCGATGAGGAGGGCGTGGACCGTAAACGCGCTGCCCAGGACGAGCACGGCCTCGGCTTCTGCAACATCACCAAATGCTGTACTGATGTGTGCCCGGAACATATCAAGATCACGGACAACGCCCTGATCCCGATGAAGGAGCGGGTAGTGGACCGGCGCTTCGATCCGCTGGCCCGGATTTTCCGTCGCAACCGGTAGCGATCAGCGCGGTGCCGGGGGACTCGGTGCCGGCGTGCCGAGATATTCCACGTAGAGCTGCGCCCATGTGCCGTCAGCGATCGCCCGCCGCAGCACCGCGGTGATCCGTTGGTGGAGTACCGGATCATCGGGTGGCAGGCCGATGCCGTAGTCGGTGGTGCCCAACGGCTGACCGATCACCCGCAACATCTCCGGTCGCTGCGCCACGATCGCGGTCACGGCGTCCTGATCGCCGGCGATCGCCGCAACCCGAGTCCCGCTGAGCAGGTCCGCGCAGGCAGGCAATGTCGATCGGGTCTGCAGCGGCACCCCACGAGCTGTCAGCGTCGCCGCGGCCGTGGAGCCCGCGGGTGCGCATACCTTGCCGCGTCCCAACGAGCCCAGACCGTGCACCGTGCTCACTGCGGGTGCGACAAGCTGCACGCTGCGCACCAGGTAAGGGCCCGCGATACCGGGCTCGGCGCTGCGCTCCGGAGTGATCTCGTAGCCGCCGAGGATGAGATCTGCCTCTCCGCGCCGCAGCGCTGCCTCCCGGTTCCCTGGGGCCAGCGGCTTGAAGCTGGTCCGCGCGGGGTCGACCCCTAGGTCGCGGGCGATCAGGGTGAGCAGCGCGATGTCGAATCCGGTATAGCTGCCAGAACCCGGTGAGCGCTGCGCCAGGCGTGGTGTGTCGCGGATCGCGACGATGAGCCGGCCACGCAGAGCGATCCGATCAAGAGTGGGCGATCCACTACTTGGCGGGCGCTGCGGGGCGATGGTGTCGAACGGGCTGCCCGCCACCGGGGCAGGGCCGGGGTTGACCAGGTCGGTGACTCCGTCCACGGCTCGGCTCAGCATCCACAGTGCCGCGATGACCAACACCAACATCAGGCAGCCGATCCGCCGTGACCGCAGCCACCTGGTGCGGCGCGTCCACCGCCACCTCGGCCCGGCTCGGAATCCGGAGGGGCGCGGGGAACCAGGCGTAGGTTCAGCTGGCGACTGCCGAGGCTCAGGACCCACGACGCCAGTTCATTCCTTAAGCCTCGCTCTTTCCGATGGTCAGCTCGAGCGGCTCCGGTGGTAATCCGCAGAGTGCGTGGACGCGCACTCTACGCGCGGAGGGCGCGCTGGTCCGGCAGCGCCGCGCGGTGCCTCCCCTGCCCTGGCCGAGGGACAGGTGACCCGGACTGATGGCCTGGGCGGCGGCTGGGGCGAACGTGAACTGCTGGGGAACGGTAGCGGGGCCCTCGGCATGGAGTGAGGTCGAGTGAGATAACGGCGGTAAAGAATGCCAGCCGCGAAAATGACCGCGACGATGCCGGCAACGATGATGTCGCGAGCCGTGATCAGCCCATCCTGGGTGGCTACTTCGGCAAGCATGTAGGCGCCGAGAACAACCAGCATGGGTCCGGCGCAGCGTTCGATGTACTCGCGGAAGGGCTCGCTGATCCGGGCGCCGAGAGCTAATCCCAGCTGGGAGACGAGCAGCGTTTGCACTCCGATGACAGCGATGATGGCGCCGGGCGCGGCGAGGTCGGTACCGAGGCCGAGGCCGAAGCCGATGGCCAGTTCGTCAAGGCTGACCGATAGTGCCAGGCCGATCAGTGCGAGGCCACGAGCGCTGATGAGGCGCCGCGCCTTTGCGGCTTCGTCACCATCATGGTCGCCGTCATCGTCCGTCTCCTCGTCGCCTTCTCTCTCCCCGTCACCGCCTCTCTCAACATCACCGTTGAGTTCGTTCCGGTAGAGGTAGGCACCCAGCGCAATGAGTAAGGAACCTGCGAGGTAGTCCGCGAAGCCGCCGATCCGGTCGCCGATAGATGCACCGAGGGCGAGACCTACCAGCGGTGTACCACCTTCGAAGATGACGAAAATCGCGGAGATGCGCCACCGTGCCCAGCCGGAGAGATGGGTCGCGCCCACTGCGGCGGCGATCGCGAACGCGTCCAGCCCCAGTGGCAATACGAAGAACAGAAGTGCTAAAGCATTGGTCATCGGTCGCGCTGTCCCCCAATCGCTCGGTGTCGTTGATACCGCGTGGTTCACCGCTTTTCGTCAGGCTTGAGATGGCCGGGGCACCGTACAGCGGGTGCCCGGGTCGCACGAACCAGTGACTGAGATCCGTCGCCGACGTGACGAAGAGAGGCGGTGGGCGGTGCTGGGACAGGGGTTCGTGAGACCTCGAGCCGTCCGAACGGAGTAAAAATCTCGGCCTTCGGCGCACCCCTCACAGCTGCCGGCGCTCGTAGTGGACCGTTAAGCGCAGCTGATAATCGAAGATTCTCAGGTCTTGCGGAATCCCTGGTCGGCCTCCTATAAGCTTGATAGTTTGCGGTCCGAGGCGACACTTTGCAGAGAAAGTGCCATGCTGGGAACTCTTGCGAAAGCTGTGGTTTTCGCGTTGCCATTGGGGCTGGATGTATTATCTGTGTCCACCGCGCTGGGCACTCTCGGGCTCACTGGATGGGCGCGATGGCGGGTATCCTTGGTGCTGGCCAGCTGCCAGGTGACCGCCACCTTGATCGGATTGGTACTTGGATTGGAGCTGGCCGAACTCATCGGGGAGCCGGCGGGTTACCTAGGCGGTGGTGTTTTCATCGCACTGGGAGCTTACCTGCTGTTGGATCGGGACAGTCGCGAGGCTGAGCGCGTGCAGAAGCGTATTAGCGAGAGCGTTTTCGGGCTTATCGGGCTCGGTATCTCGATCAGCCCGGACGAGCTCGTAGCTGGTTTCGGGCTCGGTTTGGCGAGCATCCCGATTGCCGCCGGTTGCTTCGCCATTGCCGTTCAAGGAGTGCTGGCTTCGCAGCTCGGCCTGTTTGTCGGAGCGCGACTGGGCGCTCGGTTCCGGGCCGTAGCCAGCCGCCTTGCGGCCAGCGGCCTGCTGCTGATCGGTCTCTATCAGCTTGCCGAGCAGCTCGCAGGCGGGTGAATGGCGTTCGCGCCTCAGCCTCCTGCCGCAGTGCTGGTTCCAGCCACAGCCGGTTGGCCAGGCAGCGGCGCGGCAGCCGGGTGCGCGGGGGTGCGCTGGCCCCGGTGACTCAGGCGCCGCTCGACCCAGACCGCCATCCTGCTGAGCAGATAGTTGATCAGAACGAAGATCGCGCCGATGGTCAGGTAGAGCTGCAGCGGATTGCGTAGCTCCTGGATGGCGATCGCGGCGAACCTGACCACCTCGACGTACTGGATCACGAAACCGAGGGAGGTGTCCTTGAAGATCACGACGAGTTGGCTGATGAGCGCCGGGAGCATCGCTCGGAAGGCCTGGGGAAGCAGGATCGACAGCAAGGCCTGCCCGCGGGTGAGCCCCACCGCGGCCGCGGCCTCGGACTGCCCCCGGGGTAACGAGGCGAGGCCGGCCCGCACGATCTCGGCGATGATCACTGAGTTGTACGCGGTGAGCCCGATCACCAGGTACCACAGCAGCGGCAGATTCACTCCCAGCGCAGGCATCACCCGCGCGGCGAAGAAGATCGTGATTACCACGGGCAGTCCGCGAAGGAACTCCATCGGCGCCGCGACGCTCCAGCGTCCCCAGCGTGGCAGGGTGATCCTGGCCAGTGCCAGCAGAGTGCCCAGCAGCAGCGAGAGGGCCATCGCCAGCCCCGCGGCCTCGACGTTGTGCAGCAGTGCCAGCCCGAGGTTCGTCCACAACGCCACAAAAGACGGGTTGGCCGGGTTCAATACCGGACCCCATTTCTCCTCGGTGAGCTGACCCCCAGCCGCCAGGCGCAGCAGCACGAGCACCACCAGCACCGCGAATGCCACGCCGGCGAGGATGCTGCCCACCAGGATGCGGCGGCGGGTGCGCGGGCCGGGCTGGTCGTAGAGAACTGCGGTGCTCACCGCGCCACCGCCACCCGGCGCTCGATCATGCCCAGCGCGAGTCCTGCCGGGATCGTGATGATCAGGTAACCGGCCGCCACCCCGAGCAGCACCGGGATGAGGTCCAGCCCCTGTGCGGAGGTCAGCCTGGCTTGCACGCTGAACAGCTCCCCGCCCACACCGAAGGCGCCGACGATCGCAGAATTCTTGATCATCGCGATGATCACGCTGCCGAGCGGTGGTACGACACTGCGAACCGCTTGCGGGAGTACGACATCCCGTAGGGACTGGGTGAAGCTCAGCCCCACCGCCCGAGCGGCCTCGGCTTGGCCGGTGGGCACTGCATTGATGCCGCTGCGCACGGCCTCACACACGAACGCCGAGGTATAGAGCACCAGGCCGGTGATGCCGAACCAGAGGTAGGACCCGTTGATGCCCAACTCGGGCAGACCGAAGGCACAGAAGAACAGCACGACGGTGAGCGGGCAGTTGCGAAACACCGTGACCCACGCCGTCCCCATCCCACGCAGCGGCGGGATGGGGGACACCCGGAACATGGCGATGGCGGTGCCCAGCGCCATGGATCCGATCGCCGCGTACAGGCAGATCCGCAAGGTCATGAGCAGGCCGTCGCGGTACAACCCGATGTTGTCGAGAATGATATCCACTGGTGACCAGGCGATTTAGCTACAGCTGTCGGATGCCGGCAGCTCCGGCGTCTGCGTCGCCACCTTACCGGCAGTGGTCTTCCACGCGGTGGAATACGAGCCGGATTTGGCGGCTTGGGTCAGCGTGTCATTGATGAACGTGCAGAACGCGACATCACCTTTGGTTACCCCGATACCGTAGGGTTCCTTGGTGAAGGTGTCGCCGGCTAGTTTGAAAGCACCGTTGCTATCGGCCACGAACCCCAGAAGGATCACGTTGTCAGTGGTCACCACATCGACCTGGCCCGTGCGCAGCGCATCAGCGCACTTGGAGTAAACGTCGAAAACAGTCAGCTGAGCCGGATCGATGTACTTCCGGATATTCTCTGCTGGGGTCGAGCCCTGGACGGAGCACACCCGGGCCTTGGTACCGCGAAGCGAGTCGGCCCCGGTGACGGTGTTGTTATCGGATTTGACCATCAGAGATTGCCCGGCGACGTAGTAGGGACCGGCGAAGCTGACCTGCTGGCGACGGTTGTCGTTGATCGTGTAGGTCGCCACCACCAGATCCACCTTGCCCTGCTTGATCAACTCCTCGCGCTGCGCCGAGGGCGCCTCAACCCACTGGATCTTGTCAGGCGTGATCCCGAGCGCGCCCGCCACGATCCGCCCGATCTCGGTGTCGAACCCGGTCAAGCTGCCGCTCAGACTCTGCTGGCCGAACAGCGGCTGGTCGAACTTGGTACCGATCCGGATGGTGTGTGCCCCGGCCAGCCTGGCCATGGTGGTGCCGGGCTGGAACTGGACCCCCTGCGCGACCGGTGGCGCCGAGGCGCCACCACCCAGATCCTGAGGTTGCCCGCATGCGGTCGCCGCCAGGGCGAGTGCGGCCATGGCTACCCCCGCTCGCAGCACGGATTTCCAGGGCATTCGCTACTCCTCACGTCGGCGGAGGTGAATGTGGTTCGAGACCCGGCGTAGAACCATCAGTGCGTCAGGACCTTGTCGAGGAACTCCTTGGCGCGCACCGAGCGCGGTGCGCTGAAGAACTGGTCGGGTGCCGAGTCCTCGACGATGCTCCCCTCGGACATGAAGACCACTCGGTGCGCCGCCCGGCGGGCGAAGCCCATCTCATGGGTGACCACGAGCATGGTCATACCCTCCTGCGCCAGCGTGGTCATGACATCGAGCACCTCCTGGACCATCTCCGGGTCCAGCGCCGAGGTCGGCTCGTCGAAGAGCATCACCTTGGGATGCATGGCCAGCGCGCGGGCAATCGCAGCCCGCTGCTGCTGGCCACCGGAGAGCTGCGCCGGGTACTTCTCGGCTTGGTCACTGATCCCGACCTGGGCCAGCAGCTGCATGGCGGCCTCGCGCGCTTGCTTGCGGCCTACCCGGCGCACCCGCACCGGAGCGAGCTCGACATTCTCCGCGATCGTTTTATGGGCGAACAGGTTGAACTGCTGGAACACCATGCCCACATCGGCCCGGAGCCGAGCCAGCTCCCGTCCCTCCTCCGGCAGCGGTGCCCCGTCGATCTCGATGCTTCCCCTGTCGATCGGTTCCAGCCGGTTGATCGTGCGGCACAGCGTCGACTTACCTGACCCGGAAGGCCCGAGTACCACCACCACCTCTCCGCGCCCGACCTCCAGGTTGATCTCGCGTAGCACGTGCAGGGAACCGAAATGCTTGTGTACGCCCGCCATCCGGATCATGGGTGGGTCGGCTCTCGCCGGCGAGCTCATCCGGTCCTCCCGGTGGGTGCGGGTGTCTGGGTCATCCCTACCATGAGAATGCGTCGTGACCACCGTCAGTGGCGTGAGGGCAGTTCTGCGGCGGGTGCGACTCGGCCTTGTTCTTGAGCGAGGATGATCAGCAGATGACGGCGAGCACCGAGCGGCGCCCCCGCAGCTACCGCGTCCGTACCTACGGCTGCCAGATGAACGTGCACGACTCCGAACGGCTGGCTGGGCTGCTGGAGGCGGCTGGATACGTGCCTGCTGGGCGGGATGCCACCCCTGATGTAGTCGTGCTCAACACCTGCGCGGTGCGGGAGAACGCCGACAACCGGCTCTACGGCAACCTCGGCCAGCTACGCCCGATCAAGCGGGCTCACCCGGGTATGCAGATCGCCGTCGGTGGCTGCTTGGCGCAAAAGGATCGCGGCGAGATCACCCGCCGGGCGCCGTGGGTCGATGTCGTGTTCGGCACCCACAACATCGGCTCGCTGCCGGTGTTGCTGGAGCGGGCCCGGCATAACGACGCCGCTGCGGTGGAGATCGCCGAGTCACTGCAGATGTTTCCCTCCGCGCTGCCGGCCAAGCGGGACTCCGCGCACTCCGCCTGGGTATCGATCTCGGTGGGTTGCAACAACACCTGCACGTTCTGCATCGTGCCCGCGCTGCGCGGCAAGGAAGTCGACCGGCGTCCCGGGGAGGTGCTCGCGGAGATCGAGGCACTGGTTGCTGAGGGTGTGCTCGAAGTGACCCTGCTGGGGCAGAACGTCAACGCCTACGGGGTCGGATTCGCAGACCGGGGGGCATTCGGTGATCTGTTGCGGGCCTGCGGGCGGATCGAGGGCCTGGAGCGGGTGCGCTTCACTTCGCCGCACCCGCGGGATTTCACCTCGGATGTCATCGAGGCGATGGCGGCCACCCCGAATGTCTGCCACCAGCTGCACATGCCGCTGCAGTCCGGCTCGGACGCGGTGCTGGCCACGATGCGGCGCTCCTACCGGGCGCGGCGCTACCTCAAGATCATCGGCGAGGTGCGTGCCGCGATGCCTGATGCGGCCCTGTCCACCGACATCATTGTCGGTTTCCCGGGGGAGACCGAGGCCGACTTCCAGGCCACCTTGGAGGTAGTGCGCGCTGCGCGCTTTGCTCAGGCGTTCACCTTCCAATACTCGCGCCGGCCGGGCACCCCGGCAGCGGACATGGCCGATCAGGTGCCCAAGGAGATCGTCCAAGACCGCTATGAACGGCTCGTTGCGCTGCAGGAGGAGATCTCCTGGGAGCTCAACCGGGACCTGGTCGGTACCATGGTGGAGGTGCTGATCTCCGAAGGGGAGGGTCGCAAGGACGCCGCGACCCAGCGGATGAGTGGCCGGGCTCGGGACGGCCGGCTGGTGCACGTCGAACCAGGCGGGTTCGAGGTCCGTCCAGGTGATGTGGTGCTCGCGGAGATCACTTATGCGGCGCCGCACCATCTGGTGTCCGGGGTGGCCTTGCGGGCACACCGGCGAACCGTCGCGGGTGACGCGTGGGCGGCCGGGCGGCTTCCGACGACACCTGGGGTGGCGCTGGGGCTGCCCTCGTTCGGTGGCCCACCATGAGCGCCGACCCGGACGGCCTTGCCGCGCTCCGCGCAGAGATCGATGCTGTGGAGCGCTCGGCATTGCGCCGGATCGATCCCGGTGCCCGCGCCGCGGTGATCGCCGGGGCGATCATGGTGCTGCTCCTGGCCACCACTTTGCCCTGGGTGGGACACGCCAGCGGCTGGGACGTGCTGAGCGGCTCTGCGAACCCCCTCGACCGGGTCGGGTTACTGCCGCGGATGTTCGGGGCAGCAGCGATGGTGCTGGGAGTCGGCCTGTCCGCGCTGGCGCTCATCACCCGTCGCTGGGGTCTGGTCTGGGCCAGCGCGCTGGGCTGCGGCTACTGCGTGCTCGACGGGGTGTGGGCCATCTGGTCCCGGCAGACTGTGCACGGTCCCGGTCCGGGCATCGGGTTGGTGCTGGCGGTGCTGGCGATGGCTGTCCTCGCTGCCCAATGGTTACGGCTGGCGTTGTCCCGCTGGTGACCCGGTGCGGTAACAAGACACGCGGGGACCTGTCCCAGTGCCTTACCGGCTGCTGACGGCCCGCTCGGCAGCAGCCAACCACTCACGCCACTGATCGGCTTGGGCTTGCGCGGTGGTAGCACGGCGATCATCCCCGGCGGCGCGAGCCTTGGCAGCCTGGGCCTCGTACTGCTCCACCCGTTCCCGGAACTGGGCCACCCGGCCCTCGTACTCGGGGTCGGTGTGCCGCCACTGGGCACTGGTTGCTGAGCGGACCCGGTCCTCGACCGCCCGCAAGCGACCTTCGAGCTCTCTGACCCGCTCCCGTGGAACCTTGCCGACGGCTTCCCATCTCTCCTGAATAGCGCGCAGCTGGGCGCGGGCCGTCTCGATGTCAGCAGCGGGATCGAGCCGTTCCGCGGCGGCGAGCAACTCCTCCTTGCGAGCCAGGTTTCCCTCCAACTCGGAGTCCCGACCCGAGAAGGCCGCGGAGCGCCGGCTGAAAAAGTTCTCCTGGGCCGCGCGGAACCGCTGCCACAGGGCGTCATCGGCTTCTTTGGGAGCCCGACCGGCTGCCTTCCACTCCGCCATGAGGTTTCGGAACTGGCTCGCGGTCGCCCCCCAGTCTGTGGAGTCGGCCAGCTTCTCTGCCTCGGCCACGAGCTCTTCCTTACGATTCCTGGCCCCGATGCGTTGCCGGTCGAGCTCAGCGAAGTGCGCGCCGCGGCGTCTGGCGAAAGCGTCGCGGGCCCGGGAGAAGCGGCGCCACAATGCTTCGTCGGTCTTGCGGTCCACACCTTTGATCGTCTTCCACTCCTCGAGAATGGTGCGCAGGCGGTCGCCGCTGGCTTTCCACTGGGTGGACTCGGCACCGATCTGCTCGGCCTCCGTGGCCAGTTCCTCCTTCCGGGCGGTGGCGCGGGCCCTGGCCTGCTCCCGAGCCGCCTTGACACCGGCCAGGGATTCCTCGGCGTGTCGTTGCAGGTGATCCAGCAGCGCGATGAGCCCGACGAGGTCACCGACGACGGCCGGCTCGAGGAGCTCTCCGTGCAAAGCGCGGACGCGGGAGAGCGCCTGCTTGGGGTCGCCGATTCCCGAGGCCAGCCGGGCCTGGAGCAGCTCAGCTTCGGTAAGCACGTCATCGAAGCGGCGCGCGAAATGGGCCAGGCCCTCCTCGGCCGTCCCCGCCTGCCATGAGCCGACCGCGCGCTCGCCCTCGGCGGTGTGGGTGTACACCGTGCCATCTTGCGCCACCCGCCCCCAGCGCTGCGGATCCCGGCAGGCACGCGGGACAGTGGGTGGGGGACCGGAGTAGGTGCTGGTCTCCTGGTCTTTCTCGGTGTGGTGGTGCTCGGTCATGTCGGCCTTCCTCGACCTCGTGCCCGCCGCCGCATTCTGCGGGCGCCACGACTGCACAAGCTGTACACCCTCGCCACCAGGCTGCCCCGAAACGCCCGGCGAGGGCCGCATTGAAGCAGTTCAGGTGCGCGGGCAGGGAGCAGGTGCGAAGTGAGCACTAACCTGCAGCGGTGATCGTACGCGTGGGGGTGGTGCCGCATCCACCGATCCTGGTGCCGGAGGTTGCAGCCGGTGGTGCGGCGGAGATTACCCCGCTCAGAGACGCGTGCTTGGTGGTCGCGCGAGCCTTGGCGCAGCACTGCGCGCGATGGGTGGCTGTGGCGGCGATCGATCCGCTCGCGGTGACGGGTGCGGTGAGCAGTTTTGCCGGATACGGCGCGGATGTCGAGGTCGTGCTCGATCCGGCGGCCGCCGGTACCGGCAGGGTCGAGCTCCCGCTCCCGCTGCTCGTTGCAGCATGGCTGCGTGGTCAGGTCGGCGGTGCAAAACTCGCGGTGGAGGTGTCTGCGGTGGCACCGGGTTCCAGCCTCGCGCAGTGCCGCCGGATCGGTTCCGAGTTGGCGCAGCGGCTGCGTGGCGAGGGGGCCCCGGTGGGCTTGCTCGTGCTGGGAGACGGCGCCGCGGCGCACACCCGGCTGGCCCCGGAATACCTCGATTGCCGGGCACAGTGCCTGGACGCAGCCCTCGCGCGGGCTCTCGTCGCGGCGGATCCCGGTGCCGTGCTGAGCCTCGATCTCCCTGTGGCGGGCGAGCTGCTGGTGACCGGCCAGGAAGCGTGGCGGGTCGGGGCCGCAGCAGCGCAGTCCCTGGCTCGGGAGTATCGGGGCCAGTTGTTGTACTCCGCTGCGCCGTACGGGGTCGCTTACCATGTCGCGCTGTGGGAGGCGGTATGAGCGACCCGCGAGCTATCGCGGTGGTCGGGCCGACCGCCACCGGCAAGTCCGAGCTTGCGGTCGGCCTGGCACGGATGCTCGGTGGCGAGGTGGTCAATGCCGACGCGATGCAGCTGTACCGGGGTATGGACATCGGTACCGCGAAGCTGCCACCCGCCCGGCGGTGCCGGATTCCCCATCACCTGATCGATGTCCTCGAGGTCACCGAGACCGCCTCGGTGGCGGCCTATCAGGGTAAGGCTCGCCGCGCGATGGAGGAATTGCTGGCCGAGGGCCGGGTTCCGGTACTCGCTGGTGGCTCTGGACTGTATGTGCGGGCGGTGCTGGATGAGCTGGAATTCCCGGGTACCGACCCTGGGGTGCGCGCCCATCTCGAAGCGGAACTGGTCGAGCAGGGGGCGCCGGCGTTACACCAGCGTCTTCATCGGCTCGACCCGGTAGCCGCAGGCCGGATTCTGCCGAGCAACGGGCGCCGGCTGGTGCGAGCGCTGGAAGTCATCCGGCTCACTGGGCGCCCGTTCTCCGCGGCCTTGCCGCAGCCCGGCGCGGCTCGCTACCGCGCTGTGATCATCGGGCTGGACACCGACCCCGCGGTCCTGGACACGCGAGTCGGCTCCAGGGTGGAGGGGATGTTCACCGACGGATTGGTCGCAGAAGTCCGAGAGCTGCTCGGCCGCGGTCTGCGGGCGGGCCGTACGGCGTCGCGGGCCCTGGGTTACCAGCAGATCGTCGCGGCGCTGGACGCCGGTACCGATCCGGCAGCTTCCGCTGACCTGATCACCCAGGCGACCCGGCGATTCGTCCGCAGGCAACGCAGCTGGTTCCGACGGGACAGCCGGATCCACTGGCTGGACTCCGAGCGCCCCGACCTGCTCAACGCTGCGCTCGGCCTGGCAGCGCACGGATAGGCTCACCGGTAATGGAGCAGGGCATCGAGTTCCTCAAGGGGCACGGCACGGAGAACGATTTCGTGGTGCTGCCCGACCCCGCCGGAACGCTGGAGCTGACCCCGTCCCGGGTCCGTGCGCTGTGCGACCGGCATCGTGGACTGGGTGCCGACGGGGTACTGCGCGTCGTGCGCGGCGCGCTGGTGCCCGACGCGCCACCGGACACCGCGGCCGACGAGTGGTTCATGGACTACCGCAACGCGGATGGTTCATTCGCCGAGATGTGCGGCAACGGGGTGCGGGTATTCGCCTGCTACCTGGCTGAGGCCGGGTTGGTCGCCGAGCCCGAGTTCCGGATCGGCAGCAGGTTCGGCCCGCGTACCGTCCGGCGGCACGACGACGGCTCGGTGACTGTGGAGATGGGGCCGGTGCGGTGTGCCGGTACCTCCACGGTCACTGTGGAGGGAACCGCGTTCACTGGCCTCGTGGTGGACGTGGGCAACCCGCATCTGGCCTGCGTGACCGAGGTACCGGTAGACCAGCTGGACCTGACCGTCCCACCGGGACATGACCCCGGAACCTTCCCGCACGGCGTCAATGTCGAGTTCGTCAACGTGCACTCCGCCGGAACACTGCACATGCGGGTACACGAACGTGGGGTGGGCGAGACCCGCTCCTGCGGCACCGGAGCGGTGGCTGCGCTTGCCGCAGCGCTCGCTGCGCGGGACCTGGATTCCGGCGAAGCCGATGTCCAGGTGCCTGGCGGGTGGCTGCACATCGCCATCGAGGACGGGAGTAGCACGCTCACCGGCCCAGCAGTGCTCGTCGCGCACGGGCGACTGGCTCACGACTGGTGGTCGGCGCACTGAGTATGTGCCTTCATGAGCGGCTGCCGGCCCAGCGCAGTCGGGCCCGGCGCCTGAAATCCCGGAGCGTGACTGGCGCCGGCGTGCCACGATGAGAGGCGTATGACTACTTCACCGATCTTTCCCTCCCCGGATTCCGGCCCTACCTCCCGAGGCGAGCTGGATCTCGAGGATCGTTCCGCGCTGCGCCGGGTGCCGGGGCTGTCCACCGAGCTCGCTGACGTCACCGAGGTCGAGTACCGGCAGCTGCGCTTGGAGCGTGTGGTGCTCGTCGGGGTGTGGACCGAGGGTTCCGCGGCCCAGGCTGACGCGTCGCTGACCGAACTGGCCCGCCTGGCCGAGACCGCCGGTTCGCACGTGCTCGATGCGCTGGTTCAGCGTCGGGAACGTCCTGATCCGGCCACCTACATCGGCTCCGGCAAGGTGCTCGAGCTCCGCGAGGTCGTCCTCGGGACGGCCGCGGACACGGTGATCTGTGATGGTGAGCTCACCCCAGGGCAGCTACGGCAGCTGGAGGCCAAGGTCAAGGTCAAGGTCATCGACCGGACCGCGTTGATCCTGGACATCTTCGCCCAGCACGCCCGTTCCCGGGAGGGCAAGGCTCAAGTGGAGCTGGCCCAGCTGAGGTACCTCTTGCCGCGGCTGCGTGGCTGGGGCGAGTCGCTGTCCCGGCAGGCCGGTGGGGCCGGCGGCGGCGCCGACGGCGGGGTGGGCACCCGGGGGCCCGGTGAGACCAAGCTGGAGACCGACCGCCGGCGGATCCACCGCCGGATCTCCAAGCTGCGTCGTGAGATCGCTGCTATGCGCACGGTCCGGGACACCAAGCGCAGCCGCCGGCGCGCCAATGAGGTGGCGAATGTGGCCATCGTCGGCTACACGAACGCGGGTAAATCGAGTCTGCTCAACGCGATCACCGGGGCCGGGGTGCTGGTGCAGGACGCGCTGTTCGCCACCCTGGACCCCACGACTCGCCGTGCCACCACTCCGCAGGGGCAGGAGTACACCCTCACCGACACCGTCGGTTTCGTTCGCCATTTACCCCATCAACTGGTCGAGGCGTTCCGTTCCACATTGGAGGAGACGGCCGACGCGGACCTGCTGGTGCATGTGGTCGATGGTGCTGATCCGATGCCTGAACGGCAGGTAACGGCGGTGCGCGAGGTTCTCGCTGAGATCACGGACGGGCGCGAGGAACCGATGCCGCCCGAGCTGGTGGTGGTGAACAAGATCGACGGCGCCGACCAGCTCGTGCTGTCGCGGCTGCGCCACCTGCTGCCGGACGCATCGTTCGTCTCCGCCCACACCGGCGCAGGTGTACCCGCCCTGATCCAGCGGATAGCCGACGTGCTGCCGCAACCGAAGGTTGAGGTCGACGCATTGCTGCCCTGGACGCAAGGCGCCTTGGTCGCCCGGGTGCACGCCGAGGGGGAGATGCTGGCTACCGACCACACCGAGTACGGCACCCGGCTGCGCGCGCGAGTGTGGCCGGATCTCGCCGGCGCGCTGGCCGAATACCGGGTCAGGACCTGACGCTGGGAGCAGCGCTGCACGAGCAGTTCACAAGCGTCGCAGCACTGCCACCACCCGACCGAGCACGGTTGCGTCATCTCCAGGGATGGGTTGGTAGGCAGGGTTGTGGGGGAGCAGCCAGACGTGGCCGTCGCGGTGCTTGAAGGTCTTCACGGTCGCCTCACCGTCGATCATGGCAGCGACGATGTCCCCATTCTCGGCGTTGGGCTGCTGGCGGACGACAACCCAGTCCCCGTCGGTGATCGCGGCCTCGACCATGGAGTCACCCACGACCCGCAGCAGGAACAGCGACCCTTCACCAACGATTTCCCTCGGCAACGGGAAGACATCCTCGACGGCTTGCTCGGCGAGCACTGGACCGCCGGCGGCGATCCGGCCGACCACGGGGACGAAGACCGGGCTGGGGCGGGTGGAGCCTCCGCTGAGATCCTCGGCGTCGTGAGCTGTGCTGTCTGCGGGAAGGACGCCGACGGCACGAGGCCGGTTGGGGTCGCGGCGTAGATATCCCTTGCGCTCCAGGGCGCGTAGCTGGTGCGCGACCGACGAGGTGGAGGTGAGCCCGACCGCCTCACCGATCTCCCGCACGCTCGGTGGGTAGCCGAATCTCCCCACCCACTCCCGGATTACCTCGAGGATGCGTCGCTGCCTCGGCGTGAGCCCATCGGCACTCGCGCCGTCGTCGGGATCCGGGAAGGTATGTACCTGCGCGGCGTCTCCCCGATCCTGGCCCAGCGGATCGAGATCGGTTGTTCCGAGCTCGTCGTTGTCCTGCTGTACCAACGCTCCTCCTCGGGCTGCTGCCAGACCAACCTTGGCCCGGTGTCCGTCGCTGTCCGGACCTAGCGCGGTCCGTAGCGACGCTGACGCTAACCACCACCGGAGCAGAGATCAAACATCTGTTCGAACAACACGCCGCCCGGTCGCCAGATCCTGTCGGGGTGCCGTGATAGACACGGCACATCAGTTCGATCGAACTCGCGTTCGATGGTACCCGCGATAAGGAGTCCTGATGAAGGCATCAGCAGAGTTGCGTAACCGGCCCGCGGTACGCACTGCGGCCCGCAGCGCGACGATGATCCCGGGGAAGATCCCGGGGAACATTCCGGGCAAGACCCCGGGAAGGACCACATCGCCTCGCCCGATGGCACCCAGCGGGCCGCGTCCCGCTCCTCCGGCTCCGGTACCACCGCTTGCCCCGCCGACGCGGCAGCAGCAGGTCGAGACCCCTGGGCGTCACCTGGCGCACCCGGCGTCGCCGCAGATGCGTGCCGTGCGCTCGCCGGCTGGGCGATACGGCCAGGTGATGAGTGTCGTGGTGGCCGCCGCGGTGACCCTGGCTGTGATCGCCGGGCTGAGCTGGATCGGGCAGGGCACGAGTCCGGGCCCGAGCGTCCCGGGGCGGACGGTCGTGGTTCAGGTGGGTGCCGGCGAGACCGTCTGGGACGTGGCGCAGCGAGTTGCTCCCCGGTTCGACGAGCGTGCGGTGGTGGAGCGGATCCGGCAACTGAACGGGCTCGCGGGCTCCGCCGTCGAGCCCGGCCAGCAGCTTCGGGTACCTGACGGCCGGTGACCAGGTCCTGACCGGCACTGCCGTTCGCGGTCACGAGTAGCTTTGCCCGGGGACTCGCGTGGCGGCTCGACTTCGTAACCACACCCCACATATAGTAGTTACAGTGATGTCGTTCACCTATAAGTTGGGGCTTGGCCGCTGCCGGGTCGGCAGTTCGTCCGGAGGTTCAGGGTTGCGCGGCACGTACTGATCTGGGCTCGGTGTAGCGCCTGGGGCGTTCAGGGGGTGGGGTATGAGGTGTCCGTTCTGCCGGCACTCTGACTCGCGCGTAGTCGACTCGCGCGAGGTGGAGGATGGGCAGGCGATCCGCCGGCGCCGATCCTGTCCGGAGTGTGCCCGGCGTTTCACCACGGTGGAAGAGCTGGTGCTTGCGGTGGTGAAACGTTCCGGAGTCACCGAGCCGTTCAGCCGCGACAAGGTGATCCGCGGGGTACGCCGGGCATGCCAGGGGCGACCAGTGGACGAAGACCGGTTACAGCAGTTGGCGCACCGGGTCGACGAGGTGATCCGGTCCTCGGGTAGTGCCGAGATACCCAGCCAGGAGGTGGGGCTGGCCATCCTCGGTCCGTTGCGGGACCTCGACGAGGTGGCTTACCTGCGCTTCGCAAGCGTGTATCGGTCGTTCTCCTCGGTCGAGGACTTCGAAAAAGAGATTCGTTCACTGCGTGAGCATCCAGACCGCCCACCGTGTGGTGAGGGGGAGCCCGGCCCGATCGGAAAGGACCTGTAGCAGCCCGCCAGAGCACGACCATACGGCCGACCGCTGGGTCCGGGGAGAAACCCGGACCGAGAGTTGGCGCACCACGACAGAGAGGGATGAGGGATGACCGAGATCGTCGGGACTCCGGCTGGCGCCGGGTCGGGAGCCGTAGCAGCACCCGCCACGCAGCCCACGCGTGCGCTGCGGATGGAGCGAGTCTACA
>DASYAZ010000012.1:0-8046 GCA_036501085.1 Pseudonocardiaceae bacterium | reverse complement strand
CTGGTCGAGCGCGGCCAGGCCGAGTATGGAGACGGCATGAGCGAGATCGACCTCCACCCCCAGAGCCAGCACGAGGGCACCGGGTGCACCGCCGGTGAGAACGCCCTGGATGAGATGGCGGGCGCCCAGCACCCGGATCACCGACCGGGTCAGCGGGTCTGCGCGGCGCCCGGAGTAGAGATGGATCACCGGGTCCGGGACCACCAGAAGCAGGACCCCGTAGCCGGCCCGCACGGTGGCGAAACGGTTCACCGGCGGCCTGCCGTCGAGGTCGCTGCCGTAGCGCTCATCGGCTGATCTCCTGACCTGCGGGTCGGCTGAGCCGGAGGGAGGCTTCCAACATCAGTGCGTGCACGAAGGCTTGCGGCAGATTGCCGCGCAGTTGGCGCTGGGTCACGTCGTACTCCTCGCTGAACAGCCCCGATGGCCCGCAGGCGGCCCGGTTGCGTTCGAACCATCTGGCGGCCATCACGGTGTCGCCCTGCTGGTGGGCGGCCAGCGCCATCAGGAAGCCGCAGAGCAGGAATGCTCCCTCGGCCTCGCCCAGCGGGCGCGGGTCTTGGCGGAACCGATAGACGTAGCCGTCCTCGCTCAAGTCTTGCCGTACTGCGTGGTAGGTGGCCACCGAGCGGGGATCGGTGGCGGGCAGCGCACCCCGGATGGCGGGCAGCAGCAGCGCCCCGTCGACGCCCGGGTGATCCGGGGCGCGCTGCCAGCGCCCGGTCGGGTGCAGGCAGTCGGCGGCGGCGTCGGCGAGGATGGTGTCCGCCAGCGCGCTCCAGGCGGCGGCGTCGGCGGTGGACGCGCCGCAGGCGGCTATGCTGCGCAGGCCAGCGGCGCAGATCAGCCGGGAGTGCGCCCAGCGTTGGCTGTCGAGCTCCCACACCCCGGCGTCGGGTTGCCGCCAGCGAGCCTCGATCGCAGCGACCGCGGCCTTGACGGCCGGGTAGTGTTCGGAACCGAGGTGATCGTGCCGGGCCGCCGCGGCGAACAGCAGCAGCGCCTCACCGAAGGAGTCGAGCTGGAACTGGGTGTTGACGTGGTTGCCCAGGATGTCGGTGCCGCCGGGATAGCCAGGTAGCTCCAGGGACCGCTGGTCGGGCACTGGTTGCCCTGTGATGGTGTAGGCGGGCATGAGATGCGGGCCGTCGTCGAGCAGGCGCTGCGCGACGAAGCGCACGGCGTCGTCGAGCAGCGAGTGCGGGCCGTCGGCGGCCACCGCCTGCCCGGCGTAGCACTGGTCCCGGATCCAGACGTAGCGGTAGTCGTAGTTGCGGCCCTGCTCGGCCCGCTCGGGCAGGCTCATGGTGGCGGCTGCGACCATGCCGCCGCCGGAGCTGGTCAGCCCGCGCAGCACCGCATAGGCGTGCCGGGCATCGCGTGGCGCGAGGGCCTGCCCCAGCTCGGGTATTGCCTCCCGCCACGCGCTCTCCGTGGCCCGCCAGGCCACATCGGCATCGACGAGCTGCTCGGGTAACGGCAGTTCACTGATTTCCAGCACCAGGTCGTGGTGCTCGCCCTGGGGAACGGTCAACTCAGCCGCGAGCAGCTCCCCGCCGCCCTGCGCGCGGCGGACCGCCCGCGCGCCGTCACCACCGGCCCATCGCCAGTGCAGCGCTCCGCTGCGCCCGCTCCACACCCCCTCGTGGTGCCGCGATGCCCCGATGGCACTGATGCTGTGACGCCCGAACCCGGCTCTCGGGTCACACAACACCCGCACCCGGGCCGGGCAGTCGCGGGCCAGGATCCGGCGCAGCAGCACGACCCGCTCGGTGTCGCCCGGGAACATCAGTGCCTCCCGGCACTCGATGACACCGTCCCCGGTGATCCACCGGCTGCGCCAGATCAAGCTGCCCGCCTCGTAGTAGCCACCCCACACATGCCGGACGTCCTGCGGGGTCACCGCGTACGCACCACCGCCGCCGATCAGCGACGAGAACACCGCATCGGAGTCCCAGCGCGGCGCGCACAGCCACGCGATATCCCCGTGCGGCCCGACCAGGGCTCCCCGCTCACCGTCGGCCAGCAACGCGTACTGCCGCAGCACCTGCGGCGGGTACAGCCGCTGGGGATCGATGCGTTCTTGAGCGGTCACGGGTGCACCTCGCGTTGTAGCCACCGGCTCACCCCCCCTGGAAGCTGACCGAGCGTGATCGTGACCGTCCACGTCCCGCCCTCCTGGTCGACCACGGTAAGCACCCCGATGCCGAGAGCGGCGCCGTGGGAGTTGATGACGTGGCCGTCGATCGCGGCGCGAGGGGTGGTCGTCATCGCCGGCTCCTTGCGGTGGTGCGGGTGTTCCCAGCGCGGGCTGCGGGGTCGTTGTTCATGGCGGTTCCGTTGGCCATCTGCTGGGCGAGCCGGGAGGCGAGCGCCATGATGGTCAACGCCGGGTTGGCGCTGCCCTGGGTGGGGCAGACCGATCCGTCGGCGATGAACAGGTTGGGGACGGCCCAGGCGCGTTGGTGGGCGTCGACGACGGAGGTGTGTATCGGTCGGTCTCGTCGGCCAGGGTGATCCGGTTGTCCGGGTGGGGGAGCAGCTCGTTGAGCACCCCGATGGTCGCCCAGTGGTTGTAGTCGCGCATGTACTCGCGCAGCGCGCGGCCCCAGTGCCCGTCGGCGAGCACGTGCTCGGCCCAGCCGATGGGTAGCGGGGAGACGGTCTGGATGGAGAACCCGCGGGCGAAGCCCCGGCCGGGATCGGTCTCGTAGAACTGCTCTGAGGAGATCTCCGGGGGCGGTGCCTTGTACATCCGGAGCTCCTCGGGCCACCGTCCGGCGGTCTGGGCGGCGCCTTGGACCATGACGTAGCGCCCGACCTGGTCGGTGTTGTTGCACAGCCCGTTCGGGAACCGGCGGCTCACCGAGGCCAGCAGTAGCCGTGGGGTCTCGATGGAGTAGCCGGCGACGGCGACGAACCGGGCCCGCTGCAGGCGGTCGACGTGCTCGCCCTCGGCGCGGAAGCACACCCCCCGGGCGCGGCCGGTGGCCTCGTCGAGCTCCACTCGTAGGGCCATGCTGTCGGCTCGAATCTCCACGCCGTGGGCCAGCGCGTCGGGTAGGTGCGTGACGTAGGGGCTGGCTTTGGCGTTGACTTTGCAGCCTTGTAGGCAGTAGCCGCGGTAGATGCAGTGTGGCCGGTTGCCGAAGGTGCCGTTGACGATCCCCACCGGGCCGATGCGCATCTCGATGCCGCAGCGCAACGCGCCCGCGTGCAGTTTGGCGGCCGCCCCGGAGAGGGGGTGTGGGGAGAAGGGGTAGCGGTGTGGGTGGCCCCAGGGCCAGTCCTGCCCGGCGACTGGGAGTTCGGCTTCGACTTGTTCGTAGTGTGGGCGCAGTTGTTCGTAGTTGATGGGCCAGTCCGCGCCGACGCCGTCGTCGGTGTGGGTGGACAGGTCGCTGGGGTGGAATCGGGGGGTGTACCCGGCGTAGTGCACCATCGAGCCGCCCACGCCGCGGCCGGAGTTGTTTTTGCCCAGCTCGATGGGGTCGGTTCCGCCGATGATCCGTTTTTGGGTCCAGTACAGGGGGTGGCTGCCGGCTTCGTCGGAGACCCAGTCCTCATCGGGGTGCCAGAACGGCCCGGCCTCGATGATCACCACTCGCCAGCCGTGCCGGGCCAGCCGCTGGGCTAGTACCGACCCTCCTGCCCCGGCACCGACGATCACCAGGTCGACCTCGTCGGACTCGGGGTAGCGGCGCATGGTCTTCTCGCCGGGCAGGTCGCGGGCGTGCATGTCGAGCAGGTAGCGGGAGTCGTTGTCCCGCGGCCCGAGGGCGCCCTTGAGGATGCCCCGCCAGAAGGTGCCCATCAGCGCTGCTCCCAGCCCTCGACGATCGGCACCGGGTCCTGTTGGGTGGCACCGGGTTTCTCGAAGGGCTCCCCGCACCCCGACATCACCGGGGCCGCCCAGGCGCAGGAACCCGCGGGGGTAGGCGGGGCCACCGAAGCCGATCTCGTTCCAGGCCCAGGGGTGGGAGTAGAACGCGGCCAGCGCGGCCCGCATCACCACCGACCAGGCGCGGGTGACGTTCAGCTCGTCCCAGGCCCCACCGACCAGGCGGCCCTGCGCGAACTCCGACACGATCGCCTCGCGGTGGGCCTCGGTGCAGCCGGCGAAGCTTGTCCGGTTGGCGGTGTGGGCAGTGTGGTTCAACCCGAGCAGCACCAGCCGCCAGGTGTCCCGATCATCGGGCATATCGGCGTACTGGTAACCGTCCAGCCGGCCGTCGGCGAGCTTGCTGTCCACCATCTCGGCGACCGGGACCCGGGGCTCACGATCCTGCGCGACGACGGTGTCGCAGAACGCCCGCAGCGCCGGCTCCTCGTCGGCGGTGAAGAACCGCAGCGGTCCCGGGGGTTCCAGCCGGGCCAGCACCACCCGTGTGGTGGCCTCGTCCCAGGTGCTGGCGGCGTCGAGGACGTCGTAGTCGGGGTAACGCCCGATCATCTGCGGGGTGGTGCCGCGCCGCTGCCGGGGCAGCCATGACGGGTGCGGCGGCTGCCCGCCGGTGCGCCGGTTGGGCAGGTGATCGGGGCGGGAGATGTCGACCATGAGGTCACTTCTCCCGGCGGAGCAGGGCGGCGAGCAGGCCCATCCCGCCGACCATCGCCATCAACCCGGGGGCGGAGATCGGTGGGCCCATCGGCAGGTTGTAGGAGTACAACTTCCAACCGCCGGGTTTGCGGGACACCCCGCGGGCGTGGAAGTACTCACCCAGCAGCCCGTTCGCCGCGTACGCCGCCGCGGTCACCGGCAGCGCCGTCTTCGCCCAGCGCTGAGAGAACACCCCACCGATCCCCGCTGCCACCAGCGGCGGAGTCAGCGCGACCGGGCTCCACATCCACTTGTTGCCGAAGCTGGCCTTGTAGTGCTCCAGATACACCTCGGCCCCGGTGACCAGAGCAGACAGTGCCGTGAGCCCGGATAACGAGCGTTCGAACCGGCCGTGTTCGATATTGGACGCCATCCGGTCCAGTAGGTGCTCCGCACGGGCGGTAGTGGCCGGCCGCCCTCTCGATCGGATCGCGAGCAGGCCGGCCAGCGCGGCAACTATCCCAGCACCTACCCCGCCGAGCAGGCGCTCGTGCTGCGAGGCCCACAGCTGGCCACTGCGCGACGTCGACCGATCGTCGAAGATGCCGTGGGCACCGAAGTCGCGGCCACCCGGACCGTCGGCCGGTTCCCACAAGTTGGTGGGCGCCTCGGGGTCGCGGGGCTGGTCGGTCTGCTGTGCGGAGTACCCGGTGCGGCCCAGGTAGCGATCCAGCAGACCGGAAGCGAACTTGTTGCCGATCAACGTGCCCGCCGTGCTCCCGCCGACCCAGTACTCCCGGCGTCGGGGATGGTCCGCGGCGAACACCACCGCCTTGGCGGCGAGCTCGGGCTGGTAGATCGGCGGCACCGGCTGCGCCTGGTGAGGTAGCCGGGAGAGCACCCAGGAGAACTGCGGGGTGTTCACCGCGGGCATCTGCACCATCGTCACGCGCACCTTGCTCCTGGCGTGCAGCAGCTCGCAGCGCAGCGAGTCGTGGAAGCCCTGGATGGCGTGCTTGGCGCCGCAGTACGCCGACTGCAGCGGGATGCCGCGGTAGGCCAACGCCGACCCGACATGCACGATCACCCCGCTATCCCGGGGAATCATCCGGTCCAGGGCGGCTCGGGTCGCGTAGACGTAACCGAGGTAACTGACCTCGGTGACCCGCTTGTACTCCTCGGGTTCGATCTTCATGAACGGGGCGAACACCGAGGTGAAAGCCACATTGACCCACACGTCAATCGGGCCGAGGTCCTGCTCCACCCGCTGCGCGGCCCGCTCGAGCTGCTCGTGGTCGGCGGTGTCCACCGGGATCTGCAACGCGGTCCCCCCTGCCGCTTCCACGTCCTTGGCCGCCCCCAGCAGGCCCAGCTCGCCGCGGGCCAGCAACGCCACCTTCGCGCCCCGGGCACCGAAGGCCTGCGCGACGGCCCGCCCGATCCCGCCGCTGGCGCCGGTCACCACCACCACCTGCTCACCTGGTCCGCTCCTGCCGGGCATCTCGCTCACCTCGGGTTCCGTTCGTGGCGCACCGTCGAGCTGATCTGGTAACGCGCGGCGACCTCGCGCCGCAAGATCAGCCCGAGGCCGGGCGCGGTGGGATGGGGACAGACGGTGCCACCCTGGGGATCCAGCGTGCCGTCGAAGAACATCTGCTCGATCCGGACGTGATCGTGGAACCACTCCAGATGCCGCAGGTTGGGTGTGGCCATGGCGACGTGCGCGTGCAGGTGGGGGGCGCAGTGCCCGGAGATCTCCAGGTTGTGCGCGGCCGCGATCGCAGCGACCCGCAGCCATTCGGTGACCCCGCCACAGCGCGTCACGTCGGCCTGCAGGCAGTCCACCGCACCGGCGGCGCACATCCGCCGGAAATAGGTCAGGTCATAGCCGTACTCGCCGGCGGTCACATCGGGGATGACGGCGTCGCGGACCTCGCGCAGGCCACCCAGATCATCGGAGGACACCGGCTCCTCGAACCACCGGATATCCAACTCGGCGGCGGCCCGGGCGACGCGAATGGCCTGCTTGCGGTCGTAGCCACCGTTGGCGTCGACGAACAACTCCACCCCTGGCCCGACCGTCTCCCGCGCCTGCACCATACGTTCGAGGTCCCGGGCGACCTCGGTACCCCAGGACTCCCCAATTTTGATCTTCACCCGGGGGATGTGCTGCCCATTGACCCAGCCCGCCAGCTGCTCGCGAAGGCGCGTGTCGTCATAGGTGGTGAACCCACCGCTGCCATACACCGCCACCTGGTCGCGGACCGCGCCGAGCAGCCGGTACAGCGGCAACCCCAGCAACCGGGCCTTGAGATCCCACAGCGCGATGTCCACCGCCGAGATCGCGTAACCGACCACCCCGGGACGCCCCGCGTTGCGCACCGCCTTGACCATCCCGCCGAACACCGCGCCGACATCCAACGCGTCACCACCCAGCACCACACCGGCCAGCTGATCGGAGACCACCCGCGCGCAGGCAGGTGGACCGTAGGTCCAGCCCATTCCGTGGGCGTCACCGCTGCGGACCTCGACCAGCACCATCGTGGTCGAATCCCAGGTCAGGGTGCCGTCAGCCTCGGGGGCATCGGTGGGAACGGTGTACGCCACCACCTCGAGTGACTCGATCAGCGCGGTGATCACGGCGCATCCTCGGCGTCGGTCCGGGTCGGTGCCGGTCTACGCGGGACCCAATACGGACCCTCCAGGGTCTGCGCGGCCAGCCACATCAGCAACGCCAGGTTCACCGCCATGAAGATCAGGTGCAGCACGCTGTCGCCCGGGTCGAAACCCAGTGGACCCGGGTCTGATGTGGCCGAGGCCACCGTGCCGATGGCGAACAGCAAGAAGAATGCGCCCATTTCGAACCCGGTGACGATCAGTGCGGCCCGGCGCTGCCAGGCCGAGAGCACGGCCAGCACACCGAATCCGAGCAGGACCCCGCTGTGCACCGGCGTCAACGCCAGCACCAGCACCGGTGCACCCGCCGGGCCGGCGCCCGGATACACCACGGCGGCGATCAGACCCCAGACGCCCAGGGCGCTCAGCACCGCGCCCTCGGCGAGCAGCACCACCCGGCCGGTCCGGAAGTGCCACGGGCTGCGGCTGACCGTCATCAGCGCTGAGTCCTTGCCCCAGAACGGGCTCCGGGTCGTGGTCAGGCTCATCGCGCACCGCGATGGGGCAGGAACTCCTGGAGCTTGGTCTTCACGCCCTGCTTGATCACACCCCAGCGGTCCTCGTCACCGGCCAGCAGCGCCTTCGCCGCGTCGGTCATCTGCTCGAAGGTGGCGTGCGGCGGAATCGGGGGCACGTTCGGGTCACAACGCACATCGAGCAGCGTCGGCCGGTCAGCACCCAGAGCCCGCTCCCAGGCCGGGGCGATGTCGCCGGGCTTGTCGACCGCGATGGCCGCCAGTCCCAGACTGGCCGCGAAGGCGGCGTAATCAATATCGGGCAGGCTTTGCGACTCGACGAACTTGGGCGCGCCGGCCATCGCGCGCATCTCC
>DASYAZ010000011.1:0-7097 GCA_036501085.1 Pseudonocardiaceae bacterium | reverse complement strand
ATATGCCGACGATCTCGCTAAGGCAACGGCCTCCTAGCCCAGACCATGCCCCCTACAGCTCATGAGCCCGGCGGTCAGTCTGATTGCCGGGCTCGTTAGTGGGATAACTCGCCATGGTGCGATGATGTGTTGTACGCGTCGCTGGGTTGCCGACGATAGTCGTACTGGCGTCGAGGAACGCTCGGGCTCAATGATAACCGTTATGACGGCGGCATATCGCGTGATGGATGTTGGAAGGTTGTGGAACAACCCCCGCGCCGACGAGCGTGAGAAGTGGAAGGACCTCGTGTGACTCCGTGCCGCCGCGCTGCGACTAGCTCGAAGTCTGCGGCTACGGGCGGGCGGACACCTCCACGACCACCTGGTGCTCGGTTTGACCCGCACCCGCATCGGGGCAGGTCAAACACCTGTGCTCCCGATGACGGCTCACCTCGGGCGCGTCAGCCAGATCGGCGCCGCGGCCGACACACAGACCGGGCTCACCTTGCGTCGGCGAATGGAGGAGAGAAAGGCGCGTGTCATCTACGGCAGGCCCGTGGCCTGCCGTAGATAGCCGGCCGAGGAGACATCCAACGCGCCTAACTTGTCAAGCTGCCTCCCCGGTTGGGTTGGTGTGGGTGGTGGGGAATGCGATGTGTTCGTTGTAGTGCTGTCGGGTTTGCAGGCAGTAGTGGAGGCAGCCGAGGAGTCGGTTGAACAGGTTGCGTTGGGCGGCGGCGTGGCGGCGCTGCTGCTCGCCTGGTTAACGCTGCCGGGCGTCGCTGGTCGGATGGTCAACACGGTGTCCAGTTCAGTGATCGCCAGGACTCGGCGGGCCAGCCGCCCCGGGCGGTGCAGGATGAGCCGGCCACCCGCGGCGCGGAGGTGCTCATCCGCGCGGTGAAACACCGCCAATCCAGCGGCGTTGAGGAACTCCAGCCCGGACAGGTCGATCACGATCTCCGGGAAGCCATCTCGGTAGAGCCGATCGAGGACCTGATACAGGTGAGAGGCGCTGGCCAGGTCGAGCTCTCCGCACAGAGTCACCTGACTGCCTAGGGCATCCGAGGAGATCTTCGAAACGTCACCCATCACCGGCCCCCGTGCTCGTGTCCGTGCCACGGGGAGCCGCAGGTGGACCACCCCGCAGGCAGGCTGCGGAAGCGGCTGATGGTCCAACCTTGCGCTGACGATAGGCAACCGAGGTCAGCGCAGCAACCGCCGAGGGGTCACAACACTGCGGGCGCCGAGACGGTGCGGGTGGCCCGGGCTGCGGTGCGGCCGTCACCGGACACCGGACACGCAGGTGGATAGGGAAAGCGCGGCGTGAGCCCACGAAGGGCAACCCGCGCCAGCCTGCGGCGCCTGGTCAGGTTTGCGGTGGGTGTGCTGGGAGCGGCGTCGGGTGGCCTCGACTAGCTCGGCGGCGATCGTGCGGAGTTTGATGTTGCGCCGCTGCGAGATCGTCCGCAAGGCCGCGAACGCGTCCTCGGGGCCACCGCCCTGCTGGGCCATCACGATCCCGATCGCCTGATCAATGACCGATCGCGACGACAACGCGATCCGCAGATCGATGAACGAGTTGACCTCGCGACAGCCGACGAAAATGGCTCAGGTGGACATCGCGCTCAAGGCTTGTCTGAATCTTCGACTGATCGTCAGACGTCGAGTGGCAGATCGCATACCACGCACTCTTGATTTCGCTTCGCAGTCATATCGAAACGGTCACCCATCCCAGCGCGGACGGTGCCGTAAAGATGACGGCGTGTTGGGCGACCAGTGGGTCGGTGCTCTGGTGGGCGTGGGGCTCGGTGCAGTCCGTTGCGCAGGATGGTGTGGCTGCCGTCTGATCGTCTACCCCGCCAGTGCTCGGTATCAATGGCTTAGGCCGGAGTGGAAGTCGGTTCCTTCGTCGAGCTGTTCGTCCTCGTCGTAGTGATAGGTCTCGTCGGCGGCCTCCTCCCGAACAGGCGCGGGCTCGACGGCGGTGTCCTCGCGATAGTCCTCGCGTCGGGTGATCACCCGGTCTCGTAGGGCGTCGATGCGTTGTTGGTTGCGGCTGCGCAGGTAATCGTCCAGCTCGCGTGTGGTCACAGGTGGTCTCCACTCGTTGGTGATCGCTTTCCAGGCCCGGGCTTTCACACCCGCGCTGTCAGGTTGGGGTCCTAGTGGTGCGGTCGGGTCACCGCTGGTGATGTGGTAGGTCTCCCCGTAGGCGGCGGCGAAGCCCGCGAGTTCGTCCCATCGGGCGCTGGCCGGTCAGCCGGCGAGTCGAGGCAGCCATGCCGACCGTCGAGCCTCGCGGGCCGGCTCACCGAGCTCGTCCCTAGCCGCTCGATCATCAGTCACCACAGACCTCCTGTGCAATCACCCTGTGATTGGCAGGGCCAGCCAGCCGCCGGTGATTGGGCCGGGTGGTAGTGGCTGGTCGTGCTGGGTGACGGCTGATCGTCAGGAGAAGTCCGCAGCCCGCCGTCCGTGCGGCCGGGGGGTGGCTGCCCTCGGGCCCCACCAGAGGGACGCGGAAATCCAGCGGGGACATCGCCCAGCGCGGTGTGCCGGTCACCGGGCACTCCCGCTGCCCTCGGTTCGGAGGCGATGGAAGCCACCGATGGCGAGGTGCCCAAGCAGCTCGCCCCGGACCTGGCGCCACACCACGCACGGAAACCGACGCCGACGCCACCACCCACGCCAACCCACCCGCCGACATGCAAAACAGCGACCCGCCGGGGTAGGCCCATGGTGCACCAACACGAACCGCAGCGCGGCAAGCAGACGCGGATGATGCCCGGCTGCTTCCAGCTCGGAGAGGGTGTCCCACACCGAGTCGACCACCAGCCGAGCCTGCGGGCGCCGCGCCAGCCAGGACAAGGTCCGGGCCGAGAGGCGCAGCGTGGCGTCCACCGTGGGCAGCGGCGTGGTGACCGCCGGATCGGTGCCACGCTGGGTAGGCAGTGACGTGGGCATCAGCCACCACCCGGCCCCTCGGGTAGCAGGCGCACCAGCGGGGGTGACACGCCGATCAGCTGACCCTCGCCCTCGAAGCGGACGTAGAGCACATCAGGACCCCGACCCAGGACCTCGCGCTGCCGATGCAGTCGGGAGAACAACGCCCCGGATCCGGGGTGCTCGGCGACCTGCTCCACCCAGCAGAACAAGGACACGTGCCTACCCTCGACATCACACCACCGGTCCTGAGCCGGACCCGACGCCGCATCGGGCATGATGCGCCTCCTCTCTCACGGGTGTGGGTTGGTGGCCGGCTGGCCGCCGGGAGCCCAACGTCGGGGGCCCCGGTCTAAACCGATGGCCAGCCGGCGATCTCGGGGGTGGGAGTGTCCCGCCGGCGCCGGTTGCGTCCGGCGCGATCAACAGAGTGGAATGGGGACCGCCGCGGCGAGTCGGGCAGCCCGCACCCCGGCCCGGCCTGGTGAGGGCGGCTGGATCGCCATCGGGCGTTGCCGGGACCGAGGAACGTGCAAGCCAGCCGGCGCCGGATACTCGAGGGTGGGGGCCTCCGGGTGCGCCGGGTGCACCAGCGCCAGCAACGCCCGCAGCGCCGGCTGCGGGGGACCCTCATAGGCCCAGACCACGACCTCGGGGGCGAAAATGTCTACCGCCCCCCGGGTCGGCACCCGGGCGGTGACGACCCGACCAAAGTCCCTGACGGTCACTATGTCGACGCAGGCGTAGTGGTCCCAGTCGTAGCAGGTGACCAGCGCATACGGCGCCGCCTTGGGGCCGCAGCAGTACAACACGAACCCATCGGCGACGACGTCGACGAGCAGCTCCTCCACCATGGTGGGCAGGCCCACCCGCCCACCATGGTGAGGCACTGCTGACCCGAACTGTCCCATCAGCTGCTGCCCCCTTGGCCGTCGCGATCGGCGACCTCCAGAGCTCGCTGCCGTTGCTGGCACAGCACGTCGTACCGAGTGATCCCGGCGTCGGTAAGCGCCGCACGGGCTATGCCTGACGGGTCGATCACCATCACCAGCCCGGCCCTGCACAAGTCGGCAAGGGTGCCGGCGACATAGCCCGGTACCCGGCGGCCGGCATCGAACCAGCGGTCAGCCGTCGTTGCTATGCCGCCGCTGCCGACCCGCCTAAGCGCGATCCACTCGTACAGGTCGGATCCGGCCAACGGAACTCGGGTTATCAAGGCCGCCGGGAATCGTCGGCTACGCCGTAGCGATGCGGGTGAACACGGGATCCTCGCGGCTTTGTCCCCCACGGGCCGGAATGCCGTATCCGCACCGCGCTGCTTATCAAATGGCACGGGAGGGATCGTGCGGTCCGATTTGGCGTAGTTGTGCACTTGCGGTGCACAACAGCCAGGTTCACCCGACGGGGTCGACTCCCAGACGCCAGGCTAGGCCACTCAGCTCCCGACCACCGGCCTCGCGGCGGACGTGGCGCAGCAGGTTAGCGATCGCTTCGCGGACGAACACGTCGTGACGGATCCGCTGCGGGGCCAGCTGCTCGGCGTGCAACAGCACCCGCAGACCCTTCTCCTGGGTCTTCCTGCTGTTGACCAGGGCCCGGCCGACCTCAGCCCAGAACTCAGCCTGGCGGCTGGTGCCGGGCAGCAACTCGGGGCGCACCGCCTTGGCGACCTCCAGGGCCCGGGCGTGCTCACCGAGCTCGACCGCGAGGCTGGTCCGCCAGATCCCGACGTTGACCACCCCGAACCACAGGTGCGCACCGACCTCGGTGTCCATCCGCCCCGCCAACGCCAAGGCCTCCTCGAGGTGGGTAGCGGCGGTGTCCTGATCGGCTTGTACTGCGGCCGCCAGGGCGGCGGACAGGTGCAGCATCCCGCACGTCTGCACAGCGTTGAGGTCGTCAAGCTGCCCGGTCAGGGCCTGCGCGGCCGCCACCGAGCGGCGATACTGGGCTGTCCGGTCCAGGTGCCCGGTGGCGTCCCCGCGCAGGTAGGCTGCATACCCCAGCCACACCGGATCCGCCAGCTCCTCGGCGCACTGCCGCACCGCGCGGGCCGCCAGGGACGGCACTCCCCGGACACCGAGACGCTTCGTCGTCCACACCACGGAGCTAAATGCCATGATCAGCCCCAACAGCACCTCACGGCGGTACCGGGGAAGACGCACGTACGCACCGTGCAGCTCCCCCAGCAGCGCCGGAGTCAGCACACCCTGCTCGGCGTAGTCAGCACTCCAGTGCATCAGCTTGGCCAGGTTGTCCAGATCGTTGGCGATCCCCGGCCAGTCCCGCACCGGGATCTCGGGGTCCACGCCGAGGTCATAGCGCTCCAGCGCGGTCTCCATCCCGATGAGCCCGGCATGCGCCTCGGAGCTGACCACATCCGGCGGCGACCAGGGCTGCCCGGTCAGATCGGTCGGGTGCACCCGCAGCGTGTGCGCCATCGCCTCCAGGGTCCTGCGGTTCCCGACCGCCCTCTCGCCGCGTTCCACCTGGCCCCACACTGAAGAGGGCAACCCGGCCAGGCCCGCGGCTTGTCGCAGACTCAGCTGATGCCAGCTGCGCATCTCACGCACCCGCGACCCCAACGTCCCCGCCTCGTCCACACCACCCTCCTGCCTCGATACCGGCCCTAACGGTCATGCCCACCACGGTGCCGGGGCCGGTGTGCACACCTGGTGCACAACGGCCGAGTTCACCCGATCGGCGCGACTCCCATCCGCCAGGCTAGGCCGCGTAGCTCACGGCCACCGGCATCGCGCCGGGCCTGGCGCAGCAGGCCCGCGACCGTCTCGCGGACGAACACGTCGTGCCGGATCATGTGCGGGGCCAGTTGCTCCGCGTGCAGCAGCACGCGAATGCCTTAGTCCGGGTCTGCTTCCTGGCGACCAGGGCGCGGCCGACCTCATACCAAAAGAAAGCCTGGCTGCGCTTGGCAGCAGTTCCGGGTGCACCGCCTTGGCGACCTGCACGGCCTGGCCGTACTCGCCCAGCCCAAGGGCGATATGGGTACGCCATTCACCGACGTTTGTCGGCCGAAGACCAGGTTCGCCCAGGCGCCGACCTCGGTGTCCATCCGGGCCGCCAGCAACGAGGCCTCGACGAGGTGGGTTGCCGAGGTGCCGTGGTCACCGAGTGCGCTGGCGGCCCGTGTCGCCATCAGGAGTCCAGCTGCTCGTAACCGCATACCACTGCGGCACACCCCAGCCACACCGGGTCCTCCAACGCTTCGGCGCACTGCTGTACCGCCCGGGCTGCCAACCCCGGCAGCCCATGGCCACCAAGGTCCTTGGCGGTCCGCACGGCCACTCGATGGGCATCGATCAGCCCAAGCAGCACCTCCCGGCGCCGCTGCGGCAGCCGCAGGTAGGCACCCTGCAGCTCCCCGATCAACACCGGCGCCAACTCACCCGCCGCCGCGTAGTCCACCACGTGGTGGTGCAGGTACACCAGCCGGTCGAGGTCAGCCTGGATCTGCGGCCAGGACCGCACCGGCACCTCCGGGTCCACACCAATCTCGTAACGCTCCAGGGCCGTGTCGATCACTACCAGACCGGCCGTGTGTACGCGCCGGTCCGGTCCTGCGGGGTCCACAGGGCTGTACGGTCAGCTCGGTCGGGTGCACCCGCAAGGCACCCGCCATCGCCTCCAGGGTTCTGCGGTGAGTCACCGGCTTCTCGCCGCGCTCGACCTGACCTCAGAATGAGAAGGACAACCCGGCCATGCCCGCGGCCTCCCGCAGCGGACCCGCCGGCCCAAAAACTTTACCTGGTCCACTCTGGCCTCTCCTCGGCGCTAGCTCCTCCCCGCTTACGCGCGTTCCCGCGCGTGTGTACCCGTGGTGCACAGCAGCCGGTTCACCCGACGGGCGCAACTCCCATGCGCCAGGCCAGACCGCGCAACTCCCGACCACCGGCATCACGCCGGGTCTGACGCAGGAGGCCGGTAACCACTTCGCGGACGAACACGTCGTGGCGGATCCGCTGCGGGGCGAGCTGCTCGGCGTGCACCAGCACGCGCACCGCCTTGTCCCGGGTCTTCTTCTCCGCGGCCAGAGCACGGCCGACGTCGGCCCAGAACTCGGCCTGCTGGACAGCGCGCACCAGTTCGGGATGCACCGTCTTGGCCACTTCGAGAGCCTGGCCATGCTCACCAAGTTCCACTGCGATACGAGT
>DASYAZ010000010.1:0-59389 GCA_036501085.1 Pseudonocardiaceae bacterium | reverse complement strand
GCCTGACCTGCTCCAGCGAGGAGCACACCGCGCTGCGCGGCGTCTGCGCTCCCACCGAGCGGACGACCTCCTTGAACTTCAGCCTGTCCTCACCGCGCTGGATCGCCTCGATATCGGCACCGATCAGCTCGACGCCGTATCGGGTCAGCACTCCGCGCTCATGCAACGCCACGGCCGTGTTCAGCGCGGTCTGCCCACCCAGGGTGGCCAGCAGCGCGGTCACCGGAAACCCGGCGGCACTCTCGGCGGCGAGCACCTTCTCGACGAACTCCGGAGTGATCGGCTCGATGTAGGTCGCGTCAGCGAACTCCGGATCAGTCATGATCGTCGCCGGATTCGAGTTAATCAGACTGACCCGCAGACCCTCCTCCCGCAGCACCCGGCACGCCTGCGTCCCCGAGTAGTCGAACTCGCACGCCTGCCCGATGACGATCGGTCCCGACCCGATCACCAGCACGTGGTCGATGTCTTCCCGCCTACCCATCGACACTCACCCCGCCGCCAGGTGCGGGTGCGCGGGACATGAGCCCGCAGAAACGGTCGAACAGGTAAGCGGCATCGTGCGGGCCGGCGGCTGACTCGGGGTGGTACTGGACGCTGAAAGCGGGCACATCCAGGCAGCTCAGGCCCTCGACGGTGCCATCGTTGGGGCAGGAGTGGCTGACCACCGCCGCACCGAACTCAGAATCGAAGCGCTCACCGGGCTCGCCCGAAACGGCGAATCCGTGGTTCTGCGACGTGATCGCCACCCGGCCGCTGCCGTGCTCGACGACCGGGATGTTGATCCCGCGGTGCCCGTACCGCATCTTGTAGGTCCCCCGGCCCAGCGCCCGGCCCAGGATCTGGTTGCCGAAACAGATCCCGAACAAGGGGATCCGCCGGGCCAGGACCTCCCGGGTCAACGCCACCGCGTGGTTCGCAGTGGCCGGATCACCCGGGCCGTTGGACAGGAACACCCCGTCGGGTTCGGCCGCCAGCACCTGCTCCAGCGCGCAGGTGCCCGGCAACACGAGCGTCTCGATGCCCCGAGCGGCCATCATCCGGGGAGTGTTGAACTTGATCCCCAGATCCAGCGCCGTCACCCGGAACCGGCGCGCAACGGTGGCCGGCACCAGGTAGGGCTCGGTGACGGTGACCTCCCCCACCAGATCCGCCCCGGCCATCGGCGGGCTGGCCAGCACTCTGGCCACCAGCACCGCCGGCTCGGCCAGTGCGTCACCGGAGAAGATCCCGGCCCGCATCGAGCCATGTTCGCGCAGCCGGCGGGTCAGCGCGCGGGTGTCAACCCCGCAGATCCCCACCACACCCTGGCGGGACAGCTCCTCCTCGAGCGGCCGGACCGCCCTCCAGCTGGAGGAGACTCGTGCGGGATTCCGTATGACATAGCCGGCGACCCAGATCCGGCGGGACTCGTTGTCCTCGTCGTTCCAGCCGGTGTTGCCGATGTGCGGCGCGGTCGCCACCACGATCTGCCGGCGATACGACGGGTCGGTCAAGGTCTCCTGGTAGCCGGTCATCCCGGTGGCGAACACCGCCTCGCCCAGGGTCTGACCCACCGCGCCGTAGCTCTCGCCGCGCGCCGTGGTGCCGTCTTCCAGCACCAGCACGGCCGTTGTCCTGGTCTGCCTGTTCAACGCCGTTTGTTCAGTCAACGCTGTACCTTCCCGTCCTGGGTCGTGACCGCACCGCGAAGGACGGTGAGCACCACCCGGCACGGCAACGCCATCCCCTCGTAGGGGGTGTTCGCGGCCAGGCTCGCCAGCTGCGCACCGCGCACCGTCCAGGTGGACTCCGGGTCAACTAGAACCAGCGTCGCCGGCTGCCCCACCTCGATCGGGCGGCCCTGGTCGTGAGCCCCGCCGATGCGGGCTGGGCGCTCACTCATCACCCGCGCCACCCCCCGCCAGTCCAGCAGCCCGGGTTGGACCATCGTGGCCACCACCACTGACAGCGCGGTCTGCAGTCCCAGCATGCCGGGGCGGCCCAGCGACCACTCACAGTCCTTGTCCTGCGCGGCATGCGGGGCGTGGTCGGTGGCCACGCAGTCCACCGTCCCTTCCGCCAGCGCGGCGCGCAGGGTCTTGGTGTCCGCCGCGGTGCGCAGCGGCGGGTTGACCTTGTAGACCGGGTCGTAACCGGCCAGGCATTCATCGGTGAGCAGCAGGTGGTGCGGGGTCACCTCGGCGGACACCCGGATACCGCGCTGCTTGGCCCAGCGCACCATCTCCACAGTGCCCGCAGCCGAGACGTGACAGACGTGCAGGGCTGCGGCCGCATCCCGAGCGAGCAGGCAATCCCGGGCCACGATCGACTCCTCCGCCGCGGAAGGCCAGCCGGCCAGGCCCAGCCTGGCGGCGTGCTCTCCCTCGTGCGCCTGAGCGCCGGCGGTGAGCCGGGGATCCTCGGCGTGCTGGGCGATCACCCCGCCCAGCGCCCGGGTGTACTCCAGGGCACGGCGCATCAGCAGCGAGTCGTGGACGCACAGCCCGTCGTCGGAGAACATCCGCACCGTGGCGGCCGAGGTGGCCATAGCTCCCAGCTCCGCGAGCCGCTCACCACCTAGACCGGCGGTGACTGCCCCGACCGGGTGGACATCGACCAGCCCGACCTCGCGACCGCGCCGGTACACGTGCTCGACGACCAGCGCGTTGTCAGCCACCGGGTCGGTGTTGGCCATCGCGAACACCGCGGTGTAACCACCCAGTGCCGCGGCCGCCGAGCCGGTGGCGATCGTCTCGGTGTCCTCCCGACCGGGTTCGCGCAGGTGCGTGTGCAGATCGACCAGGCCGGGCAGCGCCACCAACCCGCCACTATCGAATACCTGTGCACCGATTCCATCCACCCCGGGGCCGAGCTCGGCGATCACCCCGTCGCGAGCCAGCAGGTCCACCGGATCACCGGTGCCGTAGGGCCGGAGCCCGCGGAGCAGCAGGGGCCGCTCACTCACTGCGACTCTCCTGCTGTGCGGCGAGAAGCTGGTAGAGGACAGCCATCCGCACGTGCACCCCGTTACGGACCTGCTCGGTGATCGCCGCGCGGGGGGAATCGGCGACGGAGTTCGCGATCTCCATCCCCCGCAGCATCGGTCCCGGGTGCAGCACCACGGCGTGGTCGGGTAGCAGCCCCAGGCGGGTCTCGGTCAGACCGTAACTGGTCGCATACTCCCGGGCGGAAGGGAAGAACCCGCCGTGCATCCGCTCGGCCTGAACGCGGAGCATCATCACCGCGTCGGTAGCAGGCAGCGCAGCGTCCAGATCATGGCCCACAGTGACCGGCCACTCCTGGGCATTACCCCAGTTCTGCACCCCCCAGGGCAGCAGGGTGGGTGGGGCGACGAGGTGGATCCGTGCACCCAGCGTGATCAGAAGTTCGATGTTGGAACGGGCCACCCGGCTGTGCAGCACATCGCCTACGATGGTGACGGTCCGCCCATTCAGGTCGCCCAATCGCTCACGCAGCGTAGCGGCGTCCAGCAGGGCCTGGGTGGGGTGCTGGTGGGTGCCATCCCCGGCGTTGATCACATGAGCGGAGATCCAGCCGGCGAGGCGATGGGCCGCGCCGGAGGAGGGATGGCGGATCACGACGCAGTCCGCGCCCATCGCGGTCAGGGTGAGCGCGGTGTCGCGCAGCGACTCGCCCTTGGTCGCGGAGGAGCCACTCACCGAGACGTTGACCACATCAGCGCTCATCCACTTGCCCGCGACCTCGAAGGATGCCCGGGTTCGGGTGGAACTCTCGTAGAACAACGTCACTACGGTGCGCCCGCGCAACGTGGGTAACTTGCGCACCTCCCGTCCCAGCAATGACCGCTTGAGCGCCTCGGCGGTGTCCAGCAGCGTGGTGATGGTCTCCCGCTGGAGATCGGTGGTGCTCAGCAGATGCCTCACCGCTGCCTCCGGCGGATCACGACGGCATCGGTGCCATCGGTCTCGGTGAGGAGCACACCGACCTCCTCGTCGCGGGATGTCGGCAGGTTCTTACCCACGTAGTCGGCCCGAATCGGCAGCTCACGGTGGCCACGATCGACCAGCACGGCCAGTTGCACCGCTTGCGGACGGCCGAAAGCGCGCAGCGCATCCAGCGCGGCCGCGACCGTGCGGCCGGAGTACAGCACATCATCAACCAGCACGATCAGCGCATCGTCCAGCCCGGAAGCGGGTATTTCGGTGAGCTGCAGCGGGCGGTTGGGCCGGCGCCGCAGATCGTCCCGGTAGAGGGTGACGTCGAGGGTGCCCACCTGCGGCCGGGCCCCGGTGAACTCGCGGACCCGATCCGCCAGCCGGTGCGCCAAGGGAACGCCACGAGTGGGGATTCCCACCATCATCACCGGCTCAGGGGCGGTGCGTTCGATGATCTGATGCGCCATCCGGGCCACGATGCGCGCGACCTCGGCCGCGGAGAGCAGTTCACGCTCATCCGGGGGCTCTGCCTCGCTCACCGCGCCCACCCCGGGAGGGGACGACACGGTAGACCTCCTTCCCCGCCTCACTGGACGGGTATTAAAGGACGTCAGGTGCCGGGCCGGCGCCCGGACCCGGATCGGACAGTAGCAGGAGACCCTCTGCTGGACTCGCCACGGCTGGGACCACTCATCCACTGCCCCGTCCGGGTGGTGTGCGTGACTCTGCGCGGTCTTCAGCCCTCGATGGCTTGACCTAGGGTGTTACTCAGCGCAGCATTACTCTCCGTATCATCTCGATTTTCGCGTGGCCCCCAAGGCGTTTGACTGGGTCGGGGTCTGAAGAAGGAGAAGGGGCCAGATGGGCGACTATGCCAAGGCACTGGGGTCCAAACTGCGCGGTATCCGTCAGCAGCAAGGTCTGTCGCTGCACGGTGTCGAGCAGAAGTCAGCGGGCCGCTGGAAGGCTGTGGTGGTTGGCTCCTATGAGCGTGGCGACCGGGCAGTGACGGTGCAGAAGCTCGCCGAGCTTGCTGACTTCTACGGGGTTCCGGTACCCGAACTGCTTCCCGAAGGCCGGGTCTCCTCCGGGAGCGAACCAGCCACCAAGATCGTCATCAACCTCGAGCGCCTGCAGCAGCTGCCGGTGGACAAGGTGGGCCCGCTGGCCCGCTACGCCGCGACGATCCAGAGTCAGCGCGGCGACTACAACGGCAAGGTGCTCTCGATCCGGACCGAGGACCTGCGCTCGTTGGCGATCATCTATGACATGTCACCGGGTGACCTCACCGAGCAGCTGATCGGCTGGGGTGTGCTCCCTCCCGAGGCACGTCCGGTGAAGGACAAAGAAGAGGCCTGAAGTCAGGAGCTGCGCGGTAGCCCCACAAGGTCAGGAGCTGCGCGGTAGCGCAGCTAGCGCACCGAGCACGCCGTTGACGAATCGCGGCGAGTCGTCGGTGGAGAGAAGCTTGGCCAGCTCGATGGCCTCGTCGATGGCAACGGCGTCGTCCACCTCGTCGGAGAACAGCAATTCGAACGCGCCGAGCCGCAGCACCGCCCGGTCGACCGCGGGCATCCGCATCAGGGTCCAGCCGTGAGCTTGGTCGGTCAGCATCCGGTCGATATCCGCGCTGTGTTCAACGACGCCCTGCACCAGCGAGATCGTGTACTCGTTCAGCGGCGGCAATTCCGGCACCCCGACCCGCTCGGCGAGCAGAGCCAGCGGGTCCAGCCCGCGCAGGTCGGATTCGAAGAGGATGTCGACGGCACGCTTGCGCGCCTTGCTGCGAGCACCCACGTCAGCTGCTGACGCGGCCGAGGTAGCGCCCGTCGCGGGTGTCGACCTTGACCCTCTCGCCGGTGCTGACGAACAGCGGCACCTGAATCTCGGCACCGGTCTCCAAGGTGGCGGGCTTGGTGCCACCGGTCGAACGGTCGCCCTGCAGCCCCGGGTCGGTGTGCGAGATCACTAACTCCACCGAGGTGGGCAGCTCGATATAGAGCGGGGCGCCCTCGTGCACGGCCACCAGCACCGTCTGGTTGTCCAGCAGGTATCTCGACGCCTCTCCCACGACATCCCCGGGGATGGTGAGCTGGTCGTAGGTGTCGGAGTCCATGAAGACGAAGTCGGTGCCATCGGCGTAGAGGTAGGTCATGTCGCGCCGGTCCACGGTGGCGGTGTCGACCTTGGTGCCCGCGTTGAAGGTCTTGTCCACGACCTTGCCGGAGAGCACGTTCTTCAGCGTGGTGCGGACGAAGGCGCCACCCTTACCCGGTTTGACGTGCTGAAAGTTCACGACCGACCACAGTTGGCCGTCGAGGTTGAGCACGAGTCCGTTCTTCAGATCATTGGTGGTGGCCACGTCAGCCCGTCACTCCCCGGATCAGAGTCATGCAGCGTCCTTCGCTACCAGTCAGCAGGGCACGACCACGAGGTCCTTCGTGGTCAGGGTGAGGAGTTCCGGCTCGCCGTCGGAGACGACGAGGGTGTCCTCGATACGCACGCCGCCCCGGCCCGCCAGGTACACACCCGGTTCGACAGTGACCGCCATGCCTGTGGCCAGTGTACCGACCCCGAACTGCGACAACGCCGGAGCCTCATGGATCTGCAGACCGACCCCGTGACCAAGGCCGTGCACGAAGTCCGCACCGTACCCGGCATGGGCGATCACCTGCCGGGCGGCGGCATCCACTGAGCGCACCTGCGCCCCAGCCCGCAGCGCCTCCCGCCCGGCTGCCTGCGCCGCGGCGACGAGATCGTAGATCTCCCGCTGCCAGCCAGCCGGCGCCCCGAGTACCACGGTGCGGGTCATGTCGGAGTGGTAACCCTCCACCAGCGCGCCGAAGTCCATCTTCACCAGGTCGCCCCGGCACAGCTGGGCGTCGGTCGGACGATGATGGGGCACCGCGGAGTTCGCCCCGGCCGCCACGATGGTCTCGAACGACGGGCCGGCCGCCCCGGCCGCGACCATCCGGGCCTCCAGATCGCGGGCTACCTCCCGCTCGGTGCGCCCCGGGCGGAGGCCACCGTCGGCGAGCAGCCCGTCCAGCGCGGTGTCGGCGGCCGCGCAGGCCGCTCGCAGCGCGGCGAGCTCGGATTCATCCTTGATCAGGCGTAGCGGTTCCACCGGCCGCGAGGTGGCGACCAGCACCTCCGAGCCGACGGTTCTGGCCAAGGCCGCCTGCCCATCGACCGTGACCACGTGACTCTCGAACCCCAGCCGCGCAACGCCTGACTCGGTGGCGTGCGTAGCCAACCGCAGCGGGCACGATCGTTCAATCAGCCGCGGCAGGTCGGGGACCTGCTGCTGAGATTGGGTGCGGTACCGGCCATCGGTGCAGAATGCACTTTTCTCGTCGCTTTCGGCATGCACCAGTACAGCACCGTTGGAACCGGTGAATCCGGTGAGATAACGGATGTTGAGCGCATCCGTGACAATAAGGGCGTCGATTTCCAGCTCATACAGTCGTTCTCGGAGGGCATTTCGGCGACGGGAATGGGGCATAAATCCGACAGTAGCCGGTCCCCCGACGAGAACGCGGGTGGTTATGGTTGGGGCGATGTCTCTGACGTGCGGCCGGCGATCCAGCGCAATGCGAGCAGGTAGCCGTCAACTCCCAAGCCGACGATGACACCGGCGGCGAGAGCGGAGAGGTAGCTGTGCTGCCGGAACGGCTCGCGGGCGTGCACATTGCTGATGTGCACCTCCACCAGTGGCGCCCGCAGTTCCGAGGCAGCGTCCCGTATGGCGATCGAATAATGGCTCCAGGCCGCGGGATTGAGCACCACCGGTGTCCCGGCGTCAGCGGCCTCGTGCAGCCAGCCCAGCATGACGCCCTCGTGATCGGTCTGGCGCACATCCACTTCCAGCCCCAGCTCGGCCCCCACTCGCCGGCACAGCACCCCCAGATCCTGGTAGGTGGTCGAGCCGTAGACCTCGGGCTCCCGGGTTCCCAGCCGGCCCAGGTTCGGCCCGTTGAGCACCAGCACCTTCACTTCCCGCCCTCACTCTCGCCGGCCATCGCGGCATAGGCCGCGGTGAGCAGCTCAGGATCCGGGTCTTCCAGCCGCCCGGGTTTGGCCAGACCGTCGAGCACCACGAAACGCAACGCGCCAGACCGGGTCTTCTTGTCGTTGCGCATGATCTCCAGCAACTCCGGTAGCGCGCCGGGGTCGTAACGGGTGGGCAGGCCGATCGCGTTGAGCACCGCACGGTGCCGCGCCGCGGTGGCCTCGTCGAGCCGCCCGACGAGCCGGGCCAGTTCGGCGGCGAAGACCATGCCGACACTCACCGAGTCGCCGTGCCGCCACCGGTAGTTCTCCCGGTGCTCCACGGCGTGCCCCAGGGTGTGCCCGTAGTTGAGAATCTCGCGGAGGTAAGACTCTCGCAGGTCAGCAGCGACCACGTCGGCCTTGACCTGGATCGCCCGGCAGACCAGTTCCTCCAGGACCGGGCCGGCGGGATCCAGCGCGGCGGACGGGTTGTCCTCGATCCGGCCCAGTATTGCCGGATCGGCGATAAACCCCGCCTTGACCACCTCCGCCATTCCCGCCACCAGCTCCGCGTGCGGCAGAGTCTGCAGGCTGGCGAGATCCACCAGCACCGCGCTGGGCTCGTGGAAGGCCCCGACGAGGTTCTTCCCCGCCTCGGTGTTGATCCCGGCCTTGCCACCCACGGCGGCGTCCACCATCGCCAGCAAGGTGGTGGGCACGTGCACCACCCGGACCCCACGCAACCAGTTGGCGGCGACGAACCCGGCGAGATCGGTGACCGCGCCGCCCCCGAAACCGATCACGATGCCGGTACGGTCCAAGCTCACCTTCCCCAGCACGTCCCAGCAGAACCCCGCCACGGCCAGCTTCTTGCCGCCCTCAGCGTCAGGCACCTCGATCCGGTAGGCCCGCGAACCGAGCTGCTCCAGCACGGTTCGCAACGCCTCCGCGGACTCCACCAGGGTCGGCTGGTGCACGATCGCCACGTCGGCACCATCCACCGCAGCCAGCAGCTCGGCGCGCAGGTACCGACCCACGATGACGTCGTAGGGCGCCGCCGTGGCCACCCGGATCCGCAACGGCTCCGGCTCACCGGCGTGGTCCGGATCACCGGTCTCGTTCAGGACGGTGTCGTCGCCTTCTGCATTCGCACCCACGCTTCGAGCATCCCATCTCGATGGCTACCCAGGGTCAGCACTCGCCGGATATCCGCGGGATGCTTGAGACGACCTCTGCCGCGACAGCCTGGGCCGTGCGGCCCGTAGTCGGCACCACGATGCTGGACACCGCCACATAGATGGGGCGCCGATCCGCGAGTAACTGCCGCAGATGGGCTCGGGGATTGGGGAGCAGCCAGGGGTGCAGCGGCACCAGGCCTTCCCGGCGAAGCAGCTCATCAAGCTCCACATCGAGGAATACGACGTGACAGCCCTTCAGTTGTGCCTGCACCACGGGGTTCAGCGGTGTTCCACCGCCCAGCGCGAGCACCCCCGAATGTTCCGCGAGTACCGGCCCGATGAGCTCACCCTCGAGCTCGCTGAACCTCTCCCGGCCCAGCTTGACCACCAGTTCCCCAGCGGGTAAGCCACACTCATTGTGCAGATCATCGTCGAAGTCACGAAACGGTATGCCCAGCTCATCGGCGACAAGCTGCCCGACTGTGCTCTTCCCGGAGCCAGGAGGACCGATGAGAATCACGATCGGGCCACTCACCGTTGGGCCCTTGTGCAGTCGTTCACCAGCGACAGGGTAGTCGCACTGGCTTTCCCGGATGAAAAGAGTCACCCGGGTCGCCGCTGATCAGGCAGCAGCCACGTCATGTTCTCGAAGGAGTGCTTTGAACACGGAATACGCCGTGGGTATCATGTTGCCGCGTAATGCGGGCGCCGCGTTGACCAATGCGACAATGCCGATTCCGGCCTGCGGGCAGAAACCGAGGAAGGTCGTGAAACCCCGAGTTCCGCCGCTATGGAAGAGCAGGTTTCCGTAGCGGGAGCCACGGTGGTTCCACACCAGGCAGATGCGGTCCTTACCCTTGGCGGCGACTCGCGGCAGTTGGGTGGCCCGCACGGCATCGGCCAGCGGGGTGAGCGCCGGGTGCAGGTGGGCCTGCAGGTATCGAAGCAAATCGCTGCCGCAGGAGCGCAACGTGCCCGCTGGGGCGAGCGCGCCCATCTCCCAGGCCGGCACCGGCCGGCCACGGCGGTAACCGGTAGCGCACAGCGGGCCGTGCTCGGTCAGCGTCTCGGCCATACCCAGCGGGCGGCAGACCCGGTCGACCACGAGATCCCGGTACTCGGTTTGGGCGGCATTGGCCAGCAGCTGCCCGAGTAGACCCACGCCGAAGTTGGAGTAGTGCACCTGGATACCCGGGTGCTGCCGTGGTCGGACCCGAGCGGTGGCCCGGTACAGATCGTCGAGGCGGTAGCGGGCGTAGGGATTGGTCCACCAGGCCGGTAATGCCCGCAGGTAGAGATTGGCCGGCAGCCTCGGGAGCCCGGAGGTGTGGGTAGCCAGCTGCAGCAGGGTGATCGGTGTGTCGGTGGCCCGGCACGGTCGCGCCGCAAGGGGCAGGTAGGCACTGATCGGGTCGTCGTAGCCGACCTCGCCGCGGATGACCATCTCTGCCAGCAGCAGGGCGGTGAACGTCTTGGTGACCGAACCGAGCTCGAAGCGGGTGCGGGTATCCGGTGCTGGATCGCCGTGGCAGACCACGGCGCTCTCCCGACCGACGACAGCAGCCAGGACCGCAGCGGGTGCCCCGGAGATCGCCGCAATGCCGGCCAGCGACGCGCCGAGGCGATCGGGCAGGTCCTGGGCTGGAGCGGTCACCGGGGTCCTAGGCGGCAAACCGCTGAGACAGTGCCAGGCTGCCCGCGATCGCAGCCACGATCGTGGGGTGGTAATGATCGTGAAATGCTGTGGCGGGGTCGCGCGGCACTCGTCCGGGCCGGGCGGGGAGCAGCCCGTCGGGCTGTTGGGCCCGCGCCAAGGCATCCCAGGCATCGGGATAGTGGACCGATTCGGCCAGGCACAGATCGACGATCAGCAGCTCACCAACCAGATCCCACTGGCCCGCTTCGAGATATACCTCTAGCCAGGCGGGCAACCACGCGTGCAGATAGGCCTGCAGATGGGCGGGCAAGCAGTCCGGCCGAACGCCCCAATCTGTGAGGTGGAAGACCGTGTGGGTCATCATGTATAGGGTGAAGAAATCGGTCCGCCATGGCTCAGGGCACCCGCCCAGCCAGGTCCGGGCGGTCAAGGCGACCGGGTCCGCTCGAGACGGTAGGCCCAGCAGACGTTCGGCGTTGTAGACCGCCAGCGCCCGGTTGGGGAGCACCTCGGGTACCCGGGCGGCCCGCAGGCTACTCAGGTGCTTCAGCAACTCGTCGAGCTGCGAATTCCGGTGGCCAGCCCGGACGAACCACGCATAGGTTTCCAGCGGGTAGGTGTCGATCGTGTGGTTGCACGCCAGCTCGTAGAGCAGGTCACCATTGCGAAGTTGCGCCCAGGCGTGTTCGGCCAGCGCGGGAATAGTCTGGGTTGCCAAGCTGCCCAGCGCGCCCCCGCAGGTCGCTACGGACACGGCGATCGCCAGCTCACCGAGAGGCTGCACATCATCGTTGGGCTGGAGCCGGTCGAGAGAGACACCGGCCGGCAATGCGAAATGTTCCCGGGCGTCGTCCAGCCAACTCCAGGCCCGTACCGCGATCTGATGAGCGGTGGCGACCCAGGAGGGCGTGACATCACTCATTGTCTCGCCTCCCCAACCCGTAACGAGCTATCGTGATCTCCAATCGGAGCCGGTGATCCGGCTTGGCAACGAGTACCAACTGCCGCAACACCGGCTCAACCGGGAAGGGCGGATCCATCGGTGCCTCTCCGGAGGCGGCAAGCCAGCGCGCCAACCGGGCCGCAGTGAGGGGATCGCGGCGCAACATGGCCCGGGTCACTCCACGGGCCACATCCAGCCGGTGACGACGCGCATCGGCATGCAGCGAGCTGTCGAGGCCGGGCACCGCCATGGGGGACAGCTGCGCCAGCATTCCCGTCCACTCCACCCAACCCCGGTCGCGGCCGGCACCGGGCCCCGCCACTTCCGGGTACGGGTGAGTCCGGCCGGGCGCACCAACACCGATCAGTGCCTGACCGGTGGCCCAGTCCCGCAGCTCCCGCACCAGCACCGTGTTGTCGTCCCTGTCGATCTGGTCCGGCTCGGGAACCGGGAACGTCCGGATGCTGGTTGCGACCACGTCGGCGTCCTCGGCGCTGAACCGGTGCCGAGCCAACACGAACGGTGCGAGTGCGTCGGAGCCGAGTACCCGGACCGCGGCCAAACCGGCCATCTGATCTGCGGGATCACCACCCAGCGGGATCTGGTCGGCCAGCCGGAACGCGTCGTCCGCGCCGGTCAAGGCACGGACGACGCTTCCTGCCAGCGTCTCTACCGCCGTCGCGTAGACCGCCCGCGGCGGCCCAGAGATCGCTGACATGATGGGTTACTCGTCGTCGTCCGGCTCACTGGGCGACAGCGCCAGGCCCAGCAGCAGAACTCCGCATCCCCCAGACCTCGGGAGGTACAGCGGCGGCCTTCCCACCAGGCTTTCCGATGGGGCCATCAGCTCCGCTACCGCGGCCTTCTCGTCGATCGAGGCCACCTTGCCTGCGTGCGTAATATGCCCTACCTGCATGCTGGTCTCCTTCCAGGTGACTGCCAGCTCACTAAGCCAGGGCGTGTTGCGCCAGGGCGCCCTGGGCGCCGGGAGACTGGCATTGTCTGCGGCTTAACCGCAGATAAAGCCATAGCACAGCGCTGCCGCCGTACGTAGACTTTCGAGCGCAATTACGTAGTCGCAGTCCAGCTTCTACGTAGTTCTGGCGGTGGAGTACCTATCGTCGATTACACAATAGGCCTGACTCCATCGCAATCCCCCATATCCGCGGATTTCGGTCAGACCTACATTCGTCGGGTGTCAGACGCCACGGACAGAGCCGCGGCCGCCGTAGACGCCCCCGGAGGACGCCGTTCTGGCGTAAAATACGTAGGCGCAGGCAAAAATTAGGTACAGCGGGGACTTGATTTCTCCGCCATTCAGGGCCGGCCGGCACGGGTCAGTGGTGGTGAGAACTCTCGAGGTAGGCCCGGACATTGCGGATGGTCTCGGGTATCGCGTCACCGCCGAACTTCTCCAGCGCGGCGTCGGCGAGCACGAGCGCGACCATCGCCTCGGCGACCACACCTGCGGCCGGGACCGCACACACATCGGAACGCTGGTTGATCGCGGCAGCGGCCTCACCGGTGGCGACGTCCACGGTGGCCAGCGCCCGGGGCACGGTGGAGATGGGTTTCATCGCCACCCGGACCCGCAGCACCTCGCCGTTGGTCATCCCGCCTTCCACCCCACCGGCGCGGTTGGTGGCGCGCACCACCCCATCGGGACCCGGTGACATCTCATCGTGCGCGGCGCTGCCCCGGCGCCGCGCGGTGGCGAAGCCGTCACCGACCTCGACACCCTTCATGGCCTGGATTCCCATCAACGCACCGGCCAGCCGGGCGTCCAGCCGCCGGTCGGCATGCACGAAGGAACCCAGACCCACCGGCAACCCGTGCACCACTACCTCGATCACGCCGCCCAGCGTGTCACCGGCCCGCTTCGCCTCGTCCACCTCGGCGATCATCGCGGCAGACGCCTCCTCCGAGCAGGCGCGGACCGGGCTGGCGTCGATCCGCTCCAGATCACCGGGTCCGGGCAGCAGCCCTGCGGGTGCATCCACCTCGCCGAGGGAGACCACATGGGAGAGCACCTCCGCGCCCAGCGCCTGGCGCAGGAACGCCTTGGCCACGGTGCCCAGGGCAACCCGGGAAGCGGTCTCGCGGGCGCTGGCCCGCTCCAGTACCGGCCGGGCGTCATCGAAGCCGTACTTGGTCATCCCCGCCAGGTCGGCATGCCCGGGCCGGGGCCGGGTCAGCGGCGCACTGCGCGCCTGCGCGGCCAGCACGTCCGGATCCACCGGGTCGGCCGCCATCACCGTCTCCCACTTGGGCCACTCGGTGTTGCCGATCCGGATGGCCACCGGACCCCCCAGGGTGCGGCCGTGCCGGATGCCCCCCAGCAGGTCCACCTCGTCGGCCTCGAACTTCATCCGGGCACCGCGGCCGTACCCGAGCCGCCGGCGAGCCAGCTCGGCTTGGACGTCCTTCGAGCTCACCTCAACCCCGGCGACCATGCCCTCCAGTACGGCCACCAGGGCAGGGCCGTGCGATTCCCCAGCCGTGATCCAGCGCAGCACGGCGCCATCCTCCCACGCGCCCCGGCAGCGGTCCCACCACGCCGTTCACGCGTCGGCGACGGCGGTGCGGGCTGGTACCGGTTCCGGCGCGGGCCGTCCCCGCAGCATCCGGTGCACCACCAAGCCCACCGCCACCAGCATGACCACGAACAGCAGCGCCAGGTACTGCAACACCCAGCTGGTACCCGCCGGGTCGTAGACCTCCCGCCGCGGCCAGGCGATGTTGACCATCATGGCGGCGCCGTAGACCACGGCGATCAGGTTCACCGGCAGTCCCCACCGGCCCAGCGAGAAGCCACCCTGCGGCCGGGGCATCCGCCGGCGCAGCCGTGCTCGCAGGGCAGGGACCGTCACCAGCAGGTACGCCAGGTAGACGATCACTACCGAGGTGCTGGTGACCGCAGCGAACGCGGCCGGGTTGTCCAGGTTGATCAGCAGTACCGCGATGGCCAGCACGCCGACCGCGACCCCGGTGACGATCGGCGTTCCGGTGGCCGGGTGCACCCTGGCCAGCCACCGGCCTGCGGGCAACCGGCCATCACGCGCCATACTGAACATCACCCGCGAGGCCGAGTTCTGGATCGCCAGGCAGGCGGACACGATCGCGATCGCCACCACCGCAAGCAGCGCCCGACCCAGCCCGGAACCCAGCTGGCTGGTGATGACGTAGGCGATCCCGCTGGTGGACAGTTGCCCGTCAGTCAACGAGGGCGCCGCCATCAAGGCAGCCACGATCATGAACCCGCCACCGACGAAGGACACCAGCAACGCCTGCAGGATCGCCGAGGGCACCACCCGCCGCGGCTGGGCGGTCTCCTCGGACAGCTCCGCCGCACTGTCGAACCCGTACATCACGTAGGCGGCCATCAGCGTGGAGGCGAGAAAGGCATACAGGTAGGGGCTCTGACCCGAGACGTTCAGTGTCTGGGTGACCACCGCGGGTCCCCGCTCGTGATGGCCGAACAGCAGCACCAGCAGCAGCACCACGCCGATGATCTCGCACGTCACGCCGATACCGTTGATCAGCGCCATGAAGCGCACCCCGACCGCGCTGATCACGGTGGCGATCGCGATGAGCACCGAGCCCAGCACTATCCCGTTGGCGGCACCGGATGCGGAGGTGATCGACGGGTCGGTGCCGATGAGCTGGAAACCCGGCCACACCGCGGGAAGTACGGCCTGCAGCGCGATGCCGATGGCCGCCACGCTCACGATGTAGCCGATCAGCATCGCCCAGCCGGCGAACCAGCCGACGGTCTCGCCCCCCAACCGGCGAGACCACTGGTAGATGCATCCGGCCAGCGGCCAACTCGCCGCCAGCTCGGCGAACACCAGCGCCACGCACAGCTGGCCGGCGAACACCAGCGGCCAGGTCCAGAAGAACGCCGGCCCACCGAACGAATACCCCAGGGCGAAGAGCTGGAAGACCGTCGTGAGGATCGAGACGAAGGAGAACCCCGCGGCGAAGGACGAGAAGGCGCCAAGCCTGCGGTGCAGCTCCTGCCGGTAGCCGATGGCGCGCAGATCCTCGGCATCGGGACCGGCGGTCGGGTTGGCAGCCAGAACGGAGGTGCTCATGTGGGCGCCTTTCGCGGAAGGTGACCGGCACGCACGAGGCAGCCGAGGGTGTCGCAGATGACCCGGGTCGCGATCAGCGCGGTGATCTCGGCGTTGTCGTAGGGCGGTGAGCACTCGACGACCTCGATGCCGGCCAGCGGGCGCGTCGCGACGAGCTGGATGAACTTCAGGACCTCGCGGGGCAGGAAACCGCCGGGCTCGGGCCATCCCGTGCCGGGGACGAACGCGGCGTCCAGGCAGTCGACGTCGAAGGACAGCCAGACGGCCTCGGCGCCGTTCCAGGCCACCTCCAGGGCGCGCTGCGCGGCGGCCTCGATGCCCATCTCCACGCAGTCGGTGACCGTCATGATCGTCGTGCCGCGCTCCCGGCCGACCTGCACCCCGGGCCGGGGGGCCTGCCATCCACCGATGCCGATCTGGACCAGGTTCTCCGGCGGCACGTTGGGGATGTCCGTGGCGTGGAACCACGGGGTGGTGTGCATCCGCTCGTCGAGGTCGGTTTCCTGGGTGTCGACGTGGCGGTCGAAATGAATGATGCCGAGGACTCCCCCGTTGAGGTGCTCGGCGACGGCGCGGGTGGTCGGGTAACCGATGGAATGGTCCCCACCCAGCACCACCGGAAAGGCTCCGGAGGCGTAGACGTGCCCGACGGCCTTGGATATCTGGTCGAAGGTCTTCTCGATGTTTCCCGGGATGGTGAACACATCCCCGAGGTCGGCGATGGTGATCGACTCCCGCAGGTCGACCCCGAGCTCGAAGCTGTACGGCCCGTACAGCGCGGAGATCCTGCGGATTCCCTGAGGGCCGAAGCGGGTTCCGGAGCGGTAGGTGGTGCCGCCGTCGAAGGGTGCACCGAGCACCGCGACGTCGTAGTCGCCGCAGCGGCGGACGTCTTCGATATAAGGCGCCTTGAGGAAGGTGTTGATACCGGCGAAATGCGGCAGCTCACCCCGGGAGAAAGTGGGGATGCGCCGGTCGACGATGGAGTCGGCGCCGGGAAGGCCCATTTCCAGGCCCCGGGCGATTTCCTGTTCCCACTTCGCCTTCGGCAGCGCCGCTTCCGCCTCGACGGCGTACCGCGCCTCGGGGCCGTAGTTGTCATGCAGCTCGTCCACGCCTGGGCCCTTTCGCATCCACGGCGCCCGGCCGCGAGGCAGCCGGGCGTGGCTGGCCTCCCGGGCTTCTATCCCGCCGTGGAGCGGGCGGCACGCCGCCCGCCTGCACCTCTCGGTCCAGGCTCACTGCGAACAGCGACGGAACCCTAGGTGCGCCTCACCCACTAGAGTGAGTCATGCACCATCACACGGCACTGTTATGACCGTGATGTCACCATCACGTTTCGGTCGGATCACCTGAGCCGCGAAATCCGCCGGTGATCACGGTTGCACTGGAGCGGCGGTGCCGGACTTCCTAGAGTCGAGTCCGTGCGTATCCGGGTCATCGACGCGTTCACCGACCGGGCGTTTCGCGGCAACCCCGCAGCCGTCTGCCTGCTGGACCGCGGTGACTGGCCCGACGAGCGCTGGATGCAGCAGGTCGCCTCCGAGATGAACCTGTCCGAGACCGCGTTCGCGCACCCGCTGCCGGGCGGCTCCGATGCCGACTGGGCGCTGCGCTGGTTCACCCCGACCGTCGAGGTCGACCTGTGCGGCCACGCCACCCTGGCCACCGCACACGCGCTGTCCTGCGACGGCAGGACAGCGGGCACCATCCGGTTCGGCACCCGCAGCGGGATCCTGATCGCCCACAGCATGGACGGCGGCGCCGTCACCTTGGACTTCCCCGCGGCACCCACCACCCCGGTCACCGCCCCCAACGGGCTCGCGGAGGCCCTCAACGCCGCACCGGAGCAGACCTACCGCACCGGTGCCCTGAGCGATCTGCTCGCCGTGTTCAGCGACGAGGCAAGCGTCCGGGACCTGGCTCCGGATTTCAGCGCGCTGGCCCGGGTGACCGACCGGGAGGGCATCCGCGCGATCGTCGCTACCGCGGGTTCGGCCGACCCGGACAGCGGCTACGACTTCGTCTCCCGCTGCTTCGCTCCCGCGCAGGGCATCCCCGAGGACCCGGTCACCGGCAGCGCCCACACCGCCCTGGCTCCCTACTGGGCACGACACCTGGGCCGGTCACACCTCACCGGGCTGCAGGTCTCCACCCGTACCGGCCTGGTCCACACCGCCGTCCACGGCGACCGCGTGCACCTCACCGGGCACGCCTGCACTGTTCTGGACGGCACGCTGTGTGACAGCGCACTACCGCCACGCCCGGCCCGCTAGCCCGCCGCTAGCCCGGCGGCCACCGCCCAACCATATGCGGCCTGGTCAAGGAGCTGGGTGACGTCGGTGACCCGGTCACCGAGGGCGAGCAGGAGCCAACCCGGACCTTCCAGCGACGAGCAGGCCCAGCGCAGGCCCTGCTCCTCACCGGCGTCCTCCGGTGGGTTCCCGGTCCCCTCCCCCACCGCCGCGAGCATCCCGACGACGCGCGCACCCGCGCTTCCGGCCGGCCCGGCCAGTACTGGATCGGAGCCGTCCAGCAGGAGGGTGTGCGCCAGCAGCGGGTCACCGTCGTAGTCAATGGTGAGCTCACCGCGGAAATATCCACCGCGCTGACCGGCGCGGCCGAGCACGACCACCTCGTGCAGCACGGCGCGCGCCCCGGCCCGCAGGGCGAGGGCCATCGTGCTGCACAGGTGGGCACCGTCGCAGATGACGGTGGGTTCCGGTCGCCAGCCCAGCACAGCCCCGCCGGCCAGGTCAGCGGTCACCGTCCACCGGGCCCCGGTCGCCGGGTCACCCGGCTGCACCACGGTGGCTCCCGCTGACCGCACCTGCAGGCAGCCGCGTTCGCCGACGTGGACGTCCAACGCGAGCTCATCGCCGCCGAGCGGGCCGCCACCGGCCTGCACCAGGTACACCTCGGGTCCGCCGGTGGGGCGCAGCACCACGGGCGGATCGCTGCGCCAGCGCAGGCGGGGACCATCGGCCCCGGATTCGGCGGTGATCGCAGCTCGGGCCTTCACCGGCGGGCGGCGGAACGCAGCAGGGTGCGCACCCAGTCCACCACCGGTGCGGCGTCGGGCTGCTGGCGCAGCGAGATCAGCACGGTGGGCCGGTCCCCGCGGACCGCAGCCGCATCGGCCCGCATCACGCCCAGGTCCGCGCCGACCAGCGGAGCAAGGTCGATCTTGTTGATGACCAGCAGATCGGACCGGGTGACCCCGGGGCCCCCCTTACGGGGCACCTTGTCTCCACCGGCGACGTCGAGGACGAAGACCTGCGCGTCGATCAGGCCGTAACTGAACGTGGCAGTGAGATTGTCGCCACCGCTTTCCACCAGCACCAGGTGCGGGTCGTGCAGCGCGGTGAGCTCCTCCACGGCGTCCAGGTTGGCGGTGATGTCATCGCGGATCGCGGTGTGCGGGCAGCACCCGGTGCGCACCGCGCGGATCCGCTCGTCGGGCAGGACCCCGTTGCTGCGCAGGAAATCAGCGTCCTCGGTGGTGTAGATGTCGTTGGTCACCACGACTACGGACAGCTCCCCACCCAGCGTCCGGCACAACGCCGCGACCAGCGCGGTCTTGCCGCCGCCGACCGGGCCGCCGATACCGATTCGCAGCGCCCGGTCCGCACGCGCCGTGGGAACTCCGGCGGGCGGGATCGGCGTCGTGCTCATCTCCTCGTCACGATGCAAAAAGGCTCACCTCCGTGCGGGCGTGCAGTTCGGCCAGCAACTCCGGCAACGGGGTACCGGTGCTGGGCAGCAGGGAGGGGTCGGTCCGGGCCACGGCTTCACCCGCCACGCGGACCGCGCTCAGCACGGCCTGCTCCGCAGGGCAATACGCCTGCGCCTGCACCGCCGCGACGGCGATCGGGTCCAGGCCCAGCAGCCGCACCGCGGCGGAACAGATCCCGCCGAGCAGGTGATGCACCGCCAGTGCGGCCGCAGCGTGCGCATCGTCTCCGGCGGCGGCCACCGCCGCACCGAGCACCAGCGAATGGTGCGGGCGGCCGGTCGCCGGCAGCGCGTCCAGCGACGCAGCGGGCCAGACCCGTCGGGCAGTGCGCAGCAGCGCCGCACCCTGGGCCCGCGATGCCTCGCGCGCCGCGGCCAGCGGGAATCGGGCACTCACCGCGGCATCCCACCGTCGCCAGTCCACGGGTGCGGAATCCTCCGCTGAGAGGCCAGCCGGCAGGGTTCCCGCCGCCAGCAGGCAGCCGGCCGCAGCGGTCGCCGCGAGCACCGGGGCGCCGCCACGCACCCGGCCAGCCAGGAACAGCGCCAGGTCAGCCTCATCACGCAGCAGGCCGCGCGCGATCGCCGCTTCCACCCCGCCGGAATGGGCGTGCCCCCCGGTGGGCAACCGCGAATCCGCCAGCAGCAGTGATGCGATTCTCATCAGAACAGAAAATATCGCTGGGCCATCGGGAGCTCCTCGACGGGATGTGGTTCGACCAATTCTCCGTCAATCCGGACCGCGAAAGTCTCAGCATTCACCTCGATACGCGGTAAAACGTCATTCATCGGCATATCGGTCTTGCGCAGTCCCCGGGTGTCGCGCACCGGTACCAGCCGTCGCCGGACTGCCAGCCGGTCGGCGAGCCGGCCCTGCGCAGCCGCGGGTGCCACGAAATGCACCGAGGTGGCGGCGGCGCTTGCCGCCGCGGCCCCGAACATCGGCCGTGGCAGGACCGGCTGCGGGCTGGGGATGGAGGCGTTGGCGTCCCCCATCGCCGCCCACGCGATCATGCCGCCTTTGAGCACGAGGCTCGGCCGGACTCCGAAGAACGCCGGCTGCCAGAGCACGAGATCAGCGAGCTTGCCCACCTCGACCGAGCCGATCTCACCGTCGAGCCCGTGCGCGATGGCCGGGCAGATCGTGTACTTGGCCACATACCGGCGCGCCCGCTGGTTGTCCGAGGTGTCCGGATCCCCGGGCAGGGCTCCGACCCGGCGTTTCATAACGTGCGCGGTCTGCCAGGTCCGCAGGATGACCTCGCCTACCCGGCCCATCGCCTGGGAGTCCGATCCGATCATGGAGATGGCCCCGAGGTCGTGCAGCAGGTCCTCCGCCGCGATGGTGGACGGCCGGATCCGGCTCTCCGCGAAGGCGAGGTCCTCCGGCACGGTGGGGTTGAGGTGGTGGCACACCATGAGCATGTCGAGGTGCTCATCGAGGGTGTTCACGGTGTGTGGGCGGGTGGGGTTGGTCGAGCTGGGCAGCACATGCGGCTGCGCGGCGACGGTGATGATGTCCGGCGCGTGACCGCCGCCGGCTCCCTCGGTGTGGTAGGTGTGGATGGTCCGCCCGGCGATGGCGGCCAGCGTGTCCGCGACGTAGCCCGCCTCGTTGAGGGTGTCGGTGTGGATCGCCACCTGCACCCCGGTGGCGTCGGCGACCCGCAGGCAGGCATCGATCGCGGCCGGGGTGGATCCCCAGTCCTCGTGCAGCTTGAAACCGCTGGCTCCGGCGTCGACCTGCTCGCGCAGCGCCTGCTCCCCCACGGTGTTGCCCTTACCGAGCAGCGCGATGTTCACCGGGAGCTCGTCCAGGGATTCCAGCATGCGGGCCAGGTACCAGGCGCCCGGGGTAACCGTGGTCGCCTTGGTGCCCTCCGCGGGTCCGGTGCCGCCGCCGATCAAGGTGGTGATGCCCGATCCCAGCGCCTCGGGCACCTGTTGCGGGCTGATCAGGTGCACGTGGCTGTCCACCCCACCGGCGGTGAGGATCATCCCGTTGCCGGCGATCACCTCGGTGCCCGGGCCGATGACCAGCGCGGTGTGCACCCCGTCCATGATGTCCGGGTTGCCGGCCTTGCCGAGCCCGACGATCCGGCCGTCCCGCACCCCGATGTCGGCCTTCACCACTCCCCAGTGGTCCAGCACCACCGCACCGGTGATCACCAGGTCGGGTGCGCCGTCCGCCCGGGAAGCCCGGGCCTGACCCATCGACTCCCGGATCACCTTGCCACCGCCGAAGACCGCCTCATCCCCGCCGTGCGGACCGCGGCAACGGTCTTCGGTGATCTGGAGGAGCAGGTCGGTGTCGGCCAGCCGCATCCGGTCCCCCTCGGTGGGACCGTAGAGGTCGGCATAGCGGCCGCGCTCGATCGTCCACTTGCCCCCGCTGGGGGGTGCTGCCACCGCGTCGCGCGGGGTGGGGCCGTCCAGGCGCAAGCCGGGCACCGTGCGGGTGCCCCCCAGCGGCACCACTCGCACCACCCGCTCGATACCGGGTTCGAAGCGCACCGAGGTGCCGGCCGGCACCGCCAGCCGCATCCCGGTAGCCGCCACGCGGTCCATCTCCAGCGCCGGGTTCGCCGCTGCCAGGTGGTAATGCGATCCCACCTGGATGGGCCGGTCACCGGTATTGCGCACGGTCAGCTCACGGCCGGTGCTCGGGCCCAGCTCGACAGGGTCGGCGGCGAGCAGCACCTCACCGGGCACCCGGCGCTCGGTGGTCACTGCACCGGCCGGTGCACGGTGACCAGCTTCGTACCGTCCGGGAAGGTCGCCTCGACCTGCACGGAGCTGATCATCTCCGGTACCCCGTCCAGCACATCCTGCCGGGTCAGCACCCGCTGCCCCTCTGCCATCAGATCGGCGACACTGCGCCCGTCCCGCGCGCTCTCCAGCACCCACGAGGTGATCAGCGCGACGGCTTCGGGGTAGTTCAGCCGCAATCCCCTCGCCCGCCGTTCCCGGGCGAGTTGGCCCGCCAGGTGAACCAGAAGCTTTTCCTGCTCATGCGGGGACAGCAGCATGTCAGCCCCTTTCCGCACCGGGCTACCCGAAGGCTATTGCATTTATTTTAGCGCCATAAACAGGCGCATCTGACGTTATGGTGCGGATTCAGGTACGCGCGGATTCAGGTGCGGGATGCACCGGGTGCGGGACGGCTGATTCGTTCGCCGTTCGTGGCGGGGGGACGATCGGGGCTGCCGGCTTGCCTTCTGCGGCCACCGGCCGGGCAGCGGGATGCTCGACCAGCGCCAGCACGCGGGAGGCCATGAACCGTGCAGTGCGGACCGCGGTGCCACCACGGGTGACCTCGGTGACCTCCACGATGCCCCGCCCGTGGGTGATCTCCACCCGCCGACCGTTGCGGGTCGCCACGATGTCGTAGGTCAAGGTGGAGCCACCGGCGTCGATGACGATCTCGGTGCGATCACCCTTCATAGCAGGCCATCCCTGTCTAGCCCCGATCGGTGAGGGTCCGGGCCGGACGGCTGGTCGCCTCTCGGCGAAAAGCACGCCGCGGCTTCAGCCGAACGATCGTCCGCGGTGGCAGAGAAGTGGACCCGGGGACACAGTCCGCCCGGCCCGGACACCCCCTACAACCACCTCTCCCCCCCAATCATTCCCCCTCCCCCCTCCTCCCCTCCCCGCATTCAGCGGGCTGAGCGGGGTAAACGAGGCGCTGATAACCCCGCTCAGCCCGCTGAATGCACGGGGAGGGGGGAGGAAGGGGGAGTCAGATTGCCATGGCGGCGCGGACTTGGGCGTGGGCGTCTGCGCCGCCGTCGCCGGTGGAGGTGATGCGGCCGGCCTCCAGGACGTAGTAGCGGTTTGCTGCGGCCAGGGCGAATCCGACGTGTTGCTCTACCAGCAGGATGGACAGGCCTGCCTCAGCGGTCAGCGACAGGATGGTCTGCTCGATCTCGGCCACCACGGAGGGCTGGATGCCCTCGGTGGGTTCGTCCAGGATCAGAGTCCGCGGCTGGGTGATCAACGCCCGGGCGATGGCCAGTTGTTGCCGCTGGCCACCGGAGAGCAGCCCGGCCCGGCGGGTGAGCAGCCCGCCCAGCACCGGGAAGAGATCCAGCATGCCGGCAATCAGTTGTTTGCCATTGCGCTGGGTGTCCGCCACCAGCTGCAGGTTCTCCTCGGTGGTCAGCTGCGGGAAGCATTGCTGCCCCTGCGGCACGTAGGCCAGGCCGCGCTTGACCCGCTCGTTGGGCCGCATCCTGGTGATGTCGGCACCGTCGAGTGTGATCCGTCCAGCACTGGGACGCAGCAGCCCGACGGCCGCGCGCAGCAGGGTCGTCTTGCCGGCCCCGTTGTGCCCCATCACGGCGGCGACCCCACCATGCGGTACCTCGACGGTGGCGCCGTGCACCACGGTGGTTCGTCCGTAGCCGACGTGGATACCCGTCATGGTCACCATCAGCTCGCGACCTCCGCCCGGCCGAGATAGACCTCCTGAACCTTGGGGTCGGCCTGTACCTGGGCCACCGTGCCGCCGCTGAGCACCTTCCCGGCGTGCAGCACGGTGACCGAGGTCGCGAAGGACCGCATGAAGTCCATATCGTGCTCGACGACCACGACGGTGCGCTCGGCACCGATCCGGCGCAGTAACTCCCCGGTCTGCACCCGCTCATCAGCACTCATCCCGGCCACCGGTTCGTCCAGCAGCAGCACCCGGGCGTTCTGCACCAGCAGCATCCCGATCTCCAGCCACTGCTTCTGCCCGTGCGCCAGCACACCGGCCTGCTTGTCCCGCACCCCGGTCAGCCCCACGCTCTCCATGGCCTGCTCGACCTCCGGCGGCACGGAGGATCGGCGCCGCAGCAGCGACAGCGGCCTGCGACCGGCCCCGGCGGCGATGTCGAGGTTCTGCAGCACGGTCAGTTCCTCGAACACGCTGGCGGTCTGGAAGGTACGCCCGATTCCCAGCCGGGCTATCCGGTGCACTTTCGTGCCGATCAGCTCGGTACGTCCGAAACGGACCGACCCGGTGGCCGGCGCCAACCCGGTGATCGCGTCCACCAGCGTGGTCTTGCCGGCGCCATTGGGGCCGATCAAGAACCGCAAGTCGCCCTGTAACACCGTCATCGAGACCCCGTCGACGGCGACGAACCCGTCGAACTCCACCCGCACCCCGGACAGTTCCAGGTAATCGGCGTCCATCGACATCAGCCGGCCTCCGATCGAGCGTCGATCCGGGCCAGATCAGGCTCCGGCGCCGGCGGGATCACCGCAGAACCAGCACGGCGACCGCCCGGCAACCGACCCCGCAGCCCAGTCCGCACCAGATGCACCGAGGACAGGCCAGCCGGAAGGAAAGCGATCACCAGCACAAACAACGCACCCTGGAAGTAGCTCCAGAACGAGGGGAAACTCTCCGAGAGCCCGGTCTCCGCCCAGGCCACCGCGATCGCGCCGAGCACCGGGCCGAACAGGGTGGCGCGGCCGCCGATCGCCACTCCGATGAGGAAGTCGATCGAGGGCACCACGCCGACGTTGGCCGGCGAGATGATCCCCACGATCGGCACGAACAGCGCACCCGCAACGCCGGCCATCGCCGCCGCCAGCACGTACGCCACAATCTTGATATTGGCCGGGTCGTAGCCCAGGAACCGGACCCGTTCTTCCTGGTCCCGCACCGCGATCAACAGCTCCCCGTACCGGGAGCGGTAAAGCTGCCACACGAGTGCCAGCATCGCCAGCAGGGTGACCGCGGCGATGAAGTACAGCATCCGTTTGTTCACCGGATCGAACAGGTTGAAACCGAAGAACGAGCGAAAACCGTTGAGCCCGTTGGTGCCTCCGGTCGTGGTTTGCTGGCCGATCAACAGGATGGCGAAAGCCGCCGCCAGCGCTTGAGACAGGATCGCGAAATAGGCACCGCGGACCCGCCTGCGGAAGATCGCGGCGCCGAGTCCGAGCGCCACCAGCGACGGGATCAGGACCACTCCGATCACGGTGACCACCGGTGACCGGAATGGCTGCCACCACCCAGGAAGCTGCCCGGATCCGTACAGTCGCATGAAGTCGGGTACCCCGGAGGGTCCAGCATCGGCGAGCTTGATGTGCATTGCCATCACGTAACCACCGAGGCCGAAGAACACTCCTTGTCCCAGCGTCAACATGCCGCCGCGCCCCCACGCCAATCCGATGCCGACGGCCACAATTCCGTAGCACACGAACTGACCCAGCAGGGACAACCGGAAATTGGAGAGCACCGCCGGGGCCACGACGAGCAATACCACGGCACCGAGCGCGAACCCGAGCAGGGCGCCGTAGTCGGCCCGGAATGCGGCGATCAGCTTTCTGCTGGATCTCGTGCCGGTGGCTGTCATGCCAGGCTCCTGGTGCGGACGCTGAAGATCCCCTGCGGCCGGATCTGCAAGAAGACCACGATCACCACGAAAACCAGGACTTTCGCAATACTCGCGGTCGTCGAATACTCGAAGGTGGCCTGTAGCAGGCCGAGCCCGAACGCAGCGATCACAGCGCCTTTGAGCTGGCCGATTCCGCCGGCCACGACGACCAGGAAGGCGTCGACGATGTAGCTGGTGCCCAAGGTGGGACCGGTGGACCCGAGCAGGGTGAGCGCCACACCGGCCACGCCGGCCAGCCCGGAGCCGATGAAAAACGTTAGCCGGTCTGTGCTCCGGGTGGAGATACCGACCGTCTCGGCCAGGTCGCGGTTCTGCACGACGCCGCGGATCCGGCGCCCCAGCGGCGTCGTCTTGAGCACCAGGGACAGCCCCGCGACCGTAGCCACCGCCAGCAGCAGGATGAACATCCGGGCCGCAGGCAGCTGGACGAACCCGATATCGATACCGCCCGATAACCAGCCCGGAGCGCGGACCTCGACATTCGGCGCGCCGAAGATGTCCCGCGCCGCCTGTTGCAGGATCAGCGAGACTCCCCAGGTGACCAGCAGGGTGTCCAGCGGGCGGTGGTACATCCGGCGGATCAGGGCTGCCTCCAGGATGATGCCCATCACCCCGCCCACCAGGAAACCGAGCGGGATGGCCAGCAGCAACGAGATTCCGGCGTTGGAGAGCAGCCGCTGGACCACGAAGGCGGTGTAGGCACCGGCCATCATGAACTCGCCGTGCGCCATGTTGATCACGCCCATCTGACCGAACGTCAGCGCCAGGCCGAGGGCGGCGAGCAACAGGATCGAACCCAGCGAGAAGCCGGCGACGAGCTGATTGACCAGCGCCTCCATGGTGTTTCCCCGATTCAGCCGGTCAAGCTCTTGGCCCAGTTATAGGTCTTGAGGAACGGATCCGGCTGGATCGGCGCTCCGGAGCTCCCCACCGTGTAGATCAATCCATCGGGAGCGACCTTGCCGATCAGCGCCGTTTTGGCGATGTGGTGGTTCTCGCCGTTGACCGTCACGGTTCCCTCCGGAGCGTCGTAGCTCACGCCCCCCGCGGCGTTGCGGACATCGTCGGTCTTGAACGACTTCGCCTTCTCCACCATCGCCTTCCACAAGAACATCGACGTGTACGCCGCCTCCATCGGATCGGAGGTCACCCGGTTCTGGCCATACTTCTCCTTGAACGCCTGCACGAATGCCTTGTTCGTGGGGGAGTCGATGGTCTGGTAATAGTTCCAGGCGGTGAGCTGGCCCACCAGGTTGTCCACCCCGATACCGCTGACTTCCTGCTCGGCGATCGACACCGACATCACCGGCATGGTGGCCGCGGCCAGACCGGCATTGTGGTACTCCTTGAAAAAAGCCACATTCGAGTCACCGTTGAGCGTGTTGAACACCGCGCCCGCTCCGGCCGCCTTCACCTTGTTGACGATTGTGGCGAAGTCGGTGTACCCCAGCGGTGCGTACTCCTCACCTTTTATCTGGATGCCATTGGCCGCGGCGTACGCCTTGATCTCCTTGTTCGCGGTGCGCGGGAAGACGTAGTCGGAGCCCACCAGGAACAGTGATTTGACGCCCTGCTGCTTGAGGTAGTCCAGCGCCGGCACGATCTGCTGGTTCGTGGTCGCTCCGGTGTAAAAGATATTCGGCGACGCCTCGAGGCCCTCGTATTGCACGGGGTAGAACAGCAGTGAGTCGGCCCCTTCGAATACCGGGAGCATCGCCTTGCGGGATGCCGAGGTCCAGCCACCGAAGACGGCCGCCACGCAGTCAGAACTGATCAGCTTGGTCGCTTTCTCGGCAAATGTGGTCGGCTCGGAGGCTCCGTCCTCACTCACCACGTCGAGCTTCTTCCCGAGCACGCCGCCATTGGCGTTGATCTGGTCGGCAGCCATAGCCAGCGAGTCATGCACGGTCTTCTCGCTGATCGCCATCGTGCCCGACAGCGAGTCCAGCAAGCCGATCTTCACCGAATCACCGGAGGTGTCCACGCAGGAGCTCGCCGCGGGACCGCCGGCCGCGGAACCGCCGACCCGGCTGCCGCAGCCGGCGGATACCGCCCCGGCAATAACCAGCACGGCGACGGCACTCACGACACGCTTCCTCGTTCGTGGTGTGCGCATAGCGACTCCTCTCCCGCCGGGGTGGCCCACTCAGATCCACCGGCCGGCGCCGGGATATCGGCCTGTTGCCGGGTCAGCAGACCCGGGATAAACGACGGATAAACGATGGGTGCTGCGGTGACGGTAAGAACGTGATGTGACAGCGACGTTGCGCATCTAAGTCAGCGCTGTTACGTATCACCTTTTTGGGTGATGAAATGATTACTCAATGTCAGATTAGGTGGGGTCGGGTCGGTAATAGCTCCCCAATAGTTCCTACTCGATCACACGGGAGGGTGTAGCACCACCAACCAGGCGGCCGCGAGCATCGCCGGTCCGTGGGGTACCTCTCGCAGCCCGAGTATCCGGGCCGGGGCGGCAAGAGCAGCGGTCACCGCGCTGGCGGCCAGCATCGCCAGCAACAGTCCCGGCCAGGACGTGGCCGCCGTGAGCGCACCCACGCTACCGGCCAGCTTGACGTCGCCGCCGCCCAACGCATCCGGTGCGATCAGCCGCACGGCGGCGTAGCCACCGGCCCACAACAAAGCACCGGCGAGCGCGCGCAAGAGCGGTCCGGCATCCGCGGCAGCGATCGCGGCAGCGACCAGCAGGACCGCGACCAGCGGGTAGGCCGGCATGGTCAGCGCGTCCGGTAACCGCCGGGCAACCAGGTCGGCACCGCTCAGCAGCACGCCGGCCCAGGCCAGCGCCAGCGGCACCGGGCACCACCACAGCGGCAGGCTCGCACCCGCTCGCGCTGCGACCACTGCCCACAACACCGCCACGGCGACGCCGCAGGCCGGCACCGGTACCCGCACGCCCCGGGGAATCCGGCGCAGCAGGAGCGCTCCCCCGGCTCCGGCGAGCGCTCCTGCGCCCGCCACCCAGACACTGCCCATATCCCTCAGCGTGCTGCACGCAGCGCGCGGGCCGGCGCAGTCCGATCACAACCTGTGGATCGCGGGGGTGGTTGTGGACAGGTCCGCACATCGCGGGTGGCCGCGAACCCGCGCTGGCCGCGCCGAGTTCGACTACCCGGCGGGGCAGGGTGGCTGGAAAGCCCGTGGCTAGAAAACCCCCCGGGCGGCGGCGTCCCGGACCGCCGCGTCGTGCTCCTCCCGGGTCACCGAGAAGCACGAGGAACCGTTTTTCTGGCACTTCACGAAATAGCGCCAGATCCCGGGTTCGGGGTTGAGCGCTGCAATGATGGCGGCCACGCTCGGCGCCCCGATCGGCGAGGCGGGCAGCCCGATGTTGAGGTAGGTGTTGTACGGGCCCGGTCGGCCGCGGTCGACGTCGGAGGTGTTCGCCTCCGGCCGGTCCAGCGGGTAGTTGATGGTGGAGTCCATCTGCAGGGGCATGCCAGCCGCCAGCCGGTTGTCGATGACGCGAGCGACGCGGCGGAAGTCCGGCGTGATCGCTTCCCGCTCGATCACCGAGGCGATCACCAGCACCTCGTAGGGACTGCGCCCGGTGCCCGCGACGGAGGCAGGGAAGCCGCCCGCCAGCAGCCGGGCCATCGACGTCTCGGTGACCCGGCGCAACAGCTCCACTGCCGAGCTGCCGGGACGCACATCGTAGGTTCCGGGAACCAGCAGACCCTCCAGGCGACGCCCGGGTTCCACCCGCGACATCGGTTCGGCGGCCCAGTCCGGCACCGCGAGCTGGTTCAGATCTGCCTGGCCCATCGCGGTGCGGAGCTGCTCTGCGCTGACGCAGGTGTTCTGCGCCTCGATCATCGCGCAGCTGGCGCGAGAGATCTCGGTGAACAACCCCGGCACCCGCGTCCCGTCAGGGAGCACGACATTGTCGAGCTGCTCACCACCGCGGATCTCCAGACGCCCCACCCGAGCCGATGGCTCCTGCAATGTCGCCACCGCGGCGGAACCGGACATCTGCCGCCGCACCTGGTAGTAGCCGGGTTGCACGGCCCGGATCCGCGGATCTGCCTCGGCGGCCTGGGTGAAAGCCCCGACGCTGGCCACCACGTTGCCCCGTACCAGCGTCGCCCCGATCTGGGTGAGGTTCTGCCCGTTCTCGACCTGCACGATGGTCTGCGCACCCCCGGGCCCGTCGAAGTCGGGAACCTCCCGCCACGCCTGCAGCTTGCGCACCCCGAGGAGCACGCCGCTGACCGCCAGCACGAGCACCGCGACGACAGCACCCAAAACCATCCGCCGGCGGCGGCGCTCCCGAGCCAGCCGCCGCGCCCGCCGACTGTCGGCCCGCCGCCGCGCGAGGGACGGGGGCGCTCCCCCCGGGTCCCGGAACAGCCCGAGATCATCGGTCATCGGACCGCTTTCGCGGGGTCACCCGGGTCGGCGGTCACGTCGCGGCCTGCCGCGCCTCAAGCCAGGCCTGCAAGATCTCCACCGCAGCGACCTGGTCCACCACCGCGCGCTGCTTGCGGCCGCGAACCCCCCTTTCGACAAGCATCCGGGTGGCGGAGACCGTGGTGAGCCGCTCATCGGCCAGCCGGACCGGGATTCCCTCGATCCGGGGCACCAGCGCGCGGGCATAGTTTGCTGCCGCCTGCGCGGCGGGACCGTGGCGCCCGGCCAGCGTGCGCGGCAGCCCGACCACTACCTCGACCACCTGGTGCTCGGCCACCAGAGCAGCCAGCGCGTCGAGGTCGGTGCCTGCAGAGGGATCCCGGGCCAGGGTGAGCAGGGGTGTCGCCAGCACTCCAGCAGGATCTGACAGTGCCACCCCCACCCGGACCTCGCCGTAGTCAACCCCCAGCCGGCGACCGGGCCCAGGATCGGGCGCGTTGTCCGGCGCGGGTTGAGGGTCGGAGGGACTCACGCGCCGTCGCGCCCCGCAAGCTCGGTGCGCAGCGCTGCCAGCGCGTCCGGTATCCCCCCCGGCTCGGTGCCGCCGCCCTGGGCCAGGTCCGGCTTGCCACCGCCTCGACCACCCACCGCAGGCGCGAACACCGGCACCAGCGCACCCGCGGCCAGCCCGCGCTGCCGCGCGGCAGCGGTGGTGGCCACCACAAAGGAGACCTTGCCCGCTGGCTGGTCCACGCTGAACAGCGCGACCACCCCGGCCCGCTCGCCCAGGCGGCCCCGGACCTCGGAAGCCAGCGCCCGCAGGTCTGCCCCGCTCACCCCGGCGCTCGTCTCGGCTGCCACCAGCGCGATCGGGCCGATCTGCTCTGCCCCCTCGGCCAGGGCGGCCGCTGAGGCCAGCACCGCGGCCGCCCGCAGCCGCTCCAGCTCCCGCTCGGCGGCCCGCAACCGCTCGGTGAGCGCACCGATCCGGTCGGGCAGTTCCTCGGGGCGGGCTTTGAGCTGCTCAGCGACCTGAGCCACGAGCACATGCTCGCGAGCCAGGAAGCGGAACGCGTCGAGGCCGACCAGCGCCTCGACCCGGCGGATGCCGGAACCGATGGACGCCTCGGACAGAAGCTTGATCAGGCCGATATCGGCTGAGTTGGGCACGTGAGTGCCGCCGCAGAGTTCCTTGGAATAGTCACCGATGGTCACCACCCGCACGGCGTCACCGTACTTCTCGCCGAACATCGCAATCGCACCCTCGTTACGGGCGGACTGGATCGGCATCACCTCGGCCGTGACCGGCAGCGAGCGCAGCAGCACCTCGTTGACCTCGTCCTCGACGTCGGCCAGCACACTGGGCGGCACCGCCCCGCTCGGTGAGGTGAAGTCGAAGCGCAACCGGCCGGGAGCGTTGAGCGAGCCGGCCTGTGCGGCGCTGCTGCCCAGTGCCCGGCGGACCCCGGCGTGTACCAGGTGCGTCGCGGAATGGGCCCGAGCCACCGCGTGCCTGCGGGTGATGTCCACCTGGGCGAACACCGGGGTGTCGAGAGTGACCTCACCGGAGCTGACCCTGCCCCGGTGCACCGACAAGCCATCCACGGGGGACTGGACGTCGGCCACCTCGACGGTGAACCCGTCACCGACCAGGGTTCCCGAGTCGGCTTGCTGCCCGCCACCCTCGGCGTAGAACGGGGTGCGGTCGAGTATCACCTCCACCGCGCTGCCCGCTCCGGCTACCGGCACCCCGATACCGTTGACGAGCAGCCCGATCACCCGGGCCTCGGCGCTGAGCTCGGTGTAGCCCAGGAAGTCAGTGCGACCGTGCGCATCGAGCACGCTGCGGTACTCACCGAGGTCCCCGTGCCCGGAGCGGCGTGCCACCGCATCGGCCTTGGCGCGCCGGCGTTGCTGCTCCATCAAGGTCTGGAAGCCGGCCTCGTCCACGGACAGCCCGGCCTCGGCCGCCATCTCCAGGGTGAGGTCGATGGGGAACCCGTAGGTGTCGTGCAGCTGGAAGACCTGGTCCCCGCCGAGCTGGGAGCCGCCCGCTTCGCGAGTCTGCGCCACCGCCAGATCGAAGATTCGCGACCCGGCGCTCAGCGTCGCCAGGAAGGCCTCTTCCTCGGCGCGGGCAACCGCCTCGATCCGCTGGTAGTCGGAGCTGATCTCCGGGTACGACGGGCCCATCGTGTCTCGCACCACCGCGGTGATGTCACTGAGCACCGGCTCTGTCACGCCGAGTAGGCGCGCCGAGCGCACGGTACGGCGTAGCAGCCGGCGCAAGACATAGCCCCGCGCCTCATTGCCGGGCACCACACCGTCCCCGATGAGCATGACACCGGTGCGGGCGTGATCTGCGATGACCCGAAAACGCACATCGTCGCCAGGATCATCGCCATAACGGCGGCCGGAGAGCTCCTCGGCGAGGGTGATCACCGGCCGCAGCAGGTCTGTCTCGTAGACGTTGGGCACGCCCTGCAGCAGCAGGGCCACTCGCTCGATGCCCATTCCGGTGTCGATGTTCTTGGCCGGCAACGGCCCCAGGATGGGGAAGTCGCTCTTCCCCGCGCCGATGGAATCACCACGCTCGTCTTGCATGAAGACGAGATTCCAGATCTCCAGGAAGCGGTCCTCATCGACTATGGGTCCCCCCGGCCGGCCGAAATCCGGCCCCCGGTCGATGTAGATCTCCGAGGAGGGGCCGCACGGTCCGGGAACGCCCATGGACCAGAAGTTGTCGTCCATGCCCCGGCGCTGGATGCGCTCGGTGGGGATCCCCGCGACCGTGCGCCACAGCTTCTCGGTCTCATCGTCGTCCCGGTAGACGGTGACCCAGATGCGCTCCGGCTCGAACCCGTAGCCACCGGCGCTCTCCGGGCCCGTTACCAGCTGCCAGGCGTGCTCGATGGCTCCCTGCTTGAAGTAATCCCCGAAGGAGAAGTTGCCCGCCATCTGGAAGAAAGTGTTGTGTCTGGTGGTCTTACCCACCTCATCGATATCCGGAGTTCGCACGCACTTCTGGACTGAGGTGGCCCGGGGGTAGGGCGGGGTCAGCTGGCCGAGAAAGTACGGTTTGAAAGGGACCATGCCGGCATTGACGAACAGCAGGTTCGGATCATCGACCAGCAACGAGGCGCTGGGCACCACCGTGTGCCCGGAACGGTGGAAATGGTCCAGGAATCGCTGGCGGATCTCGTGGGTCTGCACGGTCTTCCTCGAAGCGGATGGATGGGGAGATCTGGGAAAAACTTATGGGGGTCGCCGGGAACGGCATACAGCCTACGGCTGCGGCATCACCACGGCATCCACAACCACCAGGCGAGGGTGCGGTGGCTAGCGCGACGCTGCCCGCGCGGAGACAGCCCCCGGGCGGGGCGCTCGGGCATCAGGTAAATGCGAGGCGATGTCCATCCCGGTACGCGCGGTGACGGTGGCGTGCAGCTCGGCCTCCCGCTGGACCATCCCGGCCCGCACGTCGGCGCCGAACGAACCGACCGCAGCGGCCAGTTCACGAACTGCATCGCCGAGGTTCTCCGCTGCGCCTGCCGGCGTCATCCGGTACGCAGCACTGCGAACCTTGCGGCTGGCCGCGACGCCGGCAGCAATACCCAGACCGAACCAGAGCACCCGCGTCACCGCTTGCCCCTGTCCCGCCCCCGCTTGGGCCCGCTTGTGGACGCCGCAGACCGCGCAGCGGACTTGCTGCTCTTCCGCCGGCTGCGCATCGCCTTGCTCACGCCGTAGGACAACGCGGCCACCCGCACCAGGGGCCCACCCAGCGTGGCGGTGAACAGGGAGGTCAGCGCTGAGACGTTGCTGGTCATCGCTTGGGCGTTGGCTGTGATCCCGTCCAACCGCTCCAACTGGGTATTGACCTGGGTGACCGTGGTGTTGGCGCCAGTGAACAGCGGATCGGAACCCGCGCTGGCCTTGCGAATGGCCTCGGTCGCCTCATCCAGGGTGCGGCCGAGTTTGATCAGGGGCACAGCGAGCAAGGCGACTAGTACGACGAACGCACCAGCGGCAACCAGCGCGGCAATCTGACCTGCCGACACGTCCCCTCCTAGCCGGTGGCAAATCGACCGATCGCGACAGAACTCCTACTCCCGACCGGTAATGGGCGGTTCAGGTTACCGGGCGCGTTCTCCTCCCGGCACCGTGGGCTCCAGGATGAGCTGGGCGGGGTGCGAGTGGCTGAGAAAGTCGTGGTGCGAGATCTCCCACCCATAGGCACCGGCCAGCGGGAACACCAGGACGTCACCGACCCGCAGCCGCTGCACCCAGACGTCCCGGGCGAGCACGTCCCGGGGGGTACACAACTCACCGGCAACGGTGAGTGCCACGGCCCGCACCTCCGGACGCGCGAACGGGTAACGCCACGCCTCGACCGGCAGCACCGCGAACGGGTGGTTGTATCCCCAGGCAGCCGGGAGCCGGAAGTGATGTGTCCCACCACGGAGCACCGCGAACCGACGACCGTGGGTGCGTTTGAGGTCGATGACCTCTGCGGCGTACCAGCCGGCCCCGGCCACCAGGAACCGGCCGAGCTCAAAGATCAGCTGCGCGCCGCAGGGCAGGCTCTCCACGGCAGAGTGCAGCGCGGTGCCGAACCTCGGCAGGTCGAAGCCCGCGCCGCCGGCGTAGGGGACCCCGATGCCACCGCCCACGTCGATGACCTCCAGCGAGATCCGGTGCCGGGCCGCCTGCGTGGTGCACCACGCCACGCTGTCGATGACGAAACTCGCGTGCGCATCCGCATCGAGGTTGTTCGACGCCGCGTGCAGGTGAAAACCACGCAGCGTGACTGCGGAGAGTGCCCGGCTGAGCTCGACGGCCTCCGCCAGCAGGGCCTCGTCGATGCCGAACTGGGTCGCCGCGCCGGCCATGCGTAACGTGCCCGGCAACCCGGCGGTGCGCCGGTTGATCCGCAGCGCCACCGGCACGCGCAGGCCCAGCTCGGCTCCGATCAGTCCCGCCCGGCGCAGCTCGTGCAGGCTTTCCACGTTGAGCAGCTGCAAGCCGGCCCGCAGCGCGCCGGTGATCTCGGCGTCGGTCTTGGCGGGGCCACTGAACACCAGGGCCGCCGCACCTGCCGCGAGCGCCTTGTCGATCTCGCCCTGGGAGGCCACCTCGAACCCCTCGACGCGGGATGCCAGCGTGCTGAGCACCGCAGGATGGGCATTAGCCTTGACCGCGTAGTACAGCGCGCAGCACCCGGGAAGTGCCCCCTGGATGGCGTGGGCCTGCGCGACCAGCGCGTCCAAGTCGTAGACATACGCGCACACCGGCTCGCTACCGCCGGCGTGCCTGCGCAACGTCTGGCTCACCCGTTCCCAGCTGGGTCCGTGGAGCTGCTGCGCGCGCCTGGTCACCAGCCTGGCATCCCCGGCGCCGGCGATAGCGAGGCACCTCCGTCGTGCAGCGGGTTGCGGACATGGGCGTACTGGTCACCGCCTGCGGGCTGCAGTCGCATCCGGGCGAAGGCCTTGACGGGCAACGTGGGTCCGAGCAGGACCGCGCGGTCGGCCGCGGCATCAGCCCGCAACGCCGGGTCAGCGGCCAAACCGGTGAGCAGGCCCTCCACCACCGCCGTGATGCGCTGCCATGCCGATCGTGAATCGACACCGCACCGGGTCACCAGGTGGGCGACGATCTCGCCGAGATGGTTCGACAGCACGGTGTACAGCGTCTTGGCGCGCATCACCCCGACATCGTCGGTCACCGTGACCGTGCCCGGCCGGGGATCCAATCGCAGGCCGTGCCGGCGCAACCGCGCGGGGTAGATCCGCATTCCCCCCCAGTCCCGCAACACCAGACGGGTCGGCACACCCTCGACCAGGGTGAATATGCAGTTCTGCAGGTGGGCCTCCACCGCGACGCCGTATTTGGTCATGAGGATCACGGTCACCGGGAGCAGCAGTGCGGCGTACTCCTCGACGAAGCTCAGCCCGGCCACACCGAGATCCGGCTCACCCCTGCCCGCCGCATACCGGGTGACGAGCTCGACCAGCAGGCTGGACTCGGTCACCGGGGAGCGAGCGGGCAACGCGCAGCCAGGCACAGGTAGCTCCCCGGGGCGGAGGTGAGCGGTGAGGTTGCTCCGGATCAGCGCGGACAGCGCGCGGGAGCGGCGTTCCGGGTCGGGATCGTGGGCCTGCGGCCGGTAGCTGGCCCCGGCGATCTCGTCGAGCAGGACGATCCGATCGATCAGGGCAGGCTCGCGGTCGATGATCTGCCGGAGCAGCCGGCTGTACACCGGCCCGTTGTTCGTCGTGTGCGCCGAGATGGACCGCCGGGTCGAACCGATCAGCGTGTCCAGCGCGGTCTTGACCAGCAGGCGCCGGCCCGCGGGCGAGCGCTCGGTGAGCAGGGTCCGCAGGCTCGAGGTCGGCACACCGGCCAGCCGGGCAGCCGGCACGGGCACCACCGTGCGCTCGGCGATCTCGTCCGCGAGCAGGGGACGGATGACATGCTCGAGCTGCCAGGCATGCGCGGGCACGAAGACGTAACCGGCTGGGTCGAGCTGATCGGCACGGAAATGTTCCCGGACGGCGCTGCCGAGTCGCGGGTACTCGGTCCACAACAGCTGGCCGATGTCGCGGCCCCGCTCGTCGGGAGCGGACTCGACGCGCTCCCGACGAACACCCACCAGGACCAGATCGGTGGAGATCTCAGCCTCCAGATCATGGCGCAACAGGTCAGCCGGCCGCATCCCGAGCCGCCCCCGCCCGCAGGGGTGCAGGTTGTGGCCCTCGGTGTTGAGCCGTTCGAAGAACACCATCACGTCCTCGGGCGCCTGCGGGCCGGCGACCAGCTGCGCGAGGCCCACCCCGTCGGGCGCTCCCAGCCGGGCCGCGAGCTGGCGCAGGGATGCCCGCTGCGCCCCCGATCGGGCGTAGGCCAGGGCCAGGTTGGCCACTGTGTCGGCGAGTTCCACGGCGAAGGACTCCCAGACTGGCGCCGGCTCGTAGCCGGCCGACAACCCGACGAGATCATCCGGGGACCCGATCACGCTGAGTTCGCCGGCGTCCAGCCGGAGCACCGGATCACCCGGTTTGAGGTTGTTGAAGGCATGCTCGGCGCGGACCGGGAAGGCCAGCCACACGCCGGCAGCGAGCTCATGGACCTGCCAGACGCCCGGCCGGACGGCGCGCAACCGGACCTCGATCCCGAGCGGATTCGCGCCCTCCGGTGCCGGGGCGCCGGTGTCGAACCGGCGGCTGGCGGTCCGGAGCGCCCCGATGTCCTCGCGCCAGAGGGCGGCGAGCAACAGGTGCAGGACCACCAGTCGCGCCCTCGGCAACTGCTCGAGGAACGAGGTGAGGTAACACGGTGCGTTCGCGGCCAATGCCTCGTACATCCGCCGCTCCTCCCCGGTGCGCAGTCGCGCCGGCCCGGGGGCGTTGCTGCTGGGGTGGCTCATCCGGCGGCCGCCGTCAACGGATTGGGCACGCCCACCCACTGCGGCGTGTGCGGGTCAGCGGACATGTGCACCCGCAGCATCGACTTCGACCGGAGCGCGGGAGCGAACAACGCCTGCTCATCCCGGCCGGCCTGGGTCGCGATGGCGGGGTCCGCGGTCAGCGTCGCATAGACCGAGTGGCAGCGCTGGGCGACCAGTTCCCACAACGATCCGACATCGGCCTCACCCTCGCGGGCCAGGGTGGAGAGGACCTGGCCGAGGTTGGTACCGATCAAAGGGAAGAACAGCCCGGCCCGGAGCTCATCCTCGTCGTCGGTGGGTAGCGCCCCCCGCACCGCCGGCGGGGCAAGCCCAGCGCGGGACAGCCTGGCCGGGCTCACCCGAATGCCGCCGAAGTCGCGGTAGAGCAGCCGCACCGGCCAGCCCTCCCGCAACACCACGACAGCGTTCTGACCGTGCGCCTCCAGGGCGACCCCCCAGCGGGAGAGCAACGCGAACAAAGCGGGCAGCGCGCACTCGCAGTAGCCGGCGAGAAAGCGGGCGGCGGCCTCGGCACGGGAGGCTCGAAGCTCGGACGCCAGCTGGTCGAGCACCTCGGCGAGCAGCGGCCGGCCACTCAGCGGGGAGCGGGCCGCGAGTGCGGCGACCGGCAGCGCGACCTCGCCGCCGCCGGCGTGGCATTCCGGGGACTCCCGGGCGATCGCGGCGAGGCGGGCGGTGGCCTCCACCAGTCCGCCCGGTCCCGGCTGGTAGCTCCCGCCGGCCAGCTCGGTGAGGCTGACGAAGCGTCCACCGAAGCCGCGCTCCCGCCGGCTGATCTCGGCCAGTAGCGTCGAGATCAGCGGACCGTTGTAGAGGGTGGCCGGGGATACGACCCGGATCGCGGTGGTCAGCCGGATGTCGACCGCGGTCTTGAGATGGGCAGCCCTTCGATCGGTCCGGGGGGCGAGCGTCCGCAGCGACAGCAACGGCCGGGCTGGAATCCACGCTCCCGGAATGGCGATGACGGCCCCGGCAGTGCTGCACACCTGCGCCAGGCGCGGCAGTTGCCACGGGTGCACCGGGAGCAGCTCGTAGTCGGCGGGATCTCGCCGAACGCCCCGCAGGTGGGCGTCGGCCGCCTCGACGGCTCCCGGGTGCTCGGAGCTGAGGAGCGCGCGCATCCGGTGCCGCGCGCTGGGGGGGTGCGCGAACGAGGACCGGGCGATGGCCACAATCCGTATCGCGACCTCCCCCGCCCATTCGGGGGCGTAGGCGCACAGCTCCTCGAGCGTCATCCCGCCGCGGACTCGCGCGCAGGGGTGGAGTGGATGCCCATCGACGACCGACTGCTCGAACAGGGCGAGCGGGCTGAACCCCGGGTCGGTCGCGGCGCGCCCGGCCGCCCAGCGCAGGGTGCTCGCCTCCAGGTTGCCCGAATCATGGGCGGCGGCCCTCAGCCGCTCGCGCCGCCAGGACTCAGCCACCAGCGCGAGCGCGTGATTGGCGACACTCTCACCCAGCTCGGCAGACAGCTGCCGCCACCCGCGGGTATCGGCGCCGCGGGGCCGGCCGGCCAGGATCGCCCCGAGCAGCCCGACGGGGTGGTCGATCACCTGCGGGCGGGCGGCGTGCATGGTGACAGCCAGGCCCTCCCGGCGCTGGGCGAAGGCATCCGCGATCGCGGGAGTGGCTGATATCCGGGTGCCGTCAGGTAGCCGGAGCACCGCTCGACCATCGCAGGTCAGGGGTACCAGGCCGCCGATCCGTTCCCGCGACAGCGCGACCCACAGCTTGCCCAGCGCCATCGCGCGGGCCTGCCGCTCGGCGGCCCCGTAGCCGGCGACGAGCGCCGGGTACGCCTTCTGCAGCAGGGCGACGACAACCTGGTCGGGGTGTGGCTGGGAGCCCGAAGGACCGGTAGGGCACCCACCGCCCACGACGCCCCCTTCCACGACTACCCCCGCAGTATCCCCCGGGATCAACGCCCGCGGATGATCTGCCGTAGCCGCGGTAACCGCTGGGCGATTGCCCGTTCCGCACCACGTTCACTGGGCTGGTAGTAGTCGCGGCCGACCAGCTCCCGGGGTGGGTACTGCTGGGCCAGCACTCCCTCGGGTACGTCATGCGGGTACCGGTAGCCCTGGGCATGTCCCAGTCGAGCCGAGCCGGCGTAGTGACCGTCGCGCAGGTGAGTCGGCACCGCTCCCGTGGCACCGGCGCGGACGTCGGCGATGGCGGCGTCGATCGCGGTGATCACTGCGTTGGACTTCGGTGCGGTGGCCAGGTGCACGGTGGCCTGGGCCAGCGCCAGCCGCGCCTCGGGCATCCCGATGAGCTGCACGGCCTGAGCGGCAGCGACCGCGGTGGGCAGCGCCACCGGATCGGCCATCCCGATGTCCTCGCTGGCATGCACCACCAGCCGCCGCGCGATGAACCTGGGGTCCTCCCCCGCCTCCACCATCCGCGCCAGGTAGTGCAGCGCCGCATCAACATCGGAGCCCCGGATGGCCTTGATGAACGCACTGATCACGTCGTAATGCTGATCCCCGGCGCGGTCGTAGCGCACCGCGGCCTTGTCGACCACGGACTCGACAGACGCCAGGTCCACCACGCGCCCGCCCGCGGCCGCACCGCTGGAGAGCACCGCCTCGGCGGCGGTCTCCAGCGTGGTCAGCGCCCGGCGGGCGTCCCCAGCGGCGAGCCGGACCAGATGATCCTCGGCCGCGGGGTCCAGCGTGAGCGCCCCGTCCAGCCCTCGGGTATCGGCCTGGGCGCGCCGGATCAGCGTCCGCACCTCGTCATCGGACAGGGAATGCAGCTGCAGCACCAGTGAGCGGGACAGCAACGGCGACACCACCGAGAAGAACGGGTTCTCGGTGGTCGCGGCGACGAGCAGGATGACCCGATCCTCCACGGCACCGAGTAGCGCATCCTGCTGTGTGCGGGAGAAGCGATGCACCTCGTCGATGAACAGCACGGTCGCGTCCCCGCCCTCACGACCCAGCCGGCGGCGGGCGGCGTCGATCACGGCGCGGACTTCCTTGACCCCGGCGCTCAGCGCCGACATGGCCTCGAAACGCCGGCCGGTGACCTGGGAGACCAACCGGGCCAGGGTCGTCTTCCCGGTACCCGGCGGCCCGTAGAGGATCACCGAGGTCGCACTTCCGCCCTCGACCAACCGGCGCAGCGGGCTGCCCGGCGCAAGCAGGTGCCCCTGCCCCACGACTTCCTCCAGCGTGGCCGGTCGCATCCGGACCGCTAGCGGCGCCGAGGCCGTCAACCGTTGTTCGGCCCGCTCCTGCGCCTGCGCGGCGAACAACCCGTCGTCGAAGAGCGAATCACTGCCCACCGGCCCACGACTGGCCCGGTTACCTGCCCCGTTACCTGCCACACCGCGACGGTACCGCTGCGGGCCGACTCACCAGGTCCCGCAGCACCACCCCGGCGGCGTGCGGGAGCAGGTCCCGCCCACGCTTGGCCAGCCACGGCACGCCATGGCAGACCAGCCACGCTGCATGGTGAGCGGCAGTCAGCTGCCGGCCACCCGAGCAGGTCAGGCGCACCGGATGGGGCACCGCGATGCCGGCTCCGGTGAGCAGCTCCGCGAATCCCGCGGCGAGCATCCGGTGGCCGCGCTCGGAGGGATGCAGGCGGTCCACGCTCCACGTCGTCACGTCGTACGTGCCGGGCATCAGGTGCAGATCCAGGCAGAGGGCGCCGCGCCGCGCCGTCACCATGCCGGTGGCATCGTTGAGTTGCCCGATCCGGTGGTACAGGGCGCGCCGCAACGGTCCGGGCAACCGGAACACCCTCCCATGATCGTGGAATCGGGTGGTCAGCACCACGGCGCCAGCGGCCTGCAGGGCGCCGACCGTGGCATCGAGGTGGTCACCGAGCGCCGCGGCATCGAAGTCCGAGCGCAAGGTGTCGTTCATCCCGGCCAGGATCACCGCGACATCGGGCCGCATCGTTACCGCGGCGGGCAGCTGCCGGTGCCGCAGGTCCGCTATCCGGGCCCCGACGGTCGAGTGGTTGGTGTACCGCACCTCGCCCGGCGCGCCGAGGGCCGCCGCCAGCAGCGGGCCGAAACCGCGCCAAGTGCCGGAGGGCAACGGATCGCCCACACCGACCGCGGTGGAATCGCCGAGCACGGCCAGGCTCCCGGCGTGACGGGGGGTGGTGGAGAGGAAAGGGACGGTGGGGATCGTTTCCACGGTCACGTGCTGATGATCATCCGGCGGGGCTCACCGCCGGTGAGCAACTGATGACATGTCGAGGACGGGTTCGCGAACGATCTGTGTTCTCCCGCAGCGGCCGCCCGCGCGCGGCCGCTGCGGAGGCGGCTATCCCAACAAGCCGCAGTGATCGCTGAAACTGAGCTGTGGCCGTGCAGCACTGCACGGAGACCGCTCACTTTCGACGATCAAGGTAGCGATTCCTCCCGGGCGAGGGGGCCTGCGTCGAGATGCGCCATCGAGGTCGATTCCACCGAAGCGCGCGATCAGCGTCGGGTCGGCGAATGGCCCAGCTTGCCGCCACGGCGATGACGCAGCGCCAGCACGATCACCCCGGCGACGGTGATACCCACCAGATTCACCAGCAGTTGCAATACCGACTCGCCGGCTGTGCGCCACGCACCCATGGTGATCGCGATCACCGCAAACGCCGCCGCCGGCACCGTCGTCACCGAGATGAAAACGCCGATGAGCGCCGCCGATTTCGCTGACGTGAGGCTGAGCATCCCAGCGGCCCCGGCAAGCAGGGCGAGAATCAGGGAGAACGGTCCCACCTGGTAGATGAAGTCCACCTGCTTAGCTGATCGGATCACTTCCGTACCGATCAGGCCGGTCCATTCGGTGAGCAGCACCCCGGCCGTGGCGATGAGCATCGCTACCGGAAACCCCACTCCCAAAGCCAGCGCTGCACCACGGATCAGGTCGGCGCGGCGCAACGCCAGCCCGACCGCCAGCGCTGCGAGTGGGCCGAACTCCGGCCCGACGACCATGGCGCCCACCACCGTGACCGGCGAGTCGGTGACCACACCGACGACCGCGATGAGGCAGGCCAAGGCCAGCAAGCCGAGAAAGGTGAAGGTCAGCTGGGTGTCGCTGCCCGTCCGCTCGATGAGCTCGTCCCACACCAGCGCGTCGGCCGGCTCGCCGGGCGCAGCCTGCACTGCGGCGTCTGCGGTATCCGAGAGCACCGTGTCCGGGGAGCTGAGCGTGATGCCACCGGTGCGCTCGAGGTCGAGCGCGCGCAGGTCGGCAAGCAACTCATCAGCAGCTTCGCGAGCCACCTCCGCCTCGATCAGGTCCCCGGGCGGCTTGACCACCGCCCCCCGGATGACGGTGACGTGAGCTGCGCCGCGCTCGCGGCGCAGCCTGCCGAGCACCGCTTCCGTGGTGTCCGGCGGGCAGGTAACCCGCAGGTGCAGCACCCGCTACCCCTTCGCGGGAGGTTTCGCATCCACTCCGGCTTCGGCTCGCTGCTGGCGGGTGATCGGTGCGGGCGCACCGGTGAGCGGGTCGAGACCTCCCCCGGATTTAGGGAACGCGATGACCTCGCGCAGCGAGTCAGCACCGGCGAGCAACATGCAAATCCGGTCCCAACCGAACGCGACACCCCCGTGCGGGGGCGGCCCGTAGCGGAAGGCCTCGAGGAGGAACCCGAACTTGTCCCTGGCCTCCTCGTCGGAGATTCCGAGCACCTGGAACACCCGTCGCTGCATATCGGCCTGGTGGATGCGAATCGAGCCCCCGCCAATCTCGTTTCCGTTGCACACCAGGTCATAGGCGTGCGCCAGGGCGGAGCCCGGGTCCTGCTCGAAACGATCGGCCCACTGCGGCGCCGGCGCGGTGAACGGGTGATGCACCGCCGTCCATCCGCCGTGTTCGGCAGGCTCGAACAGTGGTGCATCGACCACCCAGACAAACGACCAGGCGGACTCGTCGATCAGACCGCAGCGCTTGCCGATCTCCACCCGGGCGGCGCCGAGCAGCGATCGTGAATCGCGCGGGTCGCCCGCGGCGAAGAACACGCAGTCACCGGGGCCGGCGCCGGCCGCCTTGGCCAGGCCCTCCCGCTCGTGCTCGGCCAGGTTGCGGGCCACCGGCCCGGACAACTCACCGTCCGCGCCGATCAGTACGTACGCCAGCCCCTTGAAACCTCGTTGCTTGGCCCACTCCTGCCAGGCGTCCAGCTGCCGTCGCGGCTGGCTTGCCCCACCGGGCATCACGACCGCGCCCACGTAGGGAGCCTGGAATACCCTGAACGGGGTACCGACGAAATAGCTGGTGAGCTCGGTGAGCTCGAGACCGAAGCGCAGATCCGGCTTGTCGGTGCCGTAGCGGGCCATCGCATCGAGGTAGCCCAGCCGGCTGATCGGTAGCTCGATTCTGTGCCCGGCCAGCTCTGACCACAGGGCAACGATCACGCTCTCGCCCAGCGCGATCACGTCGTCCTGCTCGACGAAGCTCATCTCGATATCGAGCTGGGTGAACTCTGGCTGCCGGTCGGCGCGGAAGTCCTCGTCCCGGTAGCAGCGGGCGATCTGGTAGTAGCGTTCGACTCCGGCCACCATGAGAAGCTGCTTGAACAGCTGCGGCGACTGCGGCAGGGCGTACCAGCAGCCGGGTTGCAGGCGCGCCGGAACCAGGAAATCCCGCGCCCCCTCCGGGGTGGAGCGGGTCAGAGTCGGGGTCTCCACCTCGAGGAAGCCCTCCGCGTTCAGCACGTCGCGGGTGATCCGGTTGGCCTCGCTGCGCAACCGCAGCGCCGCCGCCGGGCCGGACCGGCGCAGATCGAGGTAACGATGCCGCAGCCGCGTTTCCTCCCCGACATCGAGATGGTCGTCGAGCTGGAAGGGCAACGCTGCCGACTCACTGAGCACCGTCAGCTCCTCGGCGGTGACCTCGATGTCCCCGCTGGGCAGCTCCGGGTTCGCGTTGCCCTCGGGGCGCAGCGCCACGGTGCCGGTGACCTGGAGGCAGAACTCGGTGCGCAGCCGGTGCGCCAGCTCGGCCATCGCACCTTCTCGGAACACCACCTGGGCCACCCCGGAGGCATCCCGTAGATCGATGAAGATCACGCCCCCGTGGTCGCGGCGCCGGGCGGCCCACCCGGCGAGGGTGACGGTGTGCCCTGCATGCTCGGCCCGTAACGTGCCGGCAGGGTGGGTACGCATCACAGCGGTCGCTCCTCAGATGAACAACTTGCAACTCAGCACGGGGACGTTTCCGGACAGTAACGGTGTCACACCTGCGTCGCCGCTGATCCCCCAGCATCTACCCCGGTCCGCTCAGCGCGTTGTCATAGCAGGGTGAGCTGCTCACCCGGCACACCTCGATCGCCCGCAGCCAATGCACGCGAGGAAGGCAGCATGCCTGATGGCCACCGCCGCACACCCTCCGCCAGCCTCCTGGACCTTCGTTCCGGCGTGCGGCGGTCCAGGCCGTGCCGGCGCAGCAGCGGCGCAACCCGATCAGCCAACCGCTGCCGGTAACCGCCCCCGGCCTGGCTTCCCCTGGCGTAGAGCTGCTGGTACCGGGGCACAAGCTCCGGATGGTGGCGCCCGAGCTGACGAAGGAACCACTCCTTCGTTCCCGGCCGCAGGTGCAGCGCCAGCACGGTGGCGCCGGTGGCGCCGGCCGCGGCGATCTGCGCGAGCAAGCGGTCGAGTTGCTCGGTCGAGTCGGTCAGCCACGGCAGCACCGGGGCGACGAACACCCCGCAAGGCAGGCCAGCGGCACGCAGCCGCCGTACCAGCTCCAGTCGGGCCCGCGGCGAGGGTGTGCCGGGTTCGATCAATCGGTGCACGGTCAGGTCCAGATGCGCGATGGACATTCCCAGCCCGATCTCGACATCATCCGCAGCGGCAGCGAGCTCGGCCACATCGCGTCCGAGCAGCGTGCCCTTGGTGAGGATGGAGAACGGGGTGCCGGAACGGCCCAGTTCGCGGATGATCCCGGGCATCAACCGGTAGCGGCCCTCAGCACGCTGGTAGGGATCGGTGTTGGTGCCCATGGCGACGTGGAATCGCTCCCATCGGGGATGGGCCAGCTCCGTGCGCAGCCGCTCGGCCGCGTTCACCTTCACCATGATCTTGCTGTCGAAATCCGCTCCGGCATCAAGGTCGAGGTAGGTGTGGGTGTTGCGGGCGAAGCAATAGGTACACGCGTGGCTGCAGCCCCGGTACGGGTTGACCGTCCAGCTGAAGGGCATGCGGGAGCCACTCGGGACCTTGTTCAGGATCGACCGGGCCCGCACCTCGTAAAAGGTCATCCCGCGAAATTCCGGGGTATCGAAGGTCCGCGTGACGACCTCCCCCACCCCGAACAACGCATTCTGGGCAGGTTCTCCTGAGAGTTGCGGATCGTCGGGCCCGCCTGAGGGTCGCAGGTTGTCCCAGCGCATCGACCCACCTTATCGAACGTTTGTTCGATCCGCTAGGAACGTGGCCGATAGCCACCAAAGTAAGGACGCCTCGTCAATGAGTACTCGGCAATGAGTGCGCTGGACAACAGGACTGGACGGCACCGCCATCGCGGCGCCGCCGGGCCGGCCGGTGCGCCGGTCGAGGGGCCCAAGCACGGCTTTGGCGCCACTCCCGGAACCAACCAGGGCCACGGGCATGGGCACGGTCATGCGCCCCCGGCGTCCCACCGGGTCAAGGTCCTGCTGCTCGTGGCGCTGGCGCCGGTCGCGCTAGCCACCCTGATCGGGCTCTGGCTCACCTGGCCGGGCAGCCCGCCTCGCAGCGGTGCCGATATCGGTTTCGGGCAGCGGCCGGTACAGGGCCAGGTGCTCGACGCGACCTCCGCCCCGTGCACCAGCGGAGGACCGGACGCCGGCACCGGATCCGATCAGGCCAAGCGGTGTATCTCCCTCGATGTGTTGCTCTCCGACGGCGACTCCCCCGGAGTGACGATCCAGCAGGTGCTGCCGGACGAACCGAGCACTCCACGCTTCGCGGCGGGAGATCGGGTCGTGCTGGCCTACACCGGGGGAAATCCATCGGAGGCGGGCTCCTACCAGATCCAGGACTTTCAGCGGGGCTCGCCCATGCTGTGGCTGGCCGCGCTGTTCGCCGCTGCGGTGCTGCTGCTCGGCAGGTGGCGAGGCCTCGCCTCGCTGGCCGCGCTCGGTTTCAGCTTCCTGGTGCTGGTGCTGTACCTGTTTCCGGCGATCCTGACCGGTGGGAATCCGGTGATCGTCGGCGTGCTGGCCGCCAGCGTGATCATGTTCGGGGTGCTGTACCTCACCCACGGCGTCTCTGCGCAGACCTCCAGCGCGGTGCTGGGCACCGTGTTGAGCCTCGCGCTGATCGGCGCGCTCGGCATAGCATTCTCCGCAGCAACCCATCTCACCGGGCTGGACGACGACACCGCCAAGCTCATCGGGGTGCTCGGACACGGGATCGACGCCCGCGGCCTGCTGCTCGCCGGGATGATCGTCGGATCGCTGGGCGTGCTCGACGATGTGACGGTCACCCAGACCAGCTCGGTGTGGGAATTACGCCGGGCCAATCCGGAGCTGGGAGCGCGAGCGCTCTACACCGCCGCGCTGCGGATCGGTCGGGATCACATCTCCTCAGCGGTGAACACGCTGGCTCTGGCCTACACCGGCGCCGCACTGCCGGTTCTGCTGATCTTCTCGTTGTCCGGGCAGGGTTTCGGCACTCTGGTCACCACGCAGGACGTCGCTCAGGAGGTGATCCGCACCCTGGTCGGCAGCATCGGCCTCGTCGCCGCCGTCCCGGTCACCACAGCGATCGCAGCCCTGGTCGCCCGCCACGACAAGATCGAACCTGCCTGACTCGGACGTGTCCTGGCGAACTCGGTGCGCTGAGTGCACCCGCGATCCGCGCCCGAACCGTCACAGACCTCGGGGCCGGCCGGGCGCAGCTAGGCCGTGCAGGAACGGGTTGCCGGCCCGTTCCCGGCCAATGGTGGTGGCGGGACCGTGCCCGGGTAGGACGGTGGTCTCGTCGTCCAGCACGAGGATCTTGTCCCGGAGCGAGGCGAGCAGCTGCTCGTGGTCGCCCCCGGGGAGATCGGTGCGCCCGATCGAGCCGGCGAACAGGGTGTCGCCGGACACCAGCAAGCCCTCCCGGGTAGCGGTGGCCGAGCGGAAGGTCACCGATCCACGGGTGTGGCCCGGCGTGTGGTCGACGGTGAGAGTCAGCCCGGCCAACTCCAGGGACCCTCCATCGGTCAGTTCCCGCACCTCACGCGGCTCCCTCAGCTGGACTCGGCCCCCGAAAAGGCCACCGAAGAACTGCCGTGCATCGGTGGACAGGCCGCGCATCGGGTCGGAGAGCAGCAGCCGGTCGTCGGGGTGGATCCACGCTGGGATGTCGTTGCCGTCACATACCGGGGTCACCGCGAAGATGTGATCGAAATGACCATGGGTGAGCAGGACCGCGACCGGGTCGAGCCGGTGCTCGCGCAGGAGCTCGTCCAGTGGCTGCTCCGAGCCCTCTCCCGGATCGACCACCACGCAGGGGCCACCGGCTTCGGGGGCCAGGACAAAGCAGTTGGCCTGGAAAGAGCCGGTGGGAAAACCTGCGACGAGCATGACGCTCCTCTGGTGATGGGTGACTGACGCCAGACTAACCGGCGACCCACCCTGGGGTGATCCGTAGGCATGATCGCTGTGCCGGCCGCCGCTGGTGGACGCTGCACCGGCATCAACCACCACACTCGTCACGAAATCGCTCATCTAGACTGCGCGGCGATCGATGCCGAGCCACAGGAGTCCGGGTGCCCACGAACGAGCAGCGCCGCGAGGCCGCAAAGCGCAAATTGGATCGTCAGCTCGTCCGCCGCGCAGCGCGCGCGAAGGCGCGCCGCAGGTACGCGGTGGCCGGCGGCGCGGCGGCGGTGGTGCTGGTCGTCGGCATCGTGGTGCTGGCCGTGACGCTCAGCGGTGGCTCGCCGGAGAAGGTCGGCGCCGCTGCCAAGCAGCCGCCCGCACCGGCAGCCACCACCAGTTCGTCCCCCAGCCCTGGGCTCGGTAACCAGCCGGTCGATGGCAAGCCGGCGGCTCCGCCGGTCCGCCCGCAGGCACTGCCGGTCACGGTCAGTTGCCAGTACCCGGGCACCCAGCAGGCCCCGGCCAGGCCAGTGAAACCACCGGTGGCCGGGGACACTCCGGCTGTGGGCACGGTGCCGGTAACCATGCAGACCTCAGCCGGCACCATCGGTCTCACGCTCGACCGGGCGCTGGCCCCGTGCACAGTCAGCAGCTTCCTCAGCCTGGCTCAGCAGGGCTATTTCAACAGCAGCTCGTGCCACCGGCTCGTCACCAACGCCACGTTGCACGTGCTGCAGTGCGGTGATCCAACCGGCTCGGGTGCTGGTGGGCCGGGATACACCATCCCGGACGAGGTGTTCCCGGAGCTGACCTACGCGCGCGGCTACGTCGCCATGGCCAATACCGGACAACCCGACAGCGGTGGGAGCCAGTTCTTCCTGATCTATGGCCAGACTCAGCTGCCACCGCAGTACACCGTCTTCGCCACGATCACTCCGGGTGGCCTCCAGGTCCTCGACCAGATCGCCAAGGCAGGCGACGACGGTTCGCTGGAACCCTCTCCCGGTGGGGGCAAGCCCAACCAACCCGTCACGATCACCTCGGTGGTGGCCTCCTCGACCTGAGGTGCGCTCAGTTGGATGAAGTGACCCGGTAGACGTCGTAGACGCCCTCGATGTTGCGCACCGCGCGCAGCACGTGCCCGAGATGTTTCGGATCGCCCATCTCGAAGGAGAAGCGGCTCACCGCCACCCGGTCCCGGGTGGTCGTGACCGATGCCGACAGGATGTTCACCCGCCCGTCAGCGAGCACCTTGGTGACATCGGAGAGCAACCGGTGCCGGTCCAGGGCCTCGACCTGGATCCCGACCAGGAACACCGACGACGACGAGGGCGCCCACTCCACCTCGACCAGCCGCTCGGTCTGCGCCTGGAGGGACTCGGCGTTGGTGCAGTCAGTGCGGTGCACGCTGACGCCGTTACCACGAGTGACAAAGCCGAGGATCTCGTCGCCGGGGACCGGTGTGCAGCACCGCGCGAGCTTGGCGAAGATGTCCCCGCCACCACTGACCCGCACCCCGGAGTCGCCGGTAGGCCGCCGGCGCTGGACCGTGGAGGGGGTGGCCCGCTCGGCGAGTGTGTCCTCGGCACCCTCCTCGCCGCCGAGCAGCGCAACGAGGCGTTGCACCACATGGCGTGGCGAGGCGTGATGCTCGCCGACCGCCGCGTACAGCGCGCTGACATCGGGATAACGCAGCTCCCGGGAAACCGCGACCATCGACTCCGCCGAGACCAGCCGCTGCACCGGTAGCCCCACCCGGCGCAGCTCCTTGGCGATGGCGGTCTTGCCGGCTTCGATGGCTTCCTCGCGGCGCTCCTTGGCGAACCATTGCCTGATCTTGGCCCGGGCTCGGGGAGCGGCGACGAAAGACAGCCAGTCCCGGCTCGGGCCGGCACCTTCAGCTTTCGACGTGAAGATCTCGACGACTTCGCCGTTCTCCAGTTGCCGCTCCAGCGCGACGAGCTGGCCGTTGACCCGCGCGCCGATGCAGCGGTTACCGACCTCGGTGTGCACCGCGTAGGCGAAATCCACCGGAGTCGAGCCGGTGGGAAGCGTGACGACATCGCCCTTGGGGGTGAAGACGAAGATCTCCCGGGTGGCCAGGTCGTAGCGCAGCGACTCGAGGAACTCGCTGGGATCGGCGGCCTCTCGCTGCCAATCCAGCAACTGGCGCATCCACGCCATCTCGTCGATATCGACGGATCCGTTATGGATGGTGATGCTGTGGGTGCCGTGGGTCTCCTTGTACCGCCAGTGCGCGGCGATGCCGTACTCGGCGGTCCGGTGCATGCTGCGGGTACGTATCTGCACCTCCAGCGGCTTGCCGTCCGGCCCGATCACCGTGGTGTGCAGGGACTGGTAGACCCCGAAGCGGGGCTGGGCGACATAGTCCTTGAACCGGCCGGGCATCGGCTGCCATACCGAGTGCACCACCCCGATCGCGGCGTAGCAGTCACGCACGTCCTCGACCATGATCCGCACTCCGACCAGGTCGTGGATATCGTCGAAATCACGGCCACGCACGATCATCTTCTGGTAGATCGAGTAGTAGTGCTTGGGCCTGCCCTCCACCGTGGCAGTGATCCGCGAACCGGTCAGCTGCGCCGAGACCTCGTCGATCACCCTGCGCAGGTAGGTATCCCGGGACGGAGCCCGGTTGGCCACCAGCCGCACGATCTCGTCGTACTTCTTCGGGTGCAGGATCGCGAAAGACAGGTCCTCCAGCTCCCACTTGATGGTGGCCATCCCCAGCCGATGGGCCAGCGGGGCGAAGACCTCCAGGGTCTCCTTGGCCTTGCGCGCCTGCTGCTCCGGTGGCAGGAACCGCATGGTGCGCATGTTGTGTAGCCGGTCGGCCAGTTTGATGACCAGCACTCGGGGGTCGCGGGCCATGGCGATGACCATCTTGCGGATGGTCTCGGCCTCGGCCGCGGCCCCGAGCTTGACCTTGTCCAGCTTGGTGACGCCATCGACGAGATGCGCGACCACCTCACCGAAATCCGCGGACAGCCGGGCCAGCGAGTAGTCGGTGTCCTCCACCGTGTCGTGGAGCAACGCAGCCACCAGAGTGGTGGTGTCCATCCCCAACTCGGCGAGGATTGTCGAGACCGCCAAGGGATGGGTGATGTAGGGATCACCGGACTTGCGCTTCTGGTGGGCATGTTTGTCATCAGCGACGTCATAGGCGCGCTGCAACAAGGCGAGATCGGCCTTCGGGTGTAGTTCCCGGTGCACGACGGCCAGCGGTTCGAGCACCTGCCTGACCGGGCCGGGCCGTTGCGCGGTGATCCGGCGCGCCAGCCGGGCCCGAACCCGCCGGGTTGCCGACGGCAAGCGCTGCGGTGCCGGGACCGGGTCCGGGCCGACCGGCGGCGCATCAGTGCGCTGCAGGTCTTGGCTCACACCACACGCTCCCGCTGGTCGGCAATCAGATCTTCAGGGTACCGCTCGCGCTCACCGGCCAGATCCCCCCGCTCCGGCTCAGACCGTGAGCACCGAATGCACCGGGCGGCCGGCGAGCCGGTCCCGGCCCCCCAGCGAAGCGATCTCCAGCAGCGTGGAGATGCCGCTCACGGTGGCCCCGGCGCGCTCGACGAGCGCGCAGGTCGCCACCGCGGTGCCCCCGGTGGCCAGCACGTCGTCGACCACCAGGGCCCGCTGGCCGGGCCGCAGGACGCCCTCGGCCAGTTCCAGCACGGTAACGCCGTACTCCAGAGCGTAGCTCTCCCGGTCACACACCACCGGCAGCTTGCCTGGTTTGCGAACCCCGACCACTCCGGTGCCCAGCGCATAGGCGGCGGCGGCAGCCAGCAGAAATCCGCGAGCCTCCACGCCGACCACGACCTCGACGTGCGGGAAGGGGGAGATCAACGCCTCCACTACGGCCCGGAGAGCTGCCGCGTCAGCGAACAGCGGTGCAACATCACGGAAAAGCACCCCGGGTTGCGGGAAGTCCGGAACCTCCCGAACCAGCCGCGGAAGCAAGACCGATAGGTCGTCCACCCCGCTAATGGTGCCCCGAGTGCCCCGAGTGACCCGATCCGCCGCCGGAATTCCCGCCATTCTGGGAATGGTGCTCCTGGTGGTGGCCCGCGCCCCCGGAGTGATCCTGCTGGCGGGCCCGCTCCGTGTGACGCGATCCTTGCTGCTCGTGGTGTGGACGGGAGGCCTTCGGCGGGTGGGCGGCCTGCTCAGGAGCGGTCCTCGCCGGGACCTGGCTCGATCGGTGCGCGGGCGCTGGTACCCGACGTGGACTGGGCACCTGGACCGGCAGCGGCCGGGCCGGCGCCGGTTGCTGGACCGGATCCAGCAGCCCGCCCAGACCGGGCAACGCGACCGGGATCTTGATCGGCAGCGGCAACTGGACCGGGACCGACCCGGACGGATCCGGTGTCACCCCATCCAGGCCCGGCTTCGGCTGCTCCGGATGCAGGGACGAGCAGGACCCGTGCCCACTAATCCACTGGGCGCACGCCGACAGCGCTGGAGTGGACGGGTCCCGGGCACTGTCCGGGTGGGCCGAACCGTGACCACCGGACTGGAGGACATGGCGCTCGCCCGGCGCGTCCTCAGCTCTCGGCACCGGGATCGAAGGTGCTGGCGGCCGCGCCCTGGCGACCGGCCCGGCGGTCCCAGCCTGCGTAGTAGGCGTACGGACGCGGTCCGCCAGCGGACCATTGGTCGCGGCACGGACTGGTGTGCTGCCGCGCTCAGGCTCAGGAAATGCCAGCACCGGCGACCGCTCGCCGGAACCGAAAAGAGTGCCACTGGGCAGGATCACCGCCAGAGGTGGGCTGGACAGGCCAACGGCCAGCGCCAGCGCCCCGCCCACCACGGCAGCCAGCCGTACCGGCCTGCGGTGACCCTTGCGCGCGCCGCCACGCCGGGTACCCAGCGCAGCGACATCGGGGAGCGCCGAGCCGCCGGCGAGCAGCGCCGCCAGCTCGCGGCGCCCGCGGCGTTGCCAACCCGAGCCGGCTGTCTGACTCGCCACGTCCACGGCTAAGGCAAGCAGGTTCCGCGGGTCCGGCCGGTGGCACGGGTTCTTGGTAAGGCCACGCAGCACCAATTCCCGAACCGGCTCGGGAACGGCGTCAATGGGGGGAACGTCCTGCCGGTGCCGGGCCGATAGCTCACTCCCGCCATCGGCGTAGAACGGCGGTGCTCCCACCAGGCATTCGAAGAAGGTGACCGTGGCGGCGTACACGTCTGCCGCCGCAGTGGCCGCGGCACTGCCCCACTGCTCGGGTGCCAGGTAGAACGGCGTCGACCGGGCGAGCAGTCGCCGGCTTTCGGCGGTCCAGAGACCGAAATCGACGATCCGGACCTGGCCGGCCGAGGTGAGGACGATGCTCTCGGGCTTGATGTCGCCGTGCGCCAGCCCCGCCTCGTCACACGTGGCGAGTACCCGCAGCAGGTCTGTGAGCACGACCAGCGACGCCTCGATACCGGCAGCGCCTTGCGCGAGCAGGAGGGCACGTAGCCGGGTCCCACCGACGTGATCGCCGATGACGGCGGCATCGTGGTGGCATTCCAGGTAGCGGTGGAGGCGGGCCAGCCGGGGGTCCCGGACCTGGGCTAGTTGCGTAGCCTCCCGCGCGAACCGGCTGCGGAACTCGGAGTCGGTGAGTAACTCCTCAGACAGGTACGTGATCGCCAGGGCCCTGCGGGTGATGTGGTGGCGGGCGATCACCCGGCGACCCACCGGGTCGACGCCCACCTCCCGGGGATTCACGACGCCCGGAACGGACCACCCCGCCATCCCCGATCCTCCCTGGCCGCTGTCACGGAGCCGCCCGTACCCCTCACTCCCCGGAGCGACTTCCGGCCTCTGACTACTGAGCGTTCTCCTAAACGGGCCAGGAGGCAAGAACTCAGCGCGACAACACACCACATAGGTGATGGGAAGTCAGAAACTGCGTAGCCCTTTGACTACGCTTGGTTACTCTCCGCAACTAATGCCACTGAGCGTAATTGACCGAGGTGGAAGCAGTTAGCGACCCCGGCCGGCCTTACCGGACGGCCTGCTGCTCTTGCCGGTCGACTGCTTACCTCGGCGTCCTGACGGCGGGGTCTTGCCGGCTCTGGTAGACCCGCCGGTGCCGGTCAGGGTGTCCCCTGCGAGCGTTGCGGGGTCGGTCCCGGCGGTATCCCCAACGTTGTCGCTGTCCGGCTCGGCTGCCGCGGTCTTGCGGGCGAGCTTCTCCCGGCGTTGCGCAACCCGTTCCGCCTGCTGCTGGTAAGCCGGTCGCCGCATGGTGAGGTCGACGATCAGCGGCGTCGCCAGGAAGATGGAGGAGACCGTCCCGGCCAGGATGCCGACCATCTGCACCAGCGCGAGATCCTTGAGGGTGCCGACCCCTAGTAGGCCCACGCCGATCACCAGCAGTCCCAGCACTGGCAGAACCGCGATCAGGGAAGTGTTGATCGACCGCATCAGGGTCTGGTTGACCGCCAGGTTGGCGGCCTCGGAGTAGGTCCGCCGGGTCAGGCCGAGCAGGCCGCGGGTGTTCTCCTGGACCTTGTCGAAGACCACCACGGTGTCATAGAGGGAGAACCCGAGAATGGTGAGCAGGCCGATGACGGAGGCCGGCGTGACCTCGAAGCCGACCAGCGAGTAGATCCCCGCGGTCACCAGCACATCGTGTACCAGCGCCACCAGGGCAGCCGCCGCCATCCGGGCTTCGAAGTACACCCCGAGGAACGCGCTCACCAGGACGAGGAACACCAGCAGCGCCACCAGGGCCTGCCGGCTGATCTCGCCGCCCCAGGTGGCGCTCACCGCGCTGTCACTGATCGCGCGCTCGCTGGGCCGCCCGTCGGTGCCGACCGGGCGCAGCTGGTCGTACAGGGCCTTCTTCAGCTCGAATGACTGCCGGGTGTCCAGGGTCGTGGAACTGATCAGGATGCTCGCTGCGGAACCGGTGCCGACGATCTGCACTGACTCCGGAGGCCGGCCCATCGCGCCGGTGAACACGCGCTCGGTTTGCGCGGTGGTGATCGGACCGCTCACGCTTCGCGCAGGCAACTGCACCCGCGTACCACCTTCGAAATCGATCCCGAGGTTGAACCCGCGGAGCAGGATCGAGAGGAGGCAGACCACGATGAGGACGCCGGAGATCATGTACCAGATCCGCCGCCGACCTACGATGTCGAAGCCACCGGACCCGCTGTAGAGACGACCTAGCACACCGTCCATCTCAGGCCTCCTTCCCCGCGGATGCCAGCGCTCGGCTCCGCGCACCGGCCCGCTGAGCGGCACCGAGTCCGGAGAGGTTGGGCTGGGACAGCAGCGGTGACTGCGCAGCCATCGCCACCAGCGGGTGCGTTACCAGGAAGACCACGACCAGGTCCAGGACCGTCGACATCCCGAGGGTGAAGGCGAAACCGCGTACCTGCCCCACGGCCAGGATGTAGAGCACCGCCGCGGCGAGGAAGCTCACCGCATCCGCCAGCAAGATGGTGCGCCGAGCCCGCACCCAGCCCCGGGGAACGGCGGAACGGAAGGTTCGCCCCTCCCGGATCTCGTCTTTGAGACGCTCGAAGAAGATCACGAAGGAGTCCGCTGTGATGCCGATCGCAACGATGAAACCGGCGACACCGGACAGATCCAGCGTGAATCCGATCCACCGGCCGAGCAGCACCAGGACGCCGTAAACGATCAGTCCGGACAGTACGAGAGACAAGATCGTCAGGATGCCCAGCGCCCGGTAGTAGAACAAGCAGTAGACGAATACCACAGCGAGCCCGATCGCTCCCGCGATCAGTCCCGCACGCAGCGAGGTAAGACCCAGAGTGGCCGAGACCGTCTCGGACTCCGAAGGCTGGAACGACAGCGGCAACGACCCGTACTTCAGCACGTTGGCCAGGTTCTGGGCTTCTGCCTGGGTAAAGCGGCCGGTGATGCTGGTCTGTTGACCGGGCAGGATCGCAGCCTGGATCTGGGGCGCCGAGACCACCTCACCATCGAGCGCGAAGGCGGCCTGCTTGCCGATGTTGGCGGAGGTGTACTTGGCCCAGATGTCCTCGCCCTGGCGCTTGAACCTCAGTTGCACCTCGAAGCCGGTGCCATCCTGGTTGAGGCCCGCTGAGGCCGTGGAGATCTGCTCACCGGAGAGGAACGCCGGTCCCAGCAGGTACTTGGCCGTGTGGTCCTGATCGCAGGTGACCAGCGGCAGGTTCGGATCGTCATTACCGCGCAACGGGTTGGGGGCCGAGCAGTTCAGCGCGGCCAGCGCCTGCTGCTGTACCGCTGGGTCCTGGCTCTGCAGCCGCGCTCGGGCCTGGCGGATCTGCTCTGCGGCCTGGGGATCGGCCGAATCGGCCGGAGCGCTGCCCACCGGAGCCGGTGCGGTGGTGGCCGGTGCCGGGGGGGTCGGCGTCGGGGTCGGAGGTTGCCCTGAGGGGGGCGGCTGCACCAGTTGGGGCGCAACCGGCTCCGGGGCGCCCCCGGAAGCCGGCGGCTGGGTGCCGGGCGGCGGTGCCGGCGAGGTGGAGACTCCGGTGCTGCCGGGAGCGCGGCCTCCCGGAACCGGCGCGGGTGGCCCGGCCGGCTGCTCGGAGATCACCGTGCGGAAGTACAGCCTGGCGGTCTGCCCGAGAGTGCGAGCCTCGTCACCGTTCTCCCCGGGCACCGTGATGATCAGGTTGGCTCCGTCGAGCACGACCTCGGCTCCGCTCACACCGATCCCGTTGACCCGTTGCTCGATGATCTCCCGAGCCTGGTTGAGGGACTCTCGCGACGGTGGCCGGCCATCGACGGTGCGGGCGGTGAGGGTGACCCGGGTACCGCCCTGCAGGTCGATGCCCAACTTCGGGGTGGGATCGCCGCCACCGGTGAAGAACACCAGCGAGTACAGCAGGGCAACGATCCCAGCAAAGATCGCCAAGTTACGCCAGGGATGGAAGCGCCCGGCCGGTGGTGCCACGGTGGGTGGTTCTCCTTGTTCACAGCTTCGCTACGACGCCGGCCGACCCATGAGGACAACGGCCGGCGAAGTACCCACTGTGCCAGCGCCGCGGTTCGACCCAGGCAGTGGGGATCGGATGCGGGAGCGTACCGCCCCGCATCCGCGCACTCAGGAGTTGTCGGCTTTCGCGCCGTCCTCGGCCAGCGGGGCGCTGGGGCGTGCCGGAGTGCCAGCGCTCTCGGTGGCCCGCTCCCGGATCGCGGCACGCAACCACCTGGTGCGCACTCCCGGGGCGATCTCCAGGTCGATCGTCGCCTCATCCGCGGTGCCCACGACGGTTCCGTACAGGCCAGAGGTGGTCACCACCCGATCGCCGTCAGCGAGCGAGCTCTGCAGCGCTTGCGCCTCCGCCATCGCACGCTTCTGCCGTCGGAAATTCATGATCAACGGGAGCGCGAGGGCCACGATGATCAGTAGCGGCAGGAACAGGGGGTCCATGGTTCTCCGATCACCGGTGTGTTCAGTGCCGAGTGTGCCAGGCCTGAGCCTGGGCAGCTTCGCAGCCTTGCCGGGTCCCCGGCCGGGCGGCTTCCCGCGCTGACCGGCGCGGGCCCAGCGCCCTGAACCGGGACCCGTCCGAATGGCGGCCGACGCTGGGCCAATCGGCGCAACCACTACGTCTCTCGTCTCCTGGCGCGGACCTGTGGGCGCTGCAGCGTTACGGGGACTCTCAGGTTCCGGAGAGTTAAAGATCGATTCCTTAGGGTTCCGCCAGCGATCCCGAGCCGGATCCACCATCGGAGTCAACCCCGCCCTGTCCGAGGCCGCTGACGAAAGGACGGACGCGTGCCGTCGCACCGCCACTCCAGACCTCGCCACAGAACCAATGCCCACGTTCTGGATCCCCGAACTGACCGCTCCCCATTCCTGGTCTCAGCAGGCGGTACCGCTGCTACCGGAATGATGCTCGCCCCAGCCGGCGCCACCGCGACGATGGTCCCATCGGTCCCGGCACCACGCATGGCCCCCGACTTCGCCGGCACTCTGATGGGCCGCATCGCGATGGACGAGCGCACCTTTGTCCTGCGTTACGTCCAGCCGGGGCTGGTCGGGCTCATCGACGGAACGCTGTCGACGCTGGCACCCATCTTCGCCGTGGCCTTGCTCTCGACATCGCACGCTGCGCTCCTGGTCGGTCTGGCCACCGCACTGGGTGCGGGCATCAGCATGGGCTTATCCGAGGCACTCTCCGACGACGGCGGCCAGACCGGGCGAGGCTCTGCCATCAGCCGGGGCTCGATCACCGGGCTGATGACGACCGTCGGTGGAATCTTCCACGCCTTGCCATTCTTGATCTCCGACCGCACGGCCGCCCTGACTCTGGCAGCTGTCGTGGTCGCCATCGAACTCGGCGCGATCGCTGCAATTCGCAAGCGCTACCTGGATGTCTCGCTGCGCTGCTCGCTCATCCAGGTGGTCTTCGGCGGCATCCTCATCGTCGGTGTCGGGCTATGGCTGGGCGGCCTTTGATGCTGCGGGCCCACTCACGAGTCGAACAGTGTCGGGGTGAGATCTGCCGGAGCATCGGCGGGCGGTTGCAGCCGCAGGTGCCGCCAGGCCGCCGCGGTGGCCACTCGGCCGCGGGGGGTGCGAGCGAGCATGCCGGCACGGACCAGGAAGGGCTCACACACCTCCTCGACGGTCGCCGGTTCCTCCCCCACCGCCACGGCGATGGTGGACACCCCCACCGGGCCACCCCCGAAAGTACGCACCAGCGCGGTGAGCACGGCACGGTCCAGCCGGTCCAACCCGAGATGGTCGACGTCATACACCGCGAGCCCGGCCTTGGCCGTCTCCAAGGTGATCGCGCCATCGGCCCGGACCTCGGCGTAGTCCCGGACCCGGCGCAACAGCCGGTTGGCGATCCGGGGGGTGCCGCGGGAGCGGGCCGCGATCTCGGTCGCGCCATCGGGCCGCAGATCCACCCCGAGGATGCCCGCCGAGCGGTGTAGCACCAGCTCCAGCTCCTGTGGTTCGTAGAACTCCATGTGCGCGGTGAACCCGAACCGGTCCCGCAGCGGGCTGGTCAGCGCACCGGACCGGGTAGTGGCCCCGACCAGGGTGAACGGAGCGATCTCGAGTGGGATGGAGGTGGCCCCGGGACCCTTGCCGACCACCACGTCAACCCGGAAGTCCTCCATCGCGAGGTAGAGCATCTCC
>DASYAZ010000009.1:0-2228 GCA_036501085.1 Pseudonocardiaceae bacterium | reverse complement strand
GAGTTCACCCAGCGCATGGTCCAGAAGATGGAGACGCTGCGGATCGGCGACCCCGCCGATCCCGGCACCGACCTCGGCCCGCTGTCCTCGCCCGACGGGCTGGACACCCTCGACAAGCAGGTGCGCGACACGATCGCCGCGGGCGGGCGGCTGCTGACCGGCGGCAAGCCCCTGGGTGGCCCGGGCAACTACTACCCGCCCACGGTGCTCACCGACATCCCCGAGGCCTCGCCCGGGCACAATGAGGAACTCTTCGGTCCCGTCGCACTGATCTGGCGCGCCCGCGACATCGACGACGCCATCCGAATCGCCAATGACTCGAGCTTCGGCCTGGGCGGCAGCGCCTGGACCCGGGACCCCGGAGAGCGGCAGCGATTCATCAATGAAGTCGAGACCGGGATGATATACATCAACAAGTTCACCGCATCCACTCCGGAGGCGCCGTTCGGCGGAGCCAAGAACTCTGGTTACGGACGCGAGCTTGCTCAATTCGGACCCCGCTCATTCGTCAACGCCAAAACCGTGTGGATAGCGCCTGAGCGGAATTGACATCGACGCCGGTGAAGGAGAAACGACATGGCCTCAACCGAGGAACTGGAAACCTATCTCAACGATCACCTGGCTGGTTCTGTCACAGGCAGCGAGCTGGCCGACAAGCTCGCCGAGGTGCATGCGGGCACTGCGGCCGGCCCGGTACTTTCCGAGCTGGCCAAGGAGATCATGCGGGACCGCATGACGCTGACCGAGCTGATGGACCGCATGGGGATCGACAAGAGCACCGTGAAGCAGGCCTCCGGATGGGTCGGGGAGAAGGCCACCCGGCTGAAGCTCAGCGACGTGGCGATCCCCGACCAGAACCTCAAACAACTGCTCGAATTCGAGACGTTGTCGCTGGGCATCGAGGGCAAGCGCTCGCTGTGGCGCGCCCTGCGGGAGGTGCGCGAGGCATACCCGGAACTCATCGCGACCGATCTGGACGGGCTGGTCGAGCGGGCTGAGCACCAGCGCTCAATGCTCGAAGATCACCGGCTCGCCGCCGCGCGGCGGGCATTCTCCCCCTGAGCAGCGGATGCACGCTGCCCCGCGCGCTTATTGGCGGTGACACATCGTTGCCATGGTGTCGGCTGAGGGTGTGGTCCGTGCTCGTTCACGACCATAGTGAGCGCATCACCGAGCAGACCGACGTGCATTCCCCGCACCGCGCGCTTACCTGGGACGAAGCCCGCACCACGGCACATCGGGCCGCCAGCGTGACGCCACCGGAACCGGTGGCGCTGCCACAGGCCCTGGACCGGGTGCTGGCCGAACCGCTGCGCGCGGTCATCGCGGTGCCACCGGTCGACTGCTCCGCAATGGACGGCTACGCGGTGTGCGGACCTCCCCCCTGGTCAGTGATCGCCCAGGTGCGCGCCGGCGACGGGGTACCCAAGCCGCTACGGCCGGGCACCGCCTGCGAGGTGGCGACCGGGGCACCGGTCCCGCAGTGGACCACCGGGGTGCTGCCCTACGAGCAGGCGAGGCGCGCCGGTGAGCTGGTCAGCGGGAGGGTCGGGCCGGGTCAGCATGTCCGCCACGCCGGTGAGGAGTGTGCCGCCGGCGACGAGGTGCTCCCAGCGGGAGCGCTCCTCGGGCCCGCAGGTCTCGGCCTGGTTGCCGCGCTCGGGCACGACATCGTGCGGGCGCGCCGCGCGCCGCGGGTGGGTGCCATCGTCACCGGGAACGAGCTGCTCGACGCTGGGATCCCGGCTCCCGGGCAGGTGCGCGATGCGATCGGGCCGATGCTTCCGGGACTCACGGCCTGGGCGGGTGGCCACCTCCATGCGACCACCCCGCTGGCCGACTCCACCGCCCTGCTCGTCGCGGCCCTGCGGGCCGCGGAGGGCGAGGTGATCCTGGTATCCGGGTCCTCCTCGCGCGGCCCGGCCGACCACCTGCGTACCGCGCTGGTGGCCTTACGTGCCGAGCTGGTCGTCGACGGGGTGGCGTGCCGCCCGGGGCACCCGCAGGCGCTGGCCCGGCTGCCCGGCGGCCAGCTGGTGGTCGGGCTGCCCGGCAACCCGCTCGCGGCGTTCGTCGCGTTCCTGACCCTGGCACTCCCCGCGATCACCGGCCTGCTCGGGCGGCCGCTGGCCGTGCTGGCACCGGCGAGCCCGCTGCCGGGATCCCCCGGGGTCACCCGGCTGGTGCCGGTACGGGTGCGTGGCCGCGACATCGAGGCGCTGCCGCAC
>DASYAZ010000008.1:0-11558 GCA_036501085.1 Pseudonocardiaceae bacterium | reverse complement strand
GAGTCAGTACATCATCTCGGGCTGGTCGTAGCACTTGAACTCGAGCAGGTTGTTCGAGGGGTCCCGCAGCACGAAAGTGTCATGCCCCTCGGGTCTGCGGTCGAAGCGGCGGAACGGCTCGGCGAAGAAGGGCAGGTCGCGTTCCTGCGCCAGGCTGAGCAGGCCTTCCCAGTCACCGCGATCCCGGAAGGTGATCCCGTAATGCCGGGGATAGAGCTGCGGGTCGGTCTCGATCCGGTCGGAGAGATGGCAGACGACCTGGTCGCCGAAGAAGTCCAGGGTGATGCGGTCGTCGTAGCGGCGGGCCAGCGTGCAGCCGAGGCCTTCGACGTAGAAGCGGTGCGCGTCATCCAGATCCTGGGCCGGGATGGCGAGGTGGAACACGGTGCGCGGGGCGGACATCAGTTCTCTCGGGGCATGGTGTCCGAGCGCAGGCCTCGCCGCAGCGTCTCGAGGGCGATGACGTCGTCTGCCCGGATATTGGCCAGGTTCGTCATGGGGCCTATCCGGCGAAGGAAGTAGGCCTGCAGTTCCTTGTTCGGGGCCTCGAACAGCAGCCGGTTGAGATCGATACCGGAGCCGACGATCTCGTCGATCAATTCATGGCGTGGTTCGCCGTCGGAACGGCACATCCCGCCGCGACCGCTCTCCCGCGACTCTGCGGTGACCAGGTGAGCTCCGGCGGCGAGGTCCTCCTGGATGTAGGTGATCCACCGTCCTGGACCCAGGGCGTCGGAACGGCGGATGTCCTTGAAGCCGACCTCGCTGATGACGGTGAACTCGCCGGCCAGCTGGGTTACCCAGCGGGCCTTCTCGGTGTTGTCGATGGGGATGGTGCCGTTGGACACCTCGACGTGCGTCGCACCCAGGTCGCGGCACAACGTCAGCCACTCCGAGACCAGCCCGTCGAGGGCGAAGCGCTCGAACAGGGTGCCGCCGAAGTAGAACTCGACGCCGGCGCAGCGCAGGATGTCGATCTTGCGTTTGATGTCCTTGGTGACCAGGCAGGTACCCCAGCCGAACTTCACGAAATCGACGAGGTCGCCGACGCTGTCGATCGCGTCCTCGAACTGGCCGGTGAACAGCCCGGGATCGATCACCATCGTGAGCCCACGGGTACGTGGTTTGGACTCCAGAGCCGGCAGGCGTAGTTGAGTGTCGATCATATGTACCTCCTCACGTCCGCCCTGCGCCCAGCGTGACCGGTGGAGCCGGGGCGGAAGGTTCGGATTTGTTGGACTGAACGGCCGAGCCGCGCAGCGCGCGGCTCTTCCCGGTGAGTACCTGGCTGAGCGAGGTGCGCCGAAGCAGCTCAACCACCAGCAGTGACATCCCTATCACGACGACGTAAGCGACGGCGGCCATGCCGATCGGGGGAAGGTGGGCGGACAGCCACGCCGCTGGACCCAGAGTCATGATCCACAACATCATCGGGTGGATCAGGAATACCCCGAATGAACGGTCGGAGCTGGCCTCGACGATACGTGACCCGGGTCCGCCCGCCCGCCGGCCCGCCCAGAACACGCCGAGCGCGAACAGGGCCGTGATGCTGGCGAGGCACCAGGGCACCACCACCGGCTGGAAGACGTCAGAGGCAGCGGTGGCGGGAGCGCCGTCAGCTACCTGCTTCAGGTACCACCCTTCGGCTGCGACACCGGTGACCAGCAATGCCACCACCACGGTGGTCGGGTGCCTGCGGACCCAGGCCTGTGCCTGCTCGGCGTGCCACGCGGCCACGCCCCCGAGCAGCAGGTAAAAGGTGTAGGTGCCGAGGAACGATCCGTCGTAGTGCCACAGGGTCGCAGCCCACCCCCCGCTGGGGTTTGCTGCCCTGAGCCCGGCATCGATTCCGACCTGCAGTACCCCGCTGCCCACCAGCAGCCACCCATGCCAGCGCCGGGTGGCCCGCAGGAACCACAGGAACAGCGGGAATACCAAGTAGAACTGCATCGTGACGATGAGGAAGTACAGGTGGTACCACGCGTTGCCGGTGAGCAGGTTGCGCCCGAACAGGGTGACGGCGGTGCCGGCCGGCACCGGTGCGAGGCTGAACCCCAGCACGCTGTAGATCACCGACCAGGCCAGGTACGGGACCCCGACCAGCAGGTAGCGCCGCCGCCAGAACCGCAATATCGTCAGCTTGCCAGCAAGCTTGTCGCGATAGCGGTGCACGAGCACGAACGCGGTGAGCGCGAAGAACGACTCGCGGGTGAAATGCAGCAGCATCGCGGCGCCACCAGCGGAGATGCTGTCGAGCGAGATCAGGGTCGCGATGGTGTGCACCCCGATGACGCAGGCGAAGGTGAGCACCCGAACCATGTCCACCGGGTAGAAGTGGCCTACCTTGGCCGCGCCCCCACCGGCGATAGGCGCTACCGGCGCAGCGGATCGTGTCATCGAGCCACCTCGGACCAGGCGCCGACGGTGAGCGAGTCTCGAAGCAGCCGGCGTTGCACCTTTCCGGTGGGTGTTCTGGGCAGGCCCGCGACGATCCGGAACTCCGCGGGGCGTTTGACCCGGCTGAGCTCCTGCTCGCAGCGCAGGCGCAACCGGCTCACCAGCTCGTCGGCCTGCTCGCCGTCCAGGGCCTGCACCGGCCGGATCCACGCGATCGGGACGGCGCCGAGCACGTCGTGACGCCCTGCGGCGACGGCAGCCTCGGCGACCGCAGCCTCCCCCAGCAGGATCTCCTCGACCTCCGCGGGGTGCACCAGCTCCCCACCGCAGTTCACCACGTCATCGCGGCGCCCGGCGAGGAAGAGATATCCCCCGGCGTCGAGCCGTCCGAGATCTCCGGTGTCCAGCCAGCCGGCGGCGTCGAACCGCTCGGCCGCAGCGCCGGCGGCGTAGGCGCTGATCACGCTCGCGCCGCGGATGCGGACCCGCCCCACGACCTCCGGGGGGCACCGCCTGCCGTCAGCCCCCACCACCTCCAACTCCACCCCGACGGGCCGGCCGACCGAGCCTGGCGGGTGACCACCACCGAGCGGTGTGGCGGTGATCTGGCTGGCCGCCTCGGTCATCCCGTAGCTTTCCACCACGGGCACGCCAGCGCCCGCGGCGACCTGCTCGCGGGCTGCTGCGGGTAGCGGCGCCGAGGCCGAGCGGATGAACCGCAGATCGGGAGGAACGGCGTCCACCTCGTGCAGGGCGAGGATCGAGAGGATGGCCGGCACCGCATTCAGCCACGTGATCTCGTGCTGCACCAGGAGCTGCCAGAACCCGGTGCGGTGAAAGCGCCGATCGAGCACCAGCGTGCCACCGGCGACGAGGGTCGCGAGCAGCCCCACCACCTGGGCGTTGATGTGGAACAACGGCAGCGGGTTGAACCCCCGGTCGGTGGCGCAGAGCTGGTGGTGGCCGGCCACGTTCCGCGCGGCGTGCAGCAGCTGGCTCTCGGTGAGCTGCACCGTCTTGGGTGCCCCGGTCGAACCGGAGGTGAGCAGTGCGACCGAGCCTGCACCCGATTCCGGTCCTCCCGGTTCCATCGCGGTTGCCCCGGCGGTTGCGGGATCCGCGGGCAGGCCGGTGGCCGGGTTCACCTGCACGCCTGGTCTTTCCACGCGGTCACTGACCACCAGCCACGGTTGCAGCGCGCGCTGGGAACGTCGCGCCTCGGCGAGGGGAGCGGCCGGGTCCACCGGCGCCGAGCATCGCCCGGCGGCGATCACGGCAAGGTGCACAGCGCTGAACGCGAGCGGGTCATCGATGTCGAGGAGCACCCGGGCACCCAGCGGAACCATGGCGGCGTCGAGTTCCCGGGCCCAGGCGTCCATCGCAGCGCGCAGCATGGCGAAGGTGAACGACCGCTGGCTGCGAGCATCTACCAGGAAACACCGGTGGGGACAAGCAGCGGCGCGCCCTAGGAGAAGTTCGCGCAGGGCACTCATAGGGCGCATCCTGACCTGGCCACCTGAGTGCCAGCTGGACGCAAACTGGGCATACTCTGAGTCGTGATGTGGCATATCAGCAACGGTGGTCGGCCCCATCGGTCGGCGTCTGGCCGCCGCTACCTGGTGGCGGGGACGGCGCTGTTCGCTGTCCTCGCCGTGGTGGTGACGGCCCTGGTCACCGCCTCTGCCCACCAGCCCGACCCGGTCCGCTCACCGATGGTGACCAGGCTTGCCAAACCGGTCAAGCCAGCACCAGCGGCGAGCGCTCCGGTCGGCCCCGTTTCCGGGATGCACATGATGAGCGTCGACGGTGTCGCGCGAACCTACCGGTCGATAGTGCCGACCCGGATAACCGGCCGGGTGCCACTGCTGATCGTGCTGCATGGCCGCGGGCAGAGCGCTCGGGGCACGATGCGCGATACCGGCTTCCTCGAGCTGGCTGAGCAGCGGCGGGCGGTGCTGGTGTACCCCGACGGGCAGCACCGCTCGTGGGATGCCGGCCACGGTTGTTGCGGGTTCGCCGGCAGCAGGGATACCCCGGACGTGGCCTTCGTGACCGCGCTCGTGGCCGATGCCGAGCGCCGGTGGCCGATCGACGCCGATCGGGTGTACCTGGTCGGGTACAGCAACGGGGGCAAGCTGGCCTACTCCACGCTCTGTGCGCACCCGACACTCTTCGCGGCAGTGGCTACCTACGGTGCGGTGCCGCTGGCCCCGTGCGAGGCGGGTACCCACCCGGTGCCGATGCTGCTCGCAGCCGGCACCGCGGACCGGGTGATGCCCTTCCAGGGGAAGCCGAGCGGGAGGCCACCCCTGCCGTCGGTGCCGCAGGCCCTGGAGTGGTTACGGACCCAGGACGGCTGCCCGGCCGCGGCGCAGGCCAGCCGGGCCGGCTCAGCGGAGATCCAGCGCTGGGTGGGTTGCCAGGATGGGACGGAGGTCGAGTCGGTCTTCTACACCGGGCGCGGCCATCCGTGGCCGAACGCGCAGGGCAAGGCAGCCTCGCCTGCCGTCGCCGGCTTGATGTGGACATTCTTCAGCCAGCAGGACGAGCAGCCATTCCACCCGGCAACCCACGGCTGACGGCGATACCGGTGCGCCGGTGAACAGCCGGTGCCGACCGGCTATCCCGGTGTGAGGTGCCGGATCTTGTCCGGATTGACGATATCGTAGATCGCGGCCAGCTTCCCGTCGCGGATCGTGTAACCGGCCACCCGGCCGGCTAGCGGGATGGGGTGCTCCGCGTCGCCCGGCCACGGCGGGATGATCATCCCGAGATCGCCGTTGACCAGGACCGATCGCGCTGTGCTGAGACCTTCGTGGCCGTAGCGTTCCTGCAGACCGAGCAGGAACCGGGCCACCTTGTCCGCTCCCTGGACCGCCCGGCGCGCGGTGCGTTCCTTGCCGCCGCCGTCACCGATCAGCGCGGCATCCGGATGTAGCACCCGGATCAGGGCGTCAAGATCAGCGGCGGCCAGGGCGGCGAGGAACACGTCAAGCACGCGCCGCTGCTCAGCGAGCTCCACCCGAGGCGGTGGATCGGCCGCCGCGACGGTGCGCCGCGCCCGGGAGGCGTGTTGCCGGGCGGTGGGCACCGTGCAGCCCAGCACGTCGGCGATCTCGGTGAACGGGATGCTCAAGGTGTCGTGCAGCACGAAGGCGACCCGTTGCTCGGCAGGCAGCCGTTCCAGCACGACCAGCGCGGCCATCCGCACCCCGTCCTCGCGCACCACCTCGTCCAGCGGATCCGGCGGGCCGTGCAGCGGGGTCACCAGCGGCTCGGGAAGCCACGGACCCAGGTAACGCTCGCGTCGCACGGCCGCGGAGCGCAGCCGGTCCAGGCACAGCCGGCTGACCACCGTGGTCAGCCACCCACGCGGATCCCGGATCGCGGCCCGGTCCTCCTCGGTCAGCCGGGCCAGCCGCAGCCAGGCCTCCTGGACGGCGTCCTCGGCATCAGCCAGCGATCCGGTCAACCGGTAAGCGACGCCGATCAGGTGGCTGCGGTGCTCCTGGACGGGGTCGAGTGCCGGGTCGAGTGCGGGGTCGGAGCCGCTGCGCATCGTGCACATCCTCCTGAACCGTCCGGGTTCCGCACTCAACCCTAGACTCGGCTCCCGTGGCTGGACGGATTCGGGACGCTGACATTGCGGAGGTCCGCGAGCGTAACCGGATCGACGACGTGGTCGGCGAGTACGTGGCACTGCGCCGGGCCGGCGTGGACTCGCTCAAGGGGCTCTGCCCGTTCCACGACGAGAGATCCCCGTCATTCAATGTCCGCCCAGGGCACGGCACGTTCCACTGCTTCGGCTGCGGTGAGGGCGGCTCGGTGGTCGACTTCATGATGAAGATCGAGCACCTCGGGTTCGTCGAGGCCATTGAGCGGCTGGCCGACCGCGTCGGGATCCAGCTGACCTACACCGGTGGCGGTTCCGCGGTGCAGCGCGATCGTGGCACCCGTTCCCGGCTGGTCGAGCTGAACAAGCTGGCCCAGCAGTTCTACGCCGAGCAGCTGAGCTCAGCGGAGGCGCGGCCGGCCCGGGAGTTCCTGATGCAGCGCGGGTTCGCCCAGGAGGTGGCGGGAACGTTCGGCTGCGGGTTCGCCCCCTCGGGCTGGGACCAGCTCACCAAGCACCTGCTGGGCCGCGGTTTCACCGTGGAAGAGCTGATGAAGGCCGGGGTGTCCCGGGAAGGTCAGCGCGGGCCGATAGACCGTTTCCACCGCAGGCTGCTCTGGCCGATCCGGGACCTGGGCGGTGACGTGGTCGGGTTCGGGGCCCGGCGGCTGTTCGATGACGATCGCGTCGATGCCAAGTACCTCAACACGGCCGACACCTCGCTGTACCACAAGTCGCAGGTGCTGTTCGGGCTGGATCTGGCCAAGCGGGAGATCGCTCGGCGCCGCCAGGTGGTCGTGGTCGAGGGCTACACCGACGTGATGGCGATGCACCTGTCCGGGGTGCCCACCGCGGTGGCCTCCTGCGGCACGGCTTTCGGCGCCGAGCACATCTCCGTGCTGCGCCGGCTGCTCATGGACGACGATGCCCTGAGCGGCGAGGTGATCTTCATCTTCGACGGCGACGAGGCCGGGCAGAAGGCGGCGCTCAAGGCGTTCGACGGTGATCAGCGCTTCGCTGCGCAGACCTTCATCGCGATCGCACCGGACAAGATGGACCCGTGCGAGCTGCGCCAGGCCAAAGGCGACGCGGCGCTGGCCGATCTGGTGGCCCGCCGCCAGCCGCTGTTCACCTTCGCGGTGAAGAGCCTGCTCGCGGAGCACGATCTCGACACTGTGGAGGGTCAGGTCGCCGCGCTGCGGCGAGCGGTACCGCTGGTCGCGCAGATCAAAGATGTGGCGCTGCGTGATCGGTACGCGACGTCGCTGTCCGGTTGGAGCGGCTGGATGGGCGACGAGGCCACGGTCGTCAACCGGGTCCGGGAAGAAGCTGGGGAGTCGCCTCGACGGCGCGGCGGGCATCCTCAGCGTGCGTCCCCGCCGGAGGAGGCCACCGACCTACCCCCGCGCGATGATGTGCGGTTGCAGGCCCAGCGCGAGGTGCTCAAGGCGGTGTTGCAGGAGCCTGCGATGACCGGCTCGGTCTATGACGCGCTGCCTGCGGACGCGTTCACCCATCCTGCCTACGCGCAGGTGCATGCGGCGGTGCTCACGGCGGGCGGCACCGCGGCGGGGATCTCCGGTCCGGAGTGGATCGACGCCGTCGCGGCGCACTGCCCTCAGCGGTCGCTGATCACCGAGCTCGCCGTGGAGACGCTGCGAGCCAAGGGCAGCGCCGAGGACGATGCGCGGTACATCGGCAGCCTGCTGGCCCGGTTGCAGGCCACGGTCGTCGGGCGGCAGGTCGCCGGGATCAAGTCGGCGCTGCAACGGATCTCGCCGGTGGAGGACCGCGACTCCTACAACCGGCTCTTCGGTGATCTGGTGGCCCTGGAGCAGTACTACCGGGCATTGCGCGAGCAGGCGGTGGGGGCGCAGGAGTGAGTGCTTGGGGGCGGCTGTGGCGGCGCTTGCGCGTGGCGCCGCCCGAGGTGCCGGCCGGGTTCGCCGGTGTCCTGGATCCCGCCGAGCGGGTGGTCACCACGGGGGAGCTGGCCGGTGGTGGTCACCTGGTGCTGACCCAGCTGGGGCTCTGGGTGCCGGCCGGTGCCGGCGCGCGGCGCATCGGTTGGCACCTGGTGAGCAAGGCAGTCTGGGATCGCAATGCGCTGGTGGTCACCGAAGCCATCAGCACGGGCACGCTCGGGGCAGCGGCGCTGCTGTCCGACCTGCCCCCGCGCCGCTTCGTGCTGGCCCAGCCCGGGACGGTGCCCGCGGTGGTGCGTGAGCGGGTGACCGGCACCATCCGGTCCAGCCAGCGCTGCGAGCTGCCCGGTGGCGGGGCGTGGTTCGTGCGGCGGCAGGTTCCCGGCCGGGACGGGGTGGTGCTGCAGGTGCGGGCCGATCCCGGTACCGCATCCGGCCCGCTGGAGGAGATGGTCCGCGAGGTGGTGGCACGCTTGTCGGGGCTGGCGCCACCCGGCTAGGTTTCCCACGGACAGTGAGGGGGTTGTCGCGGTGTGGGACCCGGAGACCTACTTGGCTTTCGGTGATCATCGGGCCCGGCCCTTCCACGACCTGCTCGCCCGAGTGAACGTTCGTGAGCCGGCCGTGGTGGTGGATCTGGGCTGCGGGCCGGGCACCCTCACGCGGTTACTGGCCAAGCGGTGGCCGAAAGCCGCCGTGCTGGCGCTGGACAGCTCACCGGAGATGGTGCAGGCCGCGTGCGATCGGGGTATCCACGCCGAGCTGTGCGACATTCGTTGCTGGTTGCCACCTCCTGGTACCGAGCTGGTCGTCTGCAATGCCGTGTTGCAGTGGATACCCGAGCACGCGGATCTGTTGCGCCGGTGGATGCGGCAGCTTGCCCCCGGGGCGTCGCTGGCCCTCCAGGTGCCGGGGAACTTCAACGCCCCTTCCCACGCCGAGACCGCCCGGCTGGCCGCCGAGCCCCGCTGGCGTGATCTGTTCGAACTCCGAGGGACCCCCCCGGTGCTCGAACCCGCCGGGTACGCGGCGGTGCTGGGTCCCGACGCCGCGGAGCTGGACGTCTGGGAGACCACCTACCTGCATCGGCTGACCGGGTCCGATCCGGTCCTCGAGTGGATCACCGGAACTGCCCTGCGGCCGGTCCGGGCGGCGCTCTCAGCTGCCGAGTGGCAGGCGTTCCGCGATGAGCTGGCGCCGCGGCTGCGAGCGGCCTACCGGGCCGGGGCCGACGGGGTGACCTGGTTCCCGTTCCGCCGGATCTTCGCCGTCGCGCAGGCCGGCTAGACAGCCGCAGCAACCGGTGGCCTAACCAGCGTTGATCGCCGCGCCAGCCAGGCCGTGATCTCCGTTTGTGTGCGCTGGGCGACATCTCGTGTCGGTCCCGGCACACAAACGGAGATCACGCGGGTCGGTTGCGGTGCCCGCGGACCCGGCTCCCTCGGGGTGGGGGAGCGGGACGGGTGGTGCGCACGGTGCGCTAAGGTAGATGCGGCCCGCCTGCCAGGCGGACCGGCATCCAGTACCTTCCCCGATAGCTCAATTGGCAGAGCATGCGACTGTTAATCGCAGGGTTGTTGGTTCAAGTCCAACTCGGGGAGCAAAAATACCAGGTCAGAAGGTTTCGTTAGTGTGTTTGGCAAGATCCACCCCCAGAAAACCCCCAGGTTCACAATGCGACTCATTCGCCGTGCCTCCGATCCGCGCTCATGATCAGCGCTGCCGCATCAGGCCTGCCGATGATCTCCAGCACCCGGGCCGCGTCCTCCGAGGCGATCTTGCGTCCCATGTAGGAGTCCTGGGTGAGCGACACCTGAGAATGCCCCAGCTGGTCGGCGATCTTCCGGGCCACTCACCCCTGCTTCGTCCAGCAACGTGGCTGCTGTCTTGCGGAACACGTGCGAGGTCACCCACGGATAGCCCAGCCGGGCAAAGACATCCCGCAAGTCGGCCTGGGTGTTACTCGGGTCCCGGAGCAGCCCGGTCGGTGACGTGAACACCACACCCCATTCGTTCGGAATGGCCTCAGCCCGGCGGCGATGCAACATCTCCACCGCCCACGATGGCAGCCGAAGCTTGCGGTACCCGGCGCGACTCTTCGGCTTGAGCTTGATCCGCAGACCCTGGCCCTTGATCCGAACAACGGTGCCACGAATCTCCACGCTTCCGGCGTCGAGGTCGAGCGCGTCCCAGGTGATCGCCGAGTTCTCCCCGATGCGCTTGCCGGTCGCCAGCATCATGTCGACGAAGTCGAGCAGATCCCAATCCCGGGCCCTCTGATCGGCCGCGAGCTTCACCCGCACGTCATAGACCTGCGCCAAGGTGAGAGCGACCGCGGCCTTCTTCTCTCCGTGCTTGATCCGAGCCGTGTCACGAACCGGATTGGCCCGGATCGCGTCGTGACGAGCAGCCAGACCCAGCACCCCGTTCAGCACTGTCTTGGCCCTCTTCGCCGACCCTGCACCATGGCGATCGGCCGTTGCCGCCAGGAAGCGATCCACCCGGCCCACGGTCACCTCTCGCAGCCGCAGGTCACCCAGGGCCGACATGACCCACCCTGCGGTGGCGTCATACAGCGCCTCAGTGCCCGGCGACTTCTCCCCAGCCGCCACTTCGGCACGCAGATCCACCAGCCACACCCGCACCACCTCCGCGAGCCTGGTTTCACTGGTGATCTCTGCGTCGGCCTCAACCCGATGGCGATCCCGGACCGCCTCACGCAACCGGATCTTGGCCTTCGCCTCCGAGAGCCCGAACCGTTCCAACTCACGGATCTTGCCGTCGTAGTCCCGCACCAGGCAACGAGCGCGGAACCCGCCGCGCACGGAGTAGATCCGTACCTCACCGGCTGTACCCACAGGTAGCGGTGGCCGACCCACTGACTCCTCCTAACTCACGTCGTCCAACTCGCGGAACCAATTGACAACGTCATCAGGGTCGTAGCGCACATAGCGACCCACACGGCGACTCTTCGGACCGTAATTCTGCTGCCGCCACTGATAGAGCGTCTTGATCGGGACGCCCAGATACCCTGCAACGTCCTGAACGCCCCACAAACGAGCCTTTGTTTGCATCTCTCATCCTCCACTGGATGGATGTTTATGAGGAATTCAATTTATCTTTAGCGGTTCGGCGTGCTCACGGGTTTGGATAGTTGTTGAATTTCCCTCCAATTCTCTAATATCGTGGCGTTAGGCGGCGTCGCGGGCTGCTTGTCGTTGTTCTCGTGCTCGGGCGGCGGCGGAGAGGGCGAGGGTGGTGTCTCCGGTGGTGAGATAGCCGAGTCCGATGAATTCCCAGTGTGAGACGACGAGGGTGGTGTCTTCATCGAGCAGCGCACAGGCGCGTTCAGCGGCTTGTCGTTGGCGGTAAATACGGCGTTCGCTGCGGATGGCGCCGAGGGTGGTGGAGTAGTGGCGGCTTTTCGAAGCGAAATGTCCCCGGAAGCCGAGCATGTGGATCCAGCGGTGCAGTCCCTGGTAGCTAGGGTGTTCGCCGAGTTGCCAGGCGGTGCGCACCAGCCGGTCCACGTGGGTGGTGACATCGAGCTGGGGGAGGGCGTCGGGGGTTACGCGGCGCTCGCCGAGCCCGAAGTGCTCGGCGCTTTTCGTGGCGTACTTGGC
>DASYAZ010000007.1:0-12004 GCA_036501085.1 Pseudonocardiaceae bacterium | reverse complement strand
GCCGGCGCAGGTGGCGCTCCAGACCCTTGATGTTGATCTTCTCCACCGCCGACATCCCGGCGGCGAACCGGGTGTCCGGACGCGTTGGGATGCCCAGCTCGGTCACCGCCATCAGTGCTCCCCCCCGGGCAGCTTCTCTTTGACCGACTCGGTGAATTCGTGCAGCTTTTGCTTGACGCCCTTGGTGATGACGCCGACCTCCTCGGGGTCGCCCTTAAGCATCGCCGTGGCCGACTTCTTGCCGAGCTCCTTTTTGATGTGCGGTGGGATCGGTGGGATCTCCGGGTCGGTGACGACCTCGAGCACCACCGGTCGGTCCGCGGCCAGCGCCTCATCCCAGGCGGTGCCCATCTGCTTGGGATCGTCGACCTTGATGCCCTTGAGCCCGAGCAGCTTCGCGAATTCGGCGTAGGGCACGTCGGGGATCCACTGCGAGCCCATGAACTTCGGGTCGCCCGACTCGGCCCGCTGCTCCCAAGTCACCTGGTTGAGGTCCTGGTTGTTGAACACGCAGAAGACCAGCGTCGGGTTCGACCAGCGCTCCCAGTAGCGCTTGACGGTGATCAGCTCGGCCATCCCGTTCATCTGGAACGCGCCGTCCCCGACGAAGGCGATCACCGGCCGGTCCGGGTAGGAGAACTTGGCGCTGATCGCATACGGGGTGCCCGGCCCCATCGTCGCCAGCGTGCCGGACAGCGAGGCCCGCATCCCCTTGCGCAGCCGCAGATGCCGGGCCCACCAGTTGGTGCCCGAGCCGGAGTCGGCGGTGAGGATGGCCCGGTCGGGTATCCGCGGGGACAGCTCGTGGGCGACCAGCTCCGGGTTCATCGGATCGGCCGCATCATGTGCCCGGTCGTCGAGCACCTTCCACCACTCCTTGACCTCGCCTTCGATTTTCTCCCGCCACGAGCGGTCCTGCTTGCGGTGCAGCAGCGGGATCAGCTCCTTGAGCGTCTCCTTCGCGTCGCCGACCAGGTTGGCCTGCACGGGGTAGCGCACACCAATCATCCGGCCGTCGATGTCGATCTCCACGCCCTTGCACTGACCCTCTTCCGGCAACCATTCCGCGTAGGGGAAGCTGGTGCCGATCATGAACAGGGTGTCTGCGCCCATCATCAGCTCGTAGCTGGCGGTCGAGCCGAGCAGGCCGATCGGGCCGGTGACGTAGGGCAGGTCATCGGGCAGTACCTCGCGGCCGAGCAGTGTCTTGGCCACCCCGGCGCCCAGCAGCTCGGCGGACTCGACGACCTCGTCAGCGGCCTCGGCGGCGCCCTGCCCGATGAGCATCGCCACCTTGGTGCCCTCGTTGAGGATGTCAGCGGCCTTGCGCAGTTCGGTGTCCGGCGGGATCACCCGCGGTTTGGTGAATCCGACGCTGGTGTAGACAGCGCCGTGCATCCGCGGTGGTGAGGGTTGCGCGTCTTCCTCCTGGACGTCCACCGGGAAGATGATCGTCGCGACCGCGCGCTGGGAGATCGCCACCTTCAGCGCCCGGTCGATCAGTTGCCGGGCCTGCGCTGGGTGCATGCACGTCTGGACGAACTCCGAGACGTCTTTGAACAGCGTGTTGGGGTCGATCTCCTGCTGATAGGCCGCGCCCAGCGAGATCCGTTTCTGCTGGCCGACGATCGCCAGTACCGGCTGGTGGTCGAGCTTCGCGTCGTAGAGCCCGTTGAGCAGGTGGATCGCGCCACCCCCGGAGGTCGCCATGCAGCAGCCCACCTCGCCGGTGAATTTGGCGTGCGCGGTGGCCATGAACGCGCCCATCTCCTCGTGCCGCGGTTGGATGAACTCAGGATCGCCCTTCGCTCGATCCAGCGCCCCGAGGAACCCGTTGATGCCGTCGCCCGGGTAACCGTAGATCCGGTGGATACCCCACTCGGTGAGCCGGTTCAGGACGTAGTCGGCGACCTTGGCCATGCGCGGACCTCCCTGGTAAGGACTATGTGCCACCTCAACGCTCCTACCCACCCGACGTGAGGGCCAAACGATGCCGTGATCAATCCGGGCTGGCCATCCGCTCGCGTAGAAAAGTCAGCGTCTGGCTGAGTAGCCGTGAGACGTGCATCTGCGAGATGCCGACCTGCTCGGCGATTTGGGTCTGGGTGAGTTGGTGGAAGAACCGCAGTGCGAGGATCGTCCGTTCCCGGGGCGCCAGCTCAGCCAGCAGCGGGCGCAGTACCTCCCGCTCCTCGACCGAGATCAACTCGCCGTCCAGGCCGCTGATGAACGAGTCTGCAGGCCCCGCAGTATCACCGGAGCTGAGCAGCTCATCCAGCGACGAGCTTCGGTAGGCGTGCCCGGCTTGCAGCGCTTCGAGCACCTTCGAGGTCGGTACCCCCAACCGATCAGCGAGCTCGCTGGGTCGGGGAGCGCGGCCAAGCTGCTGGGACAGCTCTCCCGTAGCGGCCCTGATGGCAACGTGTAAGTCTTTCAGCTGCCGTGGCACCCGCATCGACCAGCCGTGGTCACGGAAATACCGGCGCACCTCTCCGGTGATCGTCGGTACCGCGAAGGACAGGAAATGTGAACCGCGGGCGGGTTCGAACCGGTCCACCGCATTGATCAGCCCTATCGTGGCGACCTGGATCAAGTCGTTCAGCGGCTCGCCACGGCCGGCGAACCGGCGCGCGATGTTCTCGGCCACCGGGAGATAGCCGCCGATCAACTGCCCGCGCAAGCGCTTCCGCTCCCGGTCATCGGGAGCAAGCTCCACGTAGCGGCGGTGCAGCGGAACCAGGCAGGCGTACTCGTCGTACTCGTCGTACTCGGCCTCAACCGCCGGCACGGACGCGGCCGCGGTCATGGCTGCCGCACCGTCATCGGGGATGTGCCTGGACGGCTAGACCGCATCTGCCATTGCCACTGCATACCCGAGCCCCTCCTGTACTCGGCGTCGGAGGCCACGACCAGCAAGCCGTGGGTGGCTAGCACACAGTCATCGGCCGGCTTCACGATCTCCCCACCAGCAAGCCCGCGACACTCCGCCTAGTCTACGTGCAATCATTGCATCTGTATATTGATTGCACTTGAGCAACTCTTTCAGGTGTACCGCGATACTTCGGCGAGCTGCCGGGATCACCGCAAGCCCTCAGGACGCAATGTTTGCATATCTGCAACGGTAGGGAGAGACTGTGTAGATGGGCCCGCCGAACCCCGCACAGGACGCGGCTCACCCCTCCGCCGAGCAGGTCGATGCCGTGCTGGTCGCGTCTCGGGCACTTGTCGCGGTGGCCGCGCAGTCGGTGGCGAGCGTCGAGGACCGGGTGACACTGCCGCAACTTCGAGTCCTGGTGATGATCGCCAGCCGTGGCCCGCAGAATCTTGCATCCGTCGCTGCGGGACTCGGCGTGCATGCCTCCAACGGCACCCGCATGTGCGACAAACTCGTCAACGCCGGCCTACTGCACCGCAGCGATGATCCGACTGATCGCCGCAACGTGGTGCTGCAGCTCACACCGTCCGGTCAACAGCTCGTTGACAGCATGACCGAGCACCGGCGCACCGCTATAGCGAACATCCTCGCCAAGATGCCGGCCCAGCTCCGCAGCGACCTCGTACCCGCACTGCTGGCCTTCGCCGAAAGCGCCCAAGAGATTCCGCCCAGCGAAGCATGGGCCTTGGGGTGGACGACCGAGCAACCAGGCGGTACGCACCAGCGCAACCACAACGGTGCCTCCGTTTGACCACAGCTGGATCAGTTAACCGCTCGTGGTGGTGGTCTGCCGGCGATGTGACTCAGCGGCGGTGGCGACGTCGCGGGGATAGGTGCGCAGCGCGGTCAGGGCGAGCACCCCGGCGGCGATCGGTGTGATGAGAAAGGCCAGGAAGGTGTACTGCAGTCCATGGTCTCCACCGCCGAAGATGGTTTCGGACGTCAGACCGAACAGCGCCGGTGCCGCAGCCTCTCCCAGTGTTCGCAGCAGCGTGCGAATGCCTTCGGCGCGGCCCCATAGCGCGGGATGGATGATGTCGAGACGGGCCGCATCCATCGGCGGGTTGGCCGCGCCGAGCAGGCCGGCGCCGATGGTGAGCAGTGGCAGCGCCAGAAAAAGCTGAGGTGGTGACGATGCCGGGGGCGAGGAAGACGGTGATCGTGAGCAGTGCCACCGCCGGGATGAGCACCCGGGTGTTGAGGTAGCCGCGGCCCAGCAGCCGGTCGGTGGTGCGCCCACCAAGGTAGACCCCCGCCAGCGCGCCGAGGCCGACCACCAGGGTGAGCAGGGTGAGCAGGCTGGCCACCGACTGGGATATGCCGTAGTGGCCGGTGACGAAGATGATCGCGAACGACCGGAGGCCAGCGAAGTAGAAGTAGCCCAGCGCTGAGGTGATGATGATCACGACGTTGGTGCGCACCCGCAGTACGTAGCGCACCGCCCACCACAGTGAGCGGTCCCTTGGGTCCGCGGTGAGCACCAGCTCCCGCTGCGGCTCGATGTGCGCTCGGCGGGCTACTTGCGCTGCCCGGAGAACACGAACCCGATCCCAGTACCGACCAGCTCTCCACCGAGGATGTAGCCCAGAATCCGGGCCCGGCTGCGGGCCGGAAAGAAGTCGCCGGTCAGCGAGGCGATCGTCGGGCCGGTGGTGGCGGTGACGACGCCCAGCGCGATCCGGGACAGCAACAGCCAGAGCAATGACGTCGCGGCCCCGGCGAAGATCATCGCCACCGCCCAGCCCAGGATGCTGATCGCCAGCAGCCGGGTGCGCCGGGTCCGGTCGGTGAGCACACCGATCGGGATCGTGCCCACCGCAGCCGCCAGCGAGGTGACCGATACCAGCAGACCGATGCTGGTGTTGTTGACGTGAAACGCGCGCTCGAGGTTGCCGGCGGTGGCTGACAGCGTCGCGAAGTCCGCTCCCAGCAGACCCAGCGCGGCAGCCAACACCAACACCACACGCGCCCGCGCCGGACCGCCAACTACCTCCTCGGCCCGGCCGACCAGGTCCCTGCCGACTTTTCGGGCGGCGATGTCGAGTCTCATAACGCTGTGTTCATCACCCACCGAATAAGTCGCGGAGGACGTGCTCCTTGCCGTGATCCGCACCATCAGCCCGTGCGCGCGGCCGGTCCCGACGGTGTTCGTGCTATCCGGCGATACCCCCGCCAGGGACGTTCTTGCGGATGTCGACCATGCCTCAATTGGAAGCCCGCTGCCGAGCGTCTGTTCTTGGCGGCATCGGACCGCCTCGGGACAATGATCGGGCAGCAGGAGAAAGAGTGGTGTGACGGCACTCGATCTGTTGCGTGCCAGCCAGCACCCAGCGGGCATAGGTGCGCCGTTCCCGGCGAAACGCTCAGCCGCCGCCGGGACGCTGAAACCACGCGGGTCCCTGTGGCGCATGGCCCATGCGCCAGATCTTGACTTCGCGCATCATCGCAGGAATCTCCTTCACCACGATCGCGAGTAGGCCCGCCGTGCCGAGCGCGAGCAGTAGACGTTTGACCATACTTGACACCTCTTCGTCCATCATCCAGTTCGCCGCGGCGGTTAGCCAGGCGAAAGGTTCGGCATGATCTTCAGTATCGCGTTGTGCCTCCCCGGATGGACCCCGGTCGAGCGCCGCGCGTCGGCGGTCCCGTCCTTGTGGTGGCCGGGCTGCTTGTGATATGGACCTTTGTTGCCTTCGTGGATTCCCTTGACGTGCGTTGGTGTGTCGTGCTTCACATCGGGTTTCCCGACCCGGATCCTGCCCATCGCTCCTCCTTTACCGTTGTTCGGTGAGCTCCGCGAAAAACTGCTCGATCTCGGGCCATACCCGGCTGCCACCGGAGAGGCCTTTCCATTCCCGGCGCACCACCGCGACCAGCCGGAAGCAGTCGTCAATCGGAACGAGCCAGTGCTGCTGCTGATCACGCGCGGTGTTGACCAGCAGCGCCTGCACGTCGGGCTCCAGGGTGCGAAGCTCACGGTGGCGATCGAGCACGGCTGCCCACGCCGACGGGTTGACTTCCCACTGGGTCGCCCCGGCCGGGCTGGGATAATGCGCGATCACCGTGCCGTCCGCGTGCGGCACGAAGAAGGCGAGGCCAACCGGTACTCCCAGATCCTTCGTCGACACCGCGGGCAGCCGGACCCGCCGCCGCGGCACCAGCCGGTAGTGCCCCTCACTGGCCGCGCCCTTGGAGAACAGCAGCGAGCACGCCTGGCAGGCGCACATCACCTCCCCGCGCTCGGTGTCGAGCATGTGCCGATGATCTGCCAGCACGGGAACGCTGCACAGTTCGCAGCGCTGCTCGGACTCGCCCCGCCGGGCGCCGGCCCGCCGGATCACCCGCTCCAGCGCTCCAGCGCTGCGGTGCCTCGACGGTGAGCTGGCCAGCTCAGTCACGGTTTGACCCCGCTGGTCGCACGCCCGAGTGCGGGTATCCCGCAAGGTCGAGGCATCAGCGCGTCCAGCGGGACAAATGCCGCATCACGCGTGGCAGCCGGCGCCCTCGCGACGTCTGACAGCTCCGGCGCGACAGCCAGCACCGCCTCGCGCACCGCATCTTCGACGCCGGTCGACGAACATCCCTTGATCGACAGCCGTACCGTCGCGACACCCTGGTCGATCCCGGCCAGCTCGACGTCCCCGCCGCGTTCCTGCACCGCCGGCCGCAGGTCGTCCAGGACACGGGCGACGCGGCGGTCGACCGGGTCGGGATGGATCCCGTGCAGCACGAGCAGGTGACTCAACAGCTCGTCGCCGGTGATCGCCGCCAGCACGGCTGGCGTCTCCGACGCGTACGCCGTGGCCCGGGCCAGCGCCTCGCCGTAGACCTCCGCCAGCGCCGACACCGCGTCGAGCGCGAGCTCACCGGCGGGGCCGGGAGTAGCCTCCACCTGCGCGAGCAGCTCGTCAAGCCGGGTGAGCCGCTCGTGCACCGCGGCGTTGTCCAGCCGCGGGCCTGCCTCGCCGGCTGGCTCAGCCATGACTCGCCCCGAACATCGGCGAGTGCAGCTTCTTCAGCACCCGTCCCCCGCCGAGGTGCATGTGCACGCCGCAGGGCAGGCACGGGTCGAAACTGCGCACCGCGCGCATGATGTCGACGCCCTTGAAATTCTCCGGCCCGTTCTCCTCGAAGATCGGCATGTCCTGCACCGCGTCCTCGTAGGGCCCCGGGGTGCCGTAGGAGTCCCGGGGACTGCCGTTCCAGGGCGTCGGTGGGTACGGATGATAGTTCGCGATCTTACCGTTCTTGATCACCATGTGGTGGGACAGCACGCCACGCACCGCTTCGTGGAACCCGCAGCCGACGCCCTCGTCGGGGACCTTGAAGTTGTTGAAGACCTTCGTGTCACCACCGCGGATGAGATCCAGTGACACGTCGAGGAAGTGCACGGCCATGGCCGCGGAGTAGGCCACGAAGTACATCCTGGCCCGGTTGCGCTCCAATGCGTTGGCCCACTTCGGGATCTTCCACTCCAGGGTCATCTCGGGGTGCTTCTCGCTCCTGGGTAGCGAGATCTGCACGCTGGAACCGGTGGACTTGACGTACTCGGTGTTGACCAGCCCACCCAGCGCGGTTGACCACAGCCGGGCCAGCGGACCGCCGCCGGTGTCCAGCGCGAGATGCTCGTTGGTGCGCTTGTCGAACCAGCGCGGGCTCATCACCCAGCTGTAGTTATTGTCGAAGTCGCGCTTTTGCGGCACCGGAAGGGTGGTCTGGTTCCAGGGGTGGCGCATGTCGACCGGGTTGCCCAGCGGGTCATGGGTGACGAACGGGTCCTCGTTGACCCAGTCGTCGTAGTAGGAGCTGCCCAGCAGGATGCGGATCCCCAGGTTGATGTCGACGAGGTCGGTGGTGATCTGCTTGCCGTCGATGATGATCCCCGGGGTTACCTTCATCGCCCGGCCCCACTTGGTCATGTTCTCGTACTTGTAGTCGCAGACGGTCGGGTCCTGCCAGGCGCCCCAGCAGCCGAGCAGGATCCGCCGCCGCCCCACTTCCTCGTAGCCGGGCAGCGCCTCGTAGAAGAAGTCGAAGACATCATCGTTCATCGCCACAGCCTCTTTGACGAAGTCAAGGATCGACAGCAGCCGGGTGAGGTAGTCGGTGAACAGCGTGGGCTCGGGCATGGTGCCGACACCGCCGGGGTAGACGGTTGACGGGTGGACGTGCCGGCCCTCCATCTTGCAGAACATCTCCCGGGTGGTCCGGCTGACCTGCAACGCCCGCTTGTAGACCGCACCCTCGAACGGGTTGTAAGCCCGCATGATGTCGGCGATGGTCCGGTAGCCGTGGATGCCGGCGTGCGGCGCCTCGGTGTTCTCCGCCCGGGCGAGCACGCTCGGGTTGGTGTCCTTGACCATCGCCTCGCAGAAGTCGACGAAGACCATATTGTCCTGAAACAGCGTGTGGTCGAACATGTACTCGGCGGCCTCGCCGAGGTTGATGATGTGCTCGGCTAGCGGCGGGCTGTCGATGCCGTAGGCCATGTTTTGCGCATAGACCGAACACGTCGTGTGGTTATCCCCGCAGATCCCGCAGATCCGGCTGGTGATGAAGCCCGCGTCCCTGGGGTCCTTTCCCTTCATGAACACCGAATAGCCGCGGAACAGCGACGACGTGCTGTGGCACTGCGTTACTTTCTTGTTGGTGAAGTCAATCTTCGTGTAGATACCGAGATTACCGATGATCCGGGTGATCGGATCCCACGACATATCCACGATCTGGGGCGGCTTGCGTTGTGTCCGGGCCCGCTCGGTTGCCGTCATGTCCGCATTCCTCCTGTTGCTGGGCTGGTGGTGGATTGCGCTCAGGGGCGCCAGCGCGGGTCGTAGCCACTGGTCAGCGCGGGACGGTTGTGGTGCCACTTCGGTTCATGGTTGAGCGAGATGTTGGTGATGGTGCGCATCCGCCGGATAAAGGCGCCGTAGGGCTTGTTCAACATCGACGACAGACTGCCGCCCGGAGGGGCGTCCATAAACGGCATGAACTTGTCCGGGAAGCCCGGCATCGTGCAGCCGATGCAGATACCACCAACGTTGGGGCAGCCGCCGACGCCACCCATCCAGCCGCGCTTGGGCACGTTGCAGTTCACCACCGGTCCCCAGCAGCCGACCTTCACCTGGCACTTCGGGGAGTTGTAGTCCTTCGCGAAGTCGGCTTGCTCGTAGTAGGCCGCTCGGTCGCAGCCCTCATGCACGGTCTTGCCGAACAGCCACTGCGGGCGCAGCATCCGGTCCAGCGGCGGCGGTGGCGCGGCCCCGGCAGCGTGGTAGAGCACCCAGGTGAGCGTCTCCATGAAGTTGTCCGGCATGACCGGGCAACCGGGGATGTTCACGATCGGCAGCGCGCCAGTGGACTTGAAATCCCAGCCCAGGTAGTCGGCCAGACCCATGCTGCCAGTCGGATTGCCCGCCATTGCGTGGATCCCGCCGTACGCCGCGCAGGTGCCGACGGCGACGACGGCCCACGCCTTGGGGGCGAGCTGATCGAGCCACCAGTTCAGGGTCAGCGGCTCACCGGTCTCGGGATCGTTACCGAACGAGGTCCAGTAGCCGTCGCCCTCGATGATGTTCTGGTTGGGGATCGATCCCTCGATGACCAGGATGAACGGCTCCAGCTCGCCTCTGGCCGCGGCCCGGAACGGCGCGAGGAACTGCTCGCCGCCCTGGGTGGGGGACAGCACCTTGTTGTGCAGGCTCACCTTCGGTAATCCGGGAATGAGCCCCAGGATGAGGTCCTCGATCGGGGGCTGCGAGGCAGCGGTCACCGACACCGTGTCGCCGTCGCAGCTCATCCCCTCAGAAATCCAGAGAATGTCGATGTGCTCGAAGCCTTTTCTGGCTTGCTTGGTGCTCGGCAGGCTCGCAACCTCGTTGGTGCCGGCATCGATGTTCGCGTCTGGGCTCATGTTCGGGGCCTCCCTTGGAGCCGGTCACGGAGTCGGTCGTAGATCGCGGCTACCGGACCGGCCAGCGCCAGGCCGGGTAGCTGGTCGGGTGCGTGCGGGTGCGGCCGGGTCGGCGCGGTCTGCTTTGCCTTATCGAGCGCCTGTCCCAGTTCGTCGAGGGCCTGCTCGTCGACCGCCTTGCGGACCTTGGGCATCAGGTCGCCCTCCTCATCGGCCACGTGGTGCTCGATCTCCCGTTGCAGCTCCGCCATCAGCCCGTCGGTCTGGTCATCACCGACGGAAAGTTCATCGAGGGCGAGGAGGGTCTTTTTGACACTCAGGTGTTCGGCGAGGTGCTCCTCGATCTCCCGCCGGCCGTCCGGCAGGACTTTCTTGGCCAGCGGGTAGAACATCAGCTCTTCCAGCGCCGCGTGCTTGGATAGCTCACGCACGACGATCTCCACCACCCCGCGCCGCTGGGTGTCGCTACGCGCCGCTTGGTAGTCGCGAAACAGCTGCTCGACCATGCGATGGTCATGGCACAACAGCTCGATGGCATCCATCCGGTCCTCCCTTCTTGCTCTTATCCGCTACCGTCACCGTTGGTCGGCACGGGGCGCAGCGACCGGATTACGCCGTGCAGGCGCTCGAAGGCGTCCTGCGGGATCGTGTCGACCCGATCGATGATCGCCGCGGCGCGTGGGTCGGTGGCCCGCGCCTCGCGCTTCTCCTCATCGGTCAGGGTGAGAGTGCGCAACGACAAGATCTCGTCGATCTCCGTCGCGTCGAACAGGTCACCCGGGCTCTCCGGGCTGACCTTCGGGTGGTCGTAATCCATCAGGATCGGCGATGACAGCATCACGTCGCTGGACTTCGGGTCACCGGCCAGCACCGGGAACGTGTGGACGTTGCGGCATTCCTTCGCCGCCGGTGCGGCCCAGGCCGGCGGGTCGAGCAGGGACAGGAATGATCCGCCGCGCACGCCGAGCAGGGAATGTGTCGCCACCAGTGACGTCCGCAGCGCGTCGGCCCGGGATGCACCCGCTGGGACCGAGTCCGCGGTGTTCTCTGTGATCAGACGCAGCCTCAGCAACGGCGACGGTGCATCCACCATCGTCACTGACAGCCGGACGGTGGCCGCGACCGGCCAGCGTTGGCGAACCACCCGGCCGGCCTCGCCGCCGCACAACAGTTCGACGTCCGTGCCACCGGGCGCTTCGATCACCACCGAATACGGGGCGCGGTGCAGCTCACTGAGCGCCGCGACAACGTCGAACTCCTTGGGCACAGCCTCGTCGAAGGTGAGGTAACGCTGGCCGTCGACGTCCAGCGCGTCGACGGCATGGAAGGTCCCGTCCGGGCCCGCGGCCTCCACCGACCGGTGCTGGAGCTGCAGAAACCGCAGCCGCACTTCGACGGTGGCACCGCCGGTCGCTTGCAGCAGGCAGTCGGTCTGCTGGTGCCAGGCATCCGCCGATCCAGCCACGCACGTGTCGGTGGCCCCGGCGGACCCAGTCGCCTCGAGCCACGGGCGGGATGCGAGGACGCCGAACTGCCAGCGCACCCGGTTCTTGGCCGACGACCGCCGGTACGGGTACAGCAGGTACCCCTCGAAAAGAACCGCGTCGGCCACCGCGCGAGCTAACTCGAAACCCGTCGGTGCTGGGCGCTCACCAGAGCGATCATCAGCAACCCGTACCGGCTGCCCGCTGCGAGCGGCGCCAAGGCCCCGCTGATCCCCAGACATCAGACCATGCCCTCGACGTCCGGGCCGGCTGTTCCTGCTGCCACCACAGCCACGATGCCTCCTACCAAAATTACGGCTGAGAGACGCTGCCTCTGAGGCCACGTAACCGGTGTCCCAAGCGTCTAAACGCCACGGTTTCACCGACGAGAGGGCGTATTAACGCTTCACGCGGCGGCGTACCCAGTGGCCCAACCACCCCGGCCCCAGGGCGGCTCATGATCAGATTGCCGAAAGTCTGCCGCATCTCGCAACCCAATCCGTACGAGCTCCGGGTCCGGGTCCCGTCGCCCGGTTCGCGGACGATCGTGAGCTCGCCTTTCGTCTCATAAAGCATGTAGCGCAGCTCGCTGACGCTGGCGACGCCGTCTCGGCGCAGCTGCGCGAGCACCTCGCTTTCGGTCAGGCCGCATAACCGCAGTTGGTTATCGCGAAG
>DASYAZ010000006.1:0-39366 GCA_036501085.1 Pseudonocardiaceae bacterium | reverse complement strand
GGTGTGGAACTCGGCGCAGCCAGGGTGGGGGCGAGGCGGACCTCGCTGGCTACGACGACGTCGCCGGGGCGGATACCGGGGGCTAGCGCGCCGCCCACGCCGGCGACCAGCACCGGATCGCCACCGAGGGTCGCGGCGGTGGCGATCGCGCGGCGCGGGCCCATCCCGGTGTGCACCACTCGCAGACCGGTCCCGCGCAATGCGGCCTGCTCGACGCGCAACGGCGCGCAGAGCACTGCTGGACTCACGACAGGTACCGGCCCAGCGCGGTGATCGGGAAAACCAGCCGGTAGAGGTGGTAATTGATGTAGAAGTCGCCGGGGAACCCGGTTCCGGTGAACTGCTCCTCGTCCCACGATCCGTCGCCGCGTTGGATGCGGCACAGCCAGCGCACGCCGCGTTCGGTCACCTCGCCGCGCTCCCCGGCCGCAAGCAGCGCGAGCAGCGCCCAGGCGGTTTGCGAGGCGCTCGACTCCCCCCGGCCGACCCAGGACCGATCGACGTAGGAGCGCAGGTCTTCCCCCCAGCCGCCGTCGTCGTTCTGGTGCTGCTCGAGCCACCGCACCGCGCGCCGCACGCTCACCGAGTCAGCCGGGACACCGGCCGCGATCAGCGCGGGCACCACCCCGCCGGTGCCGTACACATGGTTCGCGCCCCAGCGCCCGAACCAGGACCCGTCGGTCTCCTGCGCGGTGAGCAGCCAGGCCACCCCACGCTGGCAGGCCCGGTGCTGGGCGAGACCCTCAGCGGCCAGCGCCTCCACCACGTGCGCCGTCACATCCGCCGACGGGGGGTCGATCACCTCGCCGAAATCGCAGAACGGCAGTTTGGTGCACAGCGTGCGGGTGTTGTCGGCGTCGAAGGCGCCCCAGCCGCCGTCGCGGGACTGCATGCCGAGCAGCCAGGCCACCCCGCGGTCGATCGGGGCGCGGTCAGCCAGCCCCACTCGCCGCAGGGCGAGCACCACCTCGGCGGTGTCGTCGGTGTCGGGGTAGTTGTCGTTGTGGAACTCGAAGGCCCACCCACCGGGGGCCAGCTCCGGGCGGCGGACGGCCCAGTCGCCCCGGACCCGGACCTCCTCGCCGACCAGCCAGCTACTGGCCCGCTGCACGGCCGGGTCGGCCGCCGTGACACCTGAGTCCAGCAGTGCGATGAGCGCCAGCGTCGTGTCCCAGACCGGGGACTGGCAGGCCTCCAGCCGCCGGGAGGGCCCCTGGGGGGTGCGCTCGCGGATGAACCAGCTGTCCATTCCCGCCAGACCGGCCCGCAGCGCGGGATGGTCCAGGGAGTAGCCGAGCAGGTGCAGCGCGAGCAGAGAGTACACCCACGGTGGCTGGATACCGCCCCAGCAGCCGTCGGCCTCCTGGCGGGCCAGGATCCACTCCGCGGCGCGGCGCATCGCCGCCCGGCGCAGCACCCGCACCGGCCGGCGCGAGTAGGCATGCAGCAACCGGTCGGTGCGCTGGAACAGCCCGGCCCAGGTCCACGGCGGCACTGGCACCGCTTCGGGGCGGCAGGCACCGGCGCCGGCCCGCAGCTCGGCGACGTCGAATGGCAGCGGGCGCACCGGCCGCAGGGTGCACACGATGGTCAGCGGCACGATCGTCTGCCGGGCCCAGCACGCCCAGTCGTAGACATTCAGCGGGCACCAGGACGGGAAGAAGATCAGTTCCGGGGGGAGGTGCGGCAGCTCGTCCCAGGACCACAGGCCGAACATCGCCAGCCAGATACGGGTGAAGACCCGGCTGCGCTCCAGACCGCCGTGCGCCCGCACGAACCGCGCGGCGCGGGTCATGTGCTCCGCGTCAGGCAGGTCACCGGCCAGGCGCAGCGCCACCCAGGCCTCGACCGTGGTGGACAGCTCACCCGGGCCGCCGTGGTAGATCGCCCAGCTGCCGTCCTCGCGCTGCTGGGACCGGATCCACCGGGCGGACTCCTCGGTCTGGCCGGCGCTGCGGATACCGAGGAACTCGCGCAGCAGCAGGTCCTCGGCGTCCATGGTCACGTTGGTGTCCAGGTTCCCCTTCCACCAGCCCTGCGGATCCTGGCGCTCCCGAAGGTGCGCCACCGCGGCGGCCAGCGCCTGCTCCGCAGAACGCGGCGGAGTCTGCTCCCTGGGGCCGGTGGTGCTGCTGCGAGTCATCAGTCCTCCCTGTCGACGATGAAGTGCGCGATCGCGATCAGTTCCTCCCGGGTGCCGGCCGGGATGGGGACGGTGCTCAGCGCATGGGTGGCCGCCGCGAGGCGGCGTTGCGCCTCGCCGGCCGCCCACTCGCGCCCTCCCGCGGTCACGATGAGCTCGGCGACGCGGCGGAGTTCGGCATCACCGGAGCCGGATCGCGCCCGGTGGTGCTCCGGTCCGGCGAGCCAGCCGGCCAGCTCACGGGCGGCCGGGCCGTCCTGGGCGAGCGCGTAGGTCACCGGGAGGGTCTTCTTCCCCGAACGCAGGTCGGAGAAGACGGGCTTGCCGGTGATCTCCGGATCACCCCAGATCCCCAGCAGGTCATCGACCAGCTGGAACGCGACACCGAGCTGGGAACCGAACGTGGACAGCGCGCGCACCACATCCGGGTGCGCACCGGCCAGCACCGCCCCGATCGCCGCGCTGGCCGAGAGCAGGGCGCCGGTCTTGCCGGAGACCATCTCCAGGCATTCCGCCACGGTGACGTCCGCGCGCTGCTCGAAGGCCACGTCCTGCACCTGGCCGCGGATCAGGTGCCGGGTGGCCTCAGCGAGTAGTTGGGCGGCGGCGGCCCGATGCGACGAGGGGCTGTCCAGCAACGCTTCCTGGGCCAGCGCCAGCAGCGCATCTCCAGTCAGGATCGCACTGGTGGAACCCCACACCGCCCACACGGTGGGACGGTGGCGGCGTTCGGTGTCCCCGTCCATCACGTCGTCGTGGACGAGGGAGAAGTTGTGCACGAGCTCGACGGCGACCGCGCCGGGGATCCCCACCTGCGCCGGCGCGCCCGCGGCCTGCGCCGAGAGGATGGCCAGGGCGGGACGGATGGCCTTGCCCCCACCACCGCTGGTCGGGGCGCCACCGAGATCGGACCATCCGAGGTGGTAGGCGGCGATCGCTGCACTGGTCTGGTCCAGCCGCGCGATGACCGCTCGCGTGGCGGGTGTCACGGCCGCGCGGGCCCGGCGAAGGGTGCTGGGCGCGACAGATCGGGCGGGGGCCGCGGTCATGACGCGGCCTGCGCGGGGAGACCCTGCTGGGTCTGGGCCAGCAGGGCATCAGCGGCGGCTGTTCCGCTACGCACGGCGCCTTCCATCGTGGCAGGCCATCCGGTGGCCGTCCACGCGCCCGCGAGGAACAATCCGGGAGTGGCGGTGCGGGCTGGCGGGCGCAGCGCTGCCGTGCCAGGGGCCGGCCGGAACGTGGCGTGCCGCTCCCGGGTGACGAAGAAGTCGGTCACCTCCGCGTCCCGCATTCCGGGCAACAACTCGGCGAGCGCCGGCAGGAACTGGGTCCGCAACGCCGCCGTCGGGGTGTCGATGAACCCGTCCGCCGCGGACAGTGACACGGCGAGGTACTGGCCGGCTGCCAGGCCGGACTGGGCGGTGCGGTCGAAAACCCACTGCACCGGCGTACCCACTCCGGCGATGAACGGCTCGTCGAGCACCGGCCGGTCCAGCACCACGTGCACGTTGACGATCGGGACGCTGCCCAGCCGCTGTGACCAGCCCGCCCGCAACGGCACGCTGCCCGCCGGGAGCAGCTGTTCGGCTGCCACCGGCGGGACAGCCAAGATCACCTGATCGGCCGGGATACGGGCCGCGTCGGTGACGATCTGCCAGCTCCACTTGTCCGTCTCCCGGGGTTCCAGGCTCCGCACCGCGATACCGGTGCGCACCTGCGCGCCCGCCGCAGCCAGGCAGGCCAGCGCCGGTTCACCGTGCAGCTCCCGCAGCGGGACCAGGGACCAGCCGATGTCCGCGGCCGCAGCGTCGGTGAGCAGGCCTTCCTGGAACACCGTGGCCGCCAGGCTGAGCGAGGCGTCATCGGCCCGCGAGTTCAGCGTGGCCACCCCGACCAGTTCCCACAGCGCGGCGATGGCCCGATCACTCTGGCCGTGCCGGCGCAGCCAGGTCCCGAAGGTGTGCTCGTCAGTAGACGGATCTGTCGGGTCAACCCTCCGCAAGGCCAGGGCGGCCAGCGCGAAGCGGGCCCGCTCGGCGAGGGTGAGTGGGCGGTAACCCAGCAGCGAGCCGGCGAGGTGCAGCGGGGCGGGGAGCCCGGTACGGCGCAGCCACACGGTCCCGGTGGCGCCGGGTGTGCGGATGGGGATGGCCAGTCTGGGTTGCAGCGCCACCCGGTCCGCCACCCCGAGCCGGTCCAGCAGCGCCAGGTAGGAGGTGCAGCAGCGCAGGAACACGTGCTGGCCGTTGTCCACGTCCAGGTCCAGGCCCAGCCGGCCGCGCTGGAACGAGTGGGTCAGGCCGCCAAGATGGGGGCGGGCCTCGAAGAGGGTCACCTGGTGGCCGGCATCCGCGCAGCGCAACGCGGCGGTGATACCCGCCAGGCCGCCGCCGATCACCGCGATTCGCCTGATCATGCTCGCAACCCCCGCTCAGGTAACCGTGGCGGCGCTGAGCCCAGCATGGCCCGGGCAGCGACCTCCGCCTTCTGCCAGCCCGACAATGACAGCCGCCGGGTGAACACCGCACTGGGCGCCGCGACGATGTGGTCGAGCAGTCGCAGATAGATCCCGGCCATCGCGGTGCAGCACGCGGCGCTGCGCCGGTCCAGCAGGGGGATCAGGCACTGCCCGTGCTCGTACCAACTCCGCGCGCGTCCGGCGCTGTGCCGGATCAGCGCGGTGAGCCGCCCACCCTGGTCGACCAGATCGCCGTGATCGTCGAAATGCAATCGCACCCGGAAGCGATCCAGATCTTGCTGGGGCAGGTAGACCCGGCCATTACCCAGATCTTCCCGGATGTCCCGCAGAATGTTGATCTGTTGCAGGGCGATGCCGAGTGCATCGGCGTACTCGGCTGCCCGTGGGTCCGGCCGGCTGCCGAACACCGCCAGGCATAACCGCCCGACCGCTCCGGCTACGCACCGGCAGTACCCGACCAGCTCGTCGAAGTCGGCGTAGCTGCAGCCCAGGACGTCCCGCTCGACGCCCTCGACCAGCTCGCCGAAGGCACCGAGTGGCAGCGGCAACCGCCGGGCCAGATCCGCGACGGCGAGGAGTACCGGGTCGTCGCCGGGGTGGTCGAGGTCGGCCACCGACCGGCGCACCTGTTCCAGTGCGGCGAGCTTGTCCGGCCGGGGTAGATCTCCATCGCCGATATCGTCGATACGCCGCGCCAGCGCGTACACCGCGCACAGCCCGGCGCGCTTGTCCGGCCGCAGCAGCCGGATGCCGTAGTAGAAGTTGCGCGCCTGCGTCCTGGTGATCGACTCACACAGCTCGTAGGCGTCCGTGACGCTGATCGTGACGCTGGTCAAGGCTCCCACCTACCTCCGGTCCCCGGTTGGTGGCCGTTGGCGACTGCCGACGGCCGGGTTGGTGGTCCTTGGAGAGCCCCTGACAGCAGGTGGCGTGCGACGTCGCGGCGCCGCGGCAGCGGGGGGCCGCCCAGGACGTCACCGTGCGTGCGGCGCAGCGCGTCCAGCGCGGCACGGCCACCGGCCACGTACCCGGCCACGGCCAGCCGCGCCCAGCCGTGGAGCAGGCCGACCAGGGGAGCACCGGAGTGCAGCATCGCCGCCGCCCGGTCGATCTGGAAGATCATCAACCGGCGCAGCGACGGCGAGGCCACCGGGAGGTCGAGCTCGACCTCCGCCACCTCGAAGGCCGCGAGATCCTCCTGGGGGAGGTAGATCCGGCCGGCCCGGCGATCCTCGGCCACATCCTGGCAATGCTCGATGAGCTGCAGCGCGGTGCAGACCCGGTCGGAGTGCTCAATGGTGACGGGGGAGGCAGCCCCGAATACGGCGAGCACAATCCGCCCGACCGGATCCGCCGATAACGTGCAGTATTCACACAGTTGCGCAAAGGTCAGATACCGGTGGGCATGCTGATCAATGAGGTTCGCTTGAACCAACCGATCAAAAGGATCACGATCCAACCCGCGGGCGGCCACCACCGGCACCAGATCCCGCAGCACCGGGTGCGCCGGCGCCCGACCGTCCCAGACCGCAGCGAGATCCACCCGGAAGTCGTCGAGCAGCGCAACCCGCTCATCTGCGACCCGCTCATGTGGGCCCCGAACAGCGGCTGAACCCGACACTCCCCCGTCACCGAGATCGTCGATAACCCGAGCGACGTTGTACACCGCGATGAGGTCAGCCCGCAGATTCCGGGGCAGCAGGCGCATCGCCACCGGGAAGTTCTCGTTGCGCCGCTGGCGGTCCAGTACCCGGCCAGTGGTGCCCGGACCTCGGATCGCCGCCATGACGTCATCTTCGAGTCACGCGGCGGTCATTTCTGCGCCAGACGGATCAGTTCTGCTCCCCGAACATTGTCACATTCGGATAAGCAGCAGCCGATTACCATTGGGGCAATGCAGTCGGAAGAGGGGAGGCGAGCGCATCCAGCTCGACGACCTGGCGCCCGCGATCGTTGATCGGTTACCGGCCATTCTGGCTGAGGTCGGTGAACTGCTCGCCGAGCAGCATCCCGACTACGCGGGATTCCTCACCGAAGACTTCACAGAAGTCCTCAGGGCGGCAGAGGGGTTCATCGCTCGGTTGGTGGAGCTGGCCGAGCGGGACCCCAACACGGTGGCGCCCCAGCTGGCCTCCGGGGTGGAGCAGGCCCTGTTCGAGGAGATCGGGCGCATTCACTACCAGGAACAACAGGACGTAACCCAGCTGCTGGCCGCGTACCGGACCGGTGCGGCGGTGGCCTGGCGGCACGTCGCCGAGGCCGCCCTGGCCCTCGGCGTGCCGGCCGAGATGTTCGCCGGGCTGGCCACGGTCGTGTTCACCGCCGTCGACCAACTCTCGTCAGCCTCGTTGCGCGGATACGTGCAGGCGCAGAAGGCCGAAGGGCATGCCAGGGAGCGACGGCGCGATGAGCTGGCCGAGCTGCTGCTCTCCGACCGTGCCGGCACCGACACCATCCGCACCGCCGCCGGGCGCGCCGGATGGCCGCTACCCCGGCGCGCCGCGGTGGTGCTGATCAGCCCCGACAACGAGGTGGGGCGGGCGCTGCTGGACCGCCTGGACGACTCCTGCCTGCAGCTGCCCCGCCAGCAGACGCTACTGGCGATCGTGCCCGATCCCGACGGCCCCGGGCGGCGCAAGTGGCTGGTGACCACCCTGCGCGGGGCCGGTGCCGTCGTCGGTGCCAGCGTGCCACTGGACCGGTTGCCGGCCAGCGTGGGCTTCGCCGAGCTGGCCGTCCAGCTCAAACACCTGCTGCCCGACGACCCGCTGTTCGTCGACGAGCACCTCGACGCCATGGTGGTCCATCGCGACGAGCGGTTACTGGCCGCATTGCGCCGCCAGTACCTGGCCCCGCTGGCCACCCTGCGCGAGCCCACCCGCGACCGGCTCTGCGAAACGCTGCGGTCCTGGCTGCTGAACATGGGCAACCGCAAGGCAGTGGCCGAGGAGCTGCACGTGCACCCGCAGACGGTGCGTTACCGGCTGGGACGGCTGCGCGAGCTCTACGGACCCGCGCTGGACGACCCCGCCACCCGAGCCGCGCTGCTGCTGGCGCTGGCCTGGGGCCCGGCGCTCACCGAACCCGACCCCGACCTGCAGCCCACCCACCCGGAGCATCTCCGGTGAGTGCGACGACGCCCCGGCGGTTGCTCGTGGTCAGCGCCACCATCGGCGAGGGTCACAACGCGACAGCGCGAGCGGTGGAGGAACGCGCCCGGCAGCTGTGGCCAGGCTGCGAGATCCGCCGGGTGGACACCCTGGATGTGATGGGCTCCTGGGTGGGTCCCGGGTTCCGCTGGATCTACCGGGTCAACGTGGACACCACCCCGTGGCTCTACGACTTCTTCTACCGCGCACTGTGGCGTTACCGTTGGTTCGCCACCGCCTCCTGCCGGGTGGTCGGGACATGGAGTGGTCTGCGGCTCGCGCCGATCATCGCGGAGTACCGGCCGGATCTGGTGGTCTCCACCTACCCGCTGGGCACCGGCGGGCTGGACTGGATGCGCCGCCGCGGCGAGCTGGACGTGCCGGTCGCAGCGATCATCTCGGACTTCGCGCCGCACCCGTTCTGGGTATACCCCGGGATCGACCTGCATTACGTGGCCAGCGAGCCGAGCTTGCGGGCGATGCACCGGGCGCGGCCCGAGGCCCGGGGAGCGATCGGAGCACCTCCGGTCATCACCGAGTTCCACCCGGCGGACAAATCCGCCGCCCGGCTGCGGTGCGGCCTGCCCGCGAGCGGATTCATCGTGCTGGTCTCCTGCGGCTCCCTGGGGTTCGGCTCGATGGAACGCGCGGTCGAGGCCGGGCTGGCCGCCGGCCCCGAGGTGTGCGTCGTGGTGGCCTGCGGGCGCAACGAAGCGCTGCGGGCCAGGTTGATCGCGCGCGGCGAGCCCGCACCGCGGCTGGTGGCGCTGGGCTGGACCTCGCAGATGCCGGCGCTCACCGCGGCGGCGGACGTCGTGGTGACCAATGCCGGTGGGGCGACGGCGCTGGAAGCCGTGGCCTGCGGGCGGGCCGTGCTGATGTTCGAGCCGATCGCCGGGCACGGCAAGGCCAACGCCGCCGTCATGGCACAGGCCGGGTTGGCGACGGTGTGCCGCGGGCCCGCCGAGCTGGTCGCGGCTCTGCGGGAGCTGGTGGCGTCACCGGCCCGGCTGGCCGCCGCCGAGCGGCGGGCCCTGGCCCACATCGGTGGGCTGGATCTGGCGGCGGAGATCGCGGCCCTGCCCGGGTTGGCCCGCCACGGCGGTGCGCGCCCGCTCTCGGCGCTGGACGCCTTCTTCGTCCACGCCGCCACGGAGGCCGTTCCCCAGCAGGTTGGTGCGGTCCTGCTGCTGGAGAGCTCGCCACCGAGCTCGGCCCAGGCCCACCTGACGGCGCCGTCCGACCCGGCGGAGCAGCTCGCCGCGGACCTGGCGGCACGGATCACCGAGCGGGTACCTACCCTTCCGGTGCTGCGCCGCCGGGTGGTGCTGCGCCGGGGCCGACGGCCACGCTGGCTGCCCGCCGCGGAAGTGGACACCACCCGCCACGTGCGGGCCCGGACGGTCGGCACCGCCCACGGTGTGGGGTGGACAGCGGCAATGCGGGAGTTCTTCGACACCCCGCTGTCGCTGGCGAACCCGCCGTGGCAACTGGAGGTGATCCGGGACGCCTCCAGTGGCCGGGACGGCCGGACCGCGGTGCTGGCGAAGATGCACCACTGCCTGGGCGACGGTTTGACCGTCGCGGCCACCCTGATCGGGCTGCTCTCCGATCGGCCCCCTCGACCAGATCCACCCCTGCCACCGGCACCCCTGCCACCGGCACCCCGGGCGGCGGGGTGGCGCACTCGGGCGCTGCGGGCCACCCGGGTGCTCCGCGGGTTGGCGAGCCTGGCCGGTGCGGGCTTCGCTCCCCCCGGCGGGCCGGCGGGTTCGGGGGGCCCAGGGCAGGCAGCCCGGGACTACGCCCTGGCGGAGCTACCCGCAGCCCGGGTGCGAGCCACCGCACGGGCGCACGGGGTGGGCACGACCGCGCTGCTGCTGGCGCTGGTCGCCGAGGCGGTGCACCGCAGCGACCCGGCCGGTACCGCAACGGACGACCGGCTGCGGGCGATGGTGCCCCGGACCACCCAGCCACTGCGCCGCGCCGGCAGTGTGGATCACGACAGGGTCAATCACAACAGGGGCAATCACGATGGGGGCAATCACACCGCCGCGGTCGCCCTGGATCTACCGGTCGGGCCGATGCCCCCGGCCTGCCGGGTCACCGCGGTGGCCACGGCGCTGGCCGACTCGGAGCGTCACCATCAGCCGCTGGCCGCCCAGACGGTGGTGCGGGCGCTGGGCCGGTTGCCGGCACCACTGCATGCGGTGGTGGTGCGGGCGATCTACCGGCGGCGGTTTTTCACCCTTATAGCGTCAGTGCTGCCGGGACCCCGGAGAGCGCATTATGTGAGGGAAGTCCGGGTCGTCTCGGCGTTTCCGGTGCTGCCCCTTGCGGACGGCGTCGGATTGGCGGTCGGTTTTCTCACCTGGGGGGGCATGATCGGTGTCGGGGTGACTGCAACCACCGGCTCGCTCCCTGGCGCGGATCGGTTCGCCACCGTGCTGCGCGAGGCTTTCGACGATCTGGCCAGGAACGAATCGGGCGTGCACGCAATGCGGGAGTGAGCCGTTGTCGAACTCGACGTCGACCGTGTTCTTCGTCGCGGTACCAGCCGCGGTGGTCGGGGCAGCGAGTTTCGGGCTGGCCAGTGCAATCCAGCAGCAGGCCACCTGGCAGGTACCGACTACCGGCACGCTCAACCCGCGGCTGCTGCTGGAGCTGGCCCGCCGGCCGATCTGGGTGCTCGGCGTGATCACCGTCCTGGTCGGCCTGACGTTGCAACTCGTCGCGCTCGCCTTCGGCCCGCTGGTGCTGGTGCAACCGCTGCTGGTGACCGGCGTGCTGTTCGGCACGGTGTTCTCAGCATTGCTGGCCCACCGCAGGGTGGACCAGCTGGTCGTGCTCGGCTCGCTGGGGTGCGTGGCCGGGCTGGCCGCCCTCCTCGCGCTCGCCCAGCCGACCGGTGATGCCACCCAGCTCGCCGACCAGGGCTGGGGTCTGCTCCCGCTGGCCATCGTGCTGGGCCTGATCGTGCTCGGGTGCCTGGGCATAGCCACCCTGTTCTCCGGGGCTGTGCACGTGGCGGCGCTGGCAGCGGCCACCGGGGTGCTCTACGGCCTGACCGCCGGGTTGATGAAGGTGGTCACCGATCAGGTTCGCTCCGGCGGCCCGGTGGAGCCCTTCCACCACCCGGTGCTCTACGTGGTGTGCGTGGTGGGCCCGATGGGTTTCCTGCTCAGCCAGAACACGTTCCAGCAGGGCACTCTCATCGCTCCAGCGCTGGCCATCATCACGATCGTCGATCCGCTGGTCGGGATCGCGATCGGGGTGAGCTGGCTGGACGAGCGGGTGATCACCACACCTGCGGTGCTCACCGGCCAGGTGATCTCAGCGATCGTGCTGATCAGCAGCGTGGTCCTGCTGGCACAGCGCAGCACCCAGCTCCGGGGCCAGCGTGAAGAGCGTGCCCAACACCGAGCCGGCACGCCGCACCGGGCCGCCCGGCAATGATCGCCGGGTGGGATGCGCTGGTCACCGGTGGATCGTCGGGGATCGGCGCTGCCATCGCCGAGCGACTCGCCGCAGCCGGCTGCCGGCTGGTGGTACTCGGCCGCAACCCCGAACGGTTGGACGCGCTGGCCCGCCGCACCGGTGCTCGCACCGTGGTCGCCGACCTCACGACTCCGGCCAGTCTGGCTCGGGCCACCGAGGCGGCGCAGCGGGTTGACCTCCTGGTGAACTCGGCCGGGCGCGGGTGGGCGGGGGACGTGACGAGCATGCCGGAACCGGACGTGAATGCGCTGATCGCGCTGAACCTGACGGCACCGCTGCAGCTCACCCGGGCGGCGCTACCGGGAATGCGGGAGCGCGGGCGCGGGCACCTGGTGTTCGTGTCCTCCATCGCGGCAGTGGGTGTGGGCGGGGAGGCGGTCTACGCGGCGACCAAGGCCGGGCTGCGGGCCTACGCGGCCAGCGTCCGCTACGAGGTGGCGGGCCAGGGGATCGGTGTCACCACCGTGCTGCCCGGTGCGGTGCGCACCCCCTTCTTCGACCACCGGGGGCTGGCCTACCAACGGCGCTTTCCCCGCCAGCTCGATCCCGATCTGGTGGCATCGGCGCTGCTCCACGCGATGGAACGGGGCGATCCAGAGGTGTTCGTGCCCCGCTGGCTCGCAGTGGCGGCCCGGATCCAGGGCGCAGCACCCGAGGTGTTCCACCGGCTGGCACGGCGTTTCGGGTAGCGCTCAGGCGAGCACCAGGGGTTCAGGCGAGCACCAGGGGTTCAGGCGAGCGCAGCACCGAAGCGCAGCCGGATACCCTCACCGCGAAGTTCCCGGCGGAACCACAGCAGCGACACCGCTGCCGCGATGGCCACCAGGGTGAACGACCCGGCGGTGGTGACCACCAGGAATTTGCCCAGGGTGGCGCGGGCCAGCACCCACAGCGTCGCCACCCCATTGGTCAGGAACACCAGCGCCCACAGCAGGGACACCCGGCGGAAGAACCGTTGCACCCGGAGGTTGCTGGTGAGCGCGACCGGGAAGGCGCAGAAGTCATCCGCCAGCCGGGCGATCAGTGGCCGGCGCAGCCGCACGGTGGCCAGCAGCACAAACGCGATCACGAAGTTCTGCACCGTGGGCTGCAGGAAATAGAGGAACACACTTCCGGTGGCATACCCGATGGCCGTGCGGAGCACAAGCAAACCGGTGGTGAGCAACAGGACAGCGGGGATCGGGGACCGGGTCAGCACCCGGCACGCCAGCGCGCCGAGCGCCCAGGACAGTGCGGCGAGCAACCCACCAGTGAGATTCGTGAACGTCAGCAGCAGGTAGAACAGCAGCAATGGGGCGAGCACGACCTCCAGGAGGTGCCGAGCCGCCTGGCGCAGCTGCCCGGACAGCGCCCCAAGGTGAATGACCTGCGCTCGTGGATGCATCGCGATGCAGGTTAGCGAGAGCGCCGCCGGGCTGCGCACCGGGTGCCACTGGAGAGCCCGCGTCGTGAGCTCGACACCAGCGACGTGGTCGCTGAGCAGGAGGTCTCCTGTGTCGAGTTCACGACGCAGGAGGGCAGCCCAGCGCAGGCTAGCCCTGGGTCATGTCGAAGAATCGGCTGTAGTGCAGCTGGTGAGCCACGGTCACCGTGGTGGTCGGTCCGTTCCGGTGCTTGGCCAGGATCAGATCCGCCTCACCAGCCCGCGGATCGTCACGCTCCCAGGCGTCCGGACGGTGAATCAACATCACCATGTCGGCATCCTGCTCCAGGCTGCCCGACTCACGCAGATCCGCCAGCATCGGCTTCTTGTCGGTGCGCTGCTCCGGACCACGGTTGAGCTGCGAGATCGTGACCACGGGGACTTCGAGCTCCTTGGCCAGCAGCTTGAGGTTCCGGGAGAACTCGCTGACCTCCTGCTGGCGGGACTCCACCTTCCGGCCCGAGGTCATCAGCTGCATGTAGTCCACGACGATCAACCGGAGATCGTTACGCTGCTTGAGCCGCCGCGCCTTGGCTCGGATCTCCATCATCGTCATGTTCGGCGAGTCGTCGATGAACAGCGGAGCCTCGCTGATCTCGCCCATTCGCCGGGCCAGCCGGGTCCAGTCATCATCACTCATCCGGCCGGATCGCATGTCCGCCAGCCGGATCTTGGCCTCGGCGGAGAGCAGCCGCATGACGATCTCGGTCCGGCTCATCTCCAACGAGAAGATCACGCTGGCCATGCCATGGGTGACCGAGCAGGATCGTGCAAGATCCAAGCCCAGTGTGCTCTTTCCGATACCGGGCCGAGCCGCGATGATCACCATCTGCCCGGGATGCAATCCGTTGGTCACCGCATCGAGATCCGCGAACCCCGTCGGGACTCCGGCCGAGGCACCACCCCGGGACGCGATCGCGTCGATCTCGTCCATGGTGGGCTGCAGCAGTTCTTCCAGCGCGACATAGTCTTCGGCCATCCGCCGGTCGGTGACTTCGTAGACAGCGGCCTGAGCACGGTCCACCACATCGTCCACATCGGCGCCATCCGCCCCGTGATAGCCCAACTGCACGATCCGGGTGCCGGCTTCCACCAGCCTCCGCAGCACCGCTTTGCCAGCGACGATCTCCGCGTAATAGCCGGCGTTGGCCGCGGTCGGCACGATCGAGATCAGCGTGTGCAGATACGGCGCACCACCGACCCGGAGCAGCTCGCCACGGCGTTCCAGTTCGGCAGAGACCATGACCGGGTCAGCGGGCTCGCCCCGCCCGTACAGATCGAGAATGCAGTTGTACACGGCCTGATGGGCGGGCCGGTAGAAGTCTTCCGGCCGCAAGGCCTCGACGACGTTGGCGATCGCGTCTTTGGACAGCAGCATCCCGCCGAGCACGGATTGCTCCGCGGTGATGTCCTGCGGCGGTTGCCGGTCGAATCTCGTCCCGCTCTCTTCCAACCGCACACCACGGTCGTCTACCAGCGCCACGCCTGAATCCCCCTCTGCCCCGACTGCCCGGCCGCTACCGAACATGTGTTCTACCCCCTGGCCCCGACAGAAACCTTCCGCCCGGACCGGCATCCACCTCCCTTCAGGTGTGCCGGGGGAGGCTAGGGAGGAGTTGGCGGGCGGAGCAAACAGTCCTTGGGGACAGCCTCGGGACAGCCTGAGGACACAGCCCGGTCGGGGGCCCGATGTCGCTGATGTAGCGGTGAGGGGCTGGGGACAACGTGGGGAAAGTTGCCGAGACTATGGTCGTCTCAGCAGCTCAGAGGCCTGTGCATAGGTGTGGACAGCAGGTGTTTGTCCCGACCCGGCGTGTCCCGGCCGAATATGCTCACCTCGCGTGTCGGCTACAACGATCCTCGCGTCCGGCGAAAGACCCGACGGGGACACGAGAGGGACCCGAATCAGGCACCGAAGAGTGCGCAGGGCACGAGCGGCTCACGCACGGCTCTTGACGCTCGTGAATGGCGCCGCTAAGTTGCAGCCACCCTCCTCGGGGCCACGGCAGCTCTGCCCGCTGCTGTGCTAGGTCTCACAAACCGTGACGAACGGCGGCCCGCTCGGACAATCCCGAGCGGGCCCGCCGTTTTCAGGTGCTACGGCTCAGCCGGCGGCCTCCACTAGCCGGCTCAGCCGGCGGTGGTGACCTCGAGGGGGACGGTGACCGAGACCTCCGGGTGCAACCGGACGCTCACCCGGTAGCTGCCGGTGGACTTGACGGGCCCGTCCAGCTCGACCACCCGTCGATCGAGCGGCGGACCACCCGCGGCACGAACCGCGTCCACCACATCGGCCGCGGTGACCGAGCCGAAGAGCTTCCCGCCGCCCTTGGCAGCCTTGGCGGCCACTGACACGGTGCCCAGGCCGGACAGCCTGCCGGCCACCTCCCGGGCATGGTCGAGGTCGCGGATCTGCCGAGCCTGCTGAGCGCGGCGAATCGTGGCTACCTGCTTCTCGGCACCTTTGGTCGCCACGATCGCCAGCCGTCGGGGCAGCAGAAAGTTGCGGGCGTAGCCGTCCTTGACCTGCACCAGATCACCCGGCCCGCCGAGCTGGGGAACCTCAGCCGTGAGGATGATTTTCACCTGAATCGCCTCTTCCCCGGTTGTCAGCGCGCGGTTGATGTGTAGGGCAACAGCGCTACCTCGCGGGCGTTCTTCACTGCGACTGCGACATCGCGCTGGTGCTGGCTGCAGTTACCGGTGACCCGGCGAGCGCGAATCTTGCCGCGATCGGAAATGTACTTTCGCAGCAGCCCGGTGTCCTTGTAGTCGATTGCGGCGTCTTTGTCCTTGCAGAAGACACAAATCTTCTTCTTCGGTTTGCGAACCGGCGGCTTAGCCATAACTGGGATACTCCTGAGTGAGGTCGAGAATCAGAACGGGGGCTCGTCGTCGTAACCACCGGCGCCATTGCCTGAACCTGCCGGAGCACCGGCTTGCGGGGCTGAGCTCCACGGGTCGTCGGAGGAACCTCCGGAGGCGCCGTAGCCACCACCTGACCCACCGCCCTGACGGGTTGCTTTGTTGACCTTGGCAGTAGCGTAGCGCAACGAAGGACCGACCTCGTCGACCTCCATCTCCATCACGGTGCGCTTCTCACCCTCCCGGGTCTCGAACGAGCGCTGGCGAAGCCGGCCACTGACGATCACCCGCATGCCGCGGGTGAGCGATTCAGCGGTGTTCTCCGCCGCTTGCCGCCAGATGTTGCAGCGCAAGAACAGCGCCTCGCCGTCTTTCCACTCACCGCTCTGCCGATCAAAGGTGCGCGGCGTGGATGCCACCGTGAAGTTCGCCACCGCCGCACCGGAGGGGGTGAACCGCAACTCCGGGTCGGCAGTCAAGTTTCCGATCACTGTGATAACGGTTTCGCCGGCCACGTCAGCCCTTCCTGGAGTCCCGCCGCAGCACCTTGGTGCGCAGGACCGACTCGTTGAGCGTGAGCTGCCGGTCGAGCTCGGCAACCGTAGCTGGCGTGCAGGAGATATCGACCACCGCGTAGATGCCCTCGGTGTGCTTCTCGATCTCGTAGGACAACCGGCGCTTACCCCAGACATCAACCTTCTCGACGTTGCCGCCCTGGGTCTTCACCACGCCGAGAAACTGCTCTAGCGATGGTGTCACGGTGCGCTCGTCAAGTTGCGGATCGAGAATGACCATCATCTCGTAATGACGCATGAGAACCACTCACCTCCTGTGGACTTGGTCGGCCGCGGACTTTCCGCGGCAGGAGGAGCCAGCGTGGGCTGGCACATCAGTGCCGCACAGCACGAGCACACGCGGCAACGCGCAGCAGGATAGCAAAAGGCCGCCCCGCGACAACAATCGCGGGGCGGCCTTGTCAAGCGTCCTTCACGGGCACTCCGCCTGATCGACGAAACACCCCTCCCCAGCGGCGTCAGCGCCGCCCGAGAACCCAGCCGCGCAGCAATGCGGCAGTCACCCCGGACAGCATCAGCACGGCTACCAGAATCGGCAACGCGATCCGCTCGACCCCGGTCGCGGGCAATGCCGTCGCCCGGCCGGCAGCAGCGACGTCGTTGGCCGCGGCACTCTGCTTGCCCAGGCCGACCGCACCGTCACTGCCGTTACTGACTGCCTGCGTGCCGAACAGGTCCGCGGTCAGCATGCCGGTCGAGAGCCGGCCGACCGCACCAGGCCGACCAATCGCCAGCAGTTCGGCGTAGTTGAAGTGGGCGAAGCCACTGTTGTACGCGCCGAGTGCATAGGGGAAGTCGGTCGGCATGTTCGGCCCGAAGAACGGACCGGCAGTCGGTGATGCCAACGCCGGTGGTGGTGCCGTACCAGGACGCGGCTGGTTCGCAGGCGCCTGCTGCGGTCCGGCCGCAGGTGCCACCGGCGAGGCCGGCGAACCCACCAGTGGAAGTGGACCGACCACACCCTGGGCTGGGCTGGTGGCAGGTTGAAGCATCTTCACAACGGGGGCAATGACCGGAAGCGGCTCAGCGGTGAGCTTGCACACCGGAGCCACTGGTCCCATCATTTCGCGCAAGGCCGGCGTGGCGTCAAACGTCCGCGACCCGCTGGTGGGCACCGTACCCAAGCCGATCACTGACAGTCCCGCCACCCGGACACCCACTCGTTGCCCCGGATCACCACGCACCGTGTCCCCGCAGCCGCCCACCAACATGGGTTTCGGTGCCGCCGCTAAGACAGGGACAGGGGCAGAAACGGTGGAGGGTGCGGCGAGGGCCGATAAGCCCCCTCCGAACGCGCTGGCAGCGCACAGTAGCGTCGCCGCGCCGGCAACCGTGGTCACCCTGGTTACCCTCGCCCGTGTACCCATAAAGGCCTCCGTGTTACTCACGTGTCGCTCAGTACCCGGTTGTGTCGGTAGAGTAACGACCTTAGAGGCTCTCCGTAACGATAACCAGCACTTTCAGCAGATCGTGGTTACTCTGTGCACTCACTGTGTACTGAGTGGGGTCACTGATCCACTCCAAGCGACCCGACTAGGCTACGGATATGCGTATCGGAGCCCACGTTAGCGACAACGATCCGGTGAAGGCGGCTACGCAGCGCAACGCCGACGCAGTCCAGTTCTTTCTTGCCAACCCGCAGGAGTGGAAGGCTCCCCGACCGCATCCGCAGGCCGCCGAAATGCACACAGCGAGCCTGGAGATCTACGTGCACTCGCCGTATGTCATCAACGTAGCGTCACTGAATAATCGTATCCGGATCCCGTCACGCAAGCTGGTCGCCCAGCACGCAACCGCCGCGGCCGCGATCGGTGCGCGCGGATTGGTGGTGCACGGCGGGCATCTGGCCAAGGATGACGATCCAGCAATGGGCGTCGAGAACTGGCGCAAGATGTTCGAGCGGCAGGCGGCCGAGGGCGGGTTCGCTACCCGGATTCTGGTGGAGAACACGGCGGGCGGCGACAACGCGATGGCGCGGCGGTTCGATTCGCTAGCCCGGTTGTGGGACGTGATCGGCGACTACGCCAGCTCCGAGGATGTCGGTTTCTGCTTGGACACCTGCCACGCGTTCGCAGCAGGGGAGGACCTGCCCAGTTCGGTGGATCGAGTCCTGGCCATCACCGGCCGGATCGACCTGGTGCACTGCAACAACTCCCGCGACGAGTTCGGCTCGGCCCGGGATCGCCATGCCCCGTTGCGCCAGGGCACCATCGACCCCCAGCAACTGGTCGCCATCTGCGCCGCAGCCAACGCCACCGCCATCCTAGAAACCGACCCCGACACCCAAGCCGACGACATCGCCTGGCTCCGCTCCCAACTCCCTCCCCCCGCCCATCAAGCGCATTCAGCGGGCTGAGCGGGGTTATTCGAGGGCCGATAACCCCGCTCAGCCCGCTGAATGCGGGGGAAGCGGGGAAAACGGGGCAAGCGCGGGTGGTCGGGAGCGTTGTCGAGGACGCCGCCGTGGGGGTCGTCCTCGCCGGTGGCGCGGATGGGGTCGTGGGTGGGGTGGTAGATGTCGCGCAGGATCAGGGCCATCAGCACGATGACCGCGGTGTCGCGGATCAGCACCGCGCCCAGGAAGGGCTCGATGGGTAACCCTTTGTGATCCGGTCCCAGGTAGTAGGCCATCCGGGGCACCCAGAGCAGCACCTCGACACCCATCCAGGCCAGCACCGGCTTCCACCTGGGGATCGCCAGCACGGCCAGTGGCACCAACCACAACGAGTACTGCGGGCTCCACACCTTATTGACGATCAAGAAGGCACCCACCACCAGGAAGCACAGCTGTGCCAGCCGTGGGCGGCGCGGCGCTGCGAGCGCAACCCAGCCGATCACCACGCAGGCCAGCACGAACAACACCGAGCTGACCAGGTTGAGCGTGACGGGGGGCTGGCCAGGTCTCAGGTCTCCGTCGAAACCAGGCCAGCCGGTGAAGACGGACACCACGGTGTACAGGGTGTCCGGATCGGCTCCACGCCGGCCGTTGAACCGGAAGAACTCCGCCCACCCAGCCGGGAACAGCGCCGCCACCGGCAGGTTGACCAGCAACCATGCCGCGAGAGTGGCGACGAACACCTGCATCCCGGCCCGGATCCGTCCGGCCCGCAGGCACAGCACCAGGATCGGACCCAGCAGCAGGATCGGGTAGAACTTGGCGGCCGCACCCAGGCCGAGCAGCACACCGGCGAGCACCGGACGCCGCCGGGACCACGCCAGCAATCCGGTGCTGGCCAGCGCGACGGCCAGCGCGTCGAAGTTGGTGAACACGTGCACCACGACCAGTGGCGACAGCGCGGCGAGCGCGCCGTCCCAGGGTCGCCGGCGGGACAGCTGGACCAGCGCCCACACCACGATCAACCACGCCGCAGTCAGGCCCAGCGCGCTGGCGTCGAAAAACACGATGGCAGGGGCGGAGCTGGGCAGCCAGCCGGAATCGGCGGCTGCCACCCAGGCCTGCGCCACCTTGGCCGCGGCCCACTGGTACATACCGGTGAGCACCGGGTACTCCATGTACCGAACCTGCTGATCGGGCTGCCCCTGGTGCTCGATCCACGAGGTGGCGTAGGGGAACCCCGCCAGCCCGGAGTGGTCCAGCCGCTCCGCGCTGTAGAGCGGGACGGTGTCCGAATAGCACATCGCCCGGTACTGGATCCCGTCGCGCCAGTCCACCTGCACCGCACCGCTGCTGTCCCGGTAGGTCTGCAGGCACGGGGCCTTGGCCAGCCAGCCCAACGCCAAAGTGATCGTCGCGAACAGCAACACCACCCGCAACGGTGTCCAGAACCAGTGCCGGGCCAGCACGGCGTGCCGGCCCAGTGGACCACCCACGATCCGGCTGGCCCGCGCCGGAACCGGATCACTCCAGCTGGGCACCACCCGTTGCCACGGAGTCAAGGAACGCCGATCGGACTCCAATCAGCCCCCCTGGAAGTCCTGACCCCCATCACCCGAATCCGAACCCGAGCCGGAGTTCGGCCCCGGGTCCGAACCCGACCCGGACCTGGATTCCGACCTGGACCCCGAGTCACGGCCTGAACCCCGGTCCTGTTCCGGATCCGTGCAGAACGGGAAGCACGAGTTCCGCTCCGGCCTGGTCGGCCTCGTCGACGGCTTGACCGGATTGATCAGATCCGGCGTGATCCCGTCGTTGTTGTTCTCGTCACGGTTGTTCGTCGTCGAATTCCGGTCATTGCGCTGGTCGCGGTTCCGCTGTGCCTGGGACCGGGTGCTCTCGGCGGGTGGTGGTGCAGCCGGTCCGATCAGCTTGAACGCGGGGAAGGTCTCCATCGGAGCGCCCTTGAGGTACGAATCCATGAACCGCTGCCAGATCAGCCCGGGCACACCCCGACCGAAGATGTCACTGTCGTTGCGATTCTTGATCGCGGTGTTGGCCGGATCCCCTACCCACACCGCGGTGGAGATCGACGGGGTGTAGCCGACGGTCCAGGCGGCGGCGTTCTCACCGGTCTCACCGAGCTGATGGGTGCCGGTCTTGGCGGCGACCTGCCGGCCACCCGCCAGCGGGATCTGCGAGCTGCGCGCGACGTCGGTCAACGTCGCGGTGACGTTGCGGGCGAGCTGGGAGTTGCGCTGGGTGTCCGCCTGGTCGAAGGCCTGCTGTGGCTTATCGACGTGCTCGTATTCGATGCTGCCGTGAGAATTGGTGTACTTGCGGATGAAGAACGGTGCGCGCCGCATCCCGTCGTCGGCGAAGGTGGCGTAGGCGCTGGCCATGTCCATCGTGTGCACGGGGTACTGGCCCAGCGTGATGCCGAGCCCGGGCGCCGCCGTCCCCGGTTCGGTCATGGCCCTCTTGCCGTTGATCTCCTCCGGGATTCCCGCCTGGATAGCGGCGTCGCGGACCGCTTGCGGTCCTACCTTCTGGGTCAACCGGACGAAGGCGGTGTTCACCGACTTGGTCATCGCCTCATGCAAGGTCAGCTTGGGGTAGTTGAGGCTCTCCGAGTTGTTGTAGGCGCGGCCGTCGATGACCACTGGTGAGTCACCGCTGTAGACCGTGTTCATCCCGATGTCCCGCTCCAACGCCGCGAGCATCGTGAACGGCTTGAACGCCGATCCCGGGCTCCACACCGGCCCGCCGGCCAGGTCGAAACCATTCCCGTCCGAGCCGCCGTAGTAGGCGATCACCCCTCCGGTACGGGGGTCGACGGCCACCAGTGCGGTGTGCAGGTTGGTCGGCTGCCCGCGCAACTCGGCTTGTGCGGCATCCCGGGCGAAGGTCTGGGCTCGCGGATCGATAGTGGTGAGAATCTTGCCGCCTTCGACGGCCATCTGCTCCCGGCTGATGCCCTGCCGGCTCAGCTCGTCCATCACCTGGTCGACGATGTGAGCCCGATCGTCGGTGGGAACCCCCCGGATCTGGCTTGGCGGGACGGTGTCCGGGTACCGCGCGCCGGCCCGCTCCCCGGGAGACAACCACCCTTTCTCGACCATGCCATCGAGCACGAAATTCCACCGGGCCTGCGCCTGGGCCAGGTTCTTGGCCGGGTCCAGGACGGATGGGGAACGAATAGCGGAGGCGAGCACCGCAGCCTGGAACGCATCCAGGTTCTGCACGTTCTTACCGAAATAAGCTTGGCTGGCAGCCTGGATCCCGTAAGCGCCGCGACCGAAATAGATCGTGTTGAGGTAGTCCTGCAGGATACGGTCCTTCGACTCCTGCTTGGTGATCTTGGCTGCGACGATCACCTCGCGGAACTTCCGGAAGATGCTGTACTCGTCCTGCCCGGTGGCCACCTTGATGTACTGCTGGGTGATCGTGGACCCACCGCCGCTACCGCCGGTGAGCTGATTCCAGGCCGCCCGCCCGATGCCCGCGATGTCGAACCCGGGGTTGGACCGGAAACTGCGATCCTCCGCAGCCAGCACCGCGTTCTGCACCTGTACCGGCACCTGCGCGAGGGTGACCGGTACCCGGTTGCCGTCTTCGGGCACGTAGCGGCCGATCTCGGTGGTCCCGTCGCTGGCCATGATCGTGGTGACCTGCTTGCGCTGCGCGGCCAGTGCCGCGGAGGAAGGCACCCCGAGAAAGATCCAGCCGATGAAGATCGCCAGCACCGGCGCCAGGATCCCGAGGAGCACGCAGACCAGGGTGATCTTGCGGCCCCGCCGCCAGTTGAACCAGTCGAGCACCGATCGCAACCGTTCGCCCCCTGCCGTCAGGTAGGGGCGCATGCCGTCGGGTACCACTCCGCGCTGGTGGGCATTCCGATCACTACCGGAGACCGATCGACGCCCGGTACCCGCCTTCGGCTGCGCCGGGTGCGTCAGCAGTTCGGGCTCTGCCTGGGGCGAGGCCGGCGGAACTGGCCGCCGTTGCGGCGGCCGCGGCTGGCTGGACGGCCCGGGTGGACCGCTGTCTCGCTGGTCACTCACGCGTTGTCCTCCCAGACCGATACTCGGGTCGCGAGGGGGTCAAACTAGGGGACATCCCTGGCTAGGCGCACACCCAGCCCAGCGGCGGGTTACTCCGCCGCCGTTCTCCGGCGGGGCCGCCTACTGCCTACGCCACTCGTTCCCAGGACGTATGACTGCACGAGATGGTTCCAGCTGCACGTCCGGCACACCTCGACGACGTACACCCTGAACTCCTCGTACAACGCTGCCATCCGGCCGAGCTCCTCGGCGGTCCGGGCGGACCCGGCAGCATGCTTGAGTTCGTCACCGTACACCCACGACACCAGCGTCAGGGATTCCTTCCGGCACATGGGGCAGGTGACCGCGCTGGGCTCACCGTGGAACTTCGCCGCCCGCAGCAGGTAGGGGTTCGCATCACACACTTCGGTAAGGCCGACCCGACCGGCATAGACCTCGGCGAGCAGCGCGCGCCGCTGCAACGCGTAGTCCACGACCTGTCGTTGGGTCCGCATGTCGAACAGACTACGCAACGGTTGGGTGATCATCGACCGGACGTTTGGGCGGCGAAGGGAGGCAGCATGATGTATCGGCACGATATAGTGCAGTGATATATCGGTTACCGCTGGGAGGTTTCGCGTGCTGGAGCTAGCGGTGCTCGGGGTGCTGCATGATGCCCCCATGCACGGCTACGAGCTGCGCAAACGCCTCACTGGACTGATAGGGACGTTCCGAGCCTGCTCGTTCGGATCGCTGTATCCCACGCTACGCCGGCTGCAGCGCTCCGGATTCATCGTGGAAGACGGCGAACCAGTGATGGAACCGCGCGCGAACAGGGGTGCGGGCTGGTCTGCGCGGAGCCGGCGGGTCTACCGGCTCACCGCGGACGGCAAGGAGCGCTTCACCACCCTGCTGGCCGATGCCGGCCCGCAAACCTGGGAGGACCACGGGTTCGGAGTGCACCTGGCATTCTTCTCACGAACACCGGCCGAGGTGCGAATGCGCATCCTGGAGGGCAGGCGGCGCCGCGTCGAGGAACGCCGGGAAGGCCTGCGCGCCACGCTGGCGCGAACCGGAGACCAGATTGATCGCTACACCCTGGAACTGCACCGGATGGGTCTGGAAACCAGCGAGCGCGAGGTGCGCTGGCTCAACGAGCTGATCGCCCATGAACAAGCCAACCCAGCCGCGCCACATCACCACACCGAAAGGGCGGACCATGACTGAAGGCCGCGACGCCGGTCCCGGTATCCGGGTCGCCATTGTGGGCGTCGGCAACTGCGCTGCCTCCCTGGTACAGGGCGTGCACTATTACCACGACGCCGATCCCACGACCCGAGTCCCCGGCCTGATGCACGTGCGCTTCGGCCCTTACCACGTCGGTGACCTGCAGTTCGTCGCCGCTTTCGACGTCGACGCCAAGAAGGTCGGGCGGGACCTCTCCGAGGCGATCGTCGCCAGCGAGAACAACACCATCTCGATCTGCGACGTGCCGCCGCTGGGCGTGACGGTTGCGCGCGGGCACACGATGGACGGCCTGGGCGAGTACTACCGGGACATCATCACCGAGTCCGACGAGAAACCGGCCGACGTGGTGGGTGCGCTGCGCGAATCAGGCGCCGACGTGCTCGTTTCCTACCTGCCGGTAGGGTCGGAGAACGCGGATCGTTTCTACGCCCAGTGCGCCCTGGATGCCGGGGTGGCGTTCGTCAATGCCCTGCCGGTGTTCATCGCCTCGGATCCACAGTGGGCGCAGAAGTTCACCGCTGCCGGGGTGCCGATCATCGGAGACGACATCAAATCCCAGGTCGGTGCGACCATCACGCACCGGGTGCTGGCCAAGCTGTTCGAGGACCGCGGGGTGGAGCTGGTGCGCACCTACCAGCTCAACTTCGGCGGGAACATGGATTTCATGAACATGCTGGAGCGCAAGCGGCTCCAGTCGAAGAAGATCTCCAAGACGCAGTCGGTGACCTCGCAGGTGCCGCACGAGATGGAGAAAGCGGCGGTACACATCGGGCCCTCGGACCACGTGCCCTGGCTGGACGACCGCAAGTGGGCGTACGTGCGCCTGGAGGGTCGCGCGTTCGGTGACGTTCCGCTGAACATGGAATACAAGCTCGAAGTGTGGGACTCGCCGAACTCCGCAGGCGTCATCATCGACGCCATCCGGGCAGCCAAGATCGCCAAGGATCGCGGGATCGGCGGGCCACTCATCTCCGCGTCGTCCTACTTCATGAAGTCACCCCCCGAGCAGTTCTCCGACTCCGACGCCTACGAGGCAGTCGAATCCTTCATCCGCGGCGACCTCCCCCGCTGAACCCCCACCCCGTCCCCGTCCCCGACATGGAGACATATCGGGGTTTTCGAGGGCCTCCTGACCCCGTTATGTCTCCATGTCGGGGACGGGGGTCACAGGAGGGGGAGGCAGGATTTGAGGGGAGTGCCGTCGGGGGCGGTGGCGGTGAGGATCTGGACGGGCTCGCCATAGGCGGAGGCCAGGTTGGCAGCCGTGATCACCTGCTCGGGCGGGCCGACCTGCAGGGTCCGGTCCTGGCGGAGCAACGCCGCGGATGTGGCCACCGCGAAGGCGTGGTCAGGGGTGTGCGAGATCATCACGATGGCCAGGCCGGCCGCCGCCATGGCGCGGATCTGGCGCAGCACCCGGACCTGGTTGCCCAGGTCCAGGTTGGACGTCGGCTCGTCCATCATCAACAGGGTGGGCTGCTGGGCGAGTGCCCGAGCGATCAGCACCAGCTGGCGTTCACCCCCGCTGATCTGGGTGAACGACCGGTCCGTGAGGTGCGCGATCCCGAGCGAGTCCAGGGTCTCGTGCGCGACCCGCAGGTCGTCCAGTCCGGGGGAGCTCACCACGCCGAGCCGCGGGGTACGCCCCATCAGGACCACCTCACCGACGGTGAACGGGAACGGGGCACCGTGTGCCTGCGGAACGTAAGCCACCACCCGGGCGAGCTCGCGGCGGCGCCAGGTGCTCAAGTCCCGCCCGGCGAGCACGACCCGCCCGCCATGCAGCGGCAGGAACCCGAGGATGGATTTGAACAACGTGGTCTTGCCCACCCCGTTGGGACCCAGCAGGCACAGCACCTCTCCGGTGCGGACGGTGAAGGAGATGTCGCGCACCACCTCGACGCTGCCGTACCCGCAGCGCACGTCCTGCGCGCGCAGGACTACATCCATGGGCGGGCGCCCCGCGCCAGCATCAGCAGGAAGAACGGCGCTCCGACCAGGGCGGTCAGGATGCCCAGCGGCACCTCGGTGGTGAGGGCCGAGCGGGCGAAGTCGTCGACGGCGAGCAGGAAGATCGCCCCCAGCAGGGCTGAGGCCGGCAGCGCCCGGCGCGCATCGGAACCGACGAGCATGCGCGCGACATGCGGGATGACCAGCCCGACCCACCCGACCATGCCCGCGGCCGACACCGACGCCGCGGTCATCAGGGTGGCACCCCCGATGACGACCGCCTTGACCAGCCGGGGGTTCACCCCCATCGACGCGGCTTCCTGGTCACCGAAGGTCATCACGTTCAACCGCCACCGGGACAGCAGCAGCATGACCATCCCGGCCGCGATGGGGGCGATGATGGGCAGCAGGTTGTTCCGGATCGTCACCGTGTCCAGGCCCCCCAGCAGCCAGAAGGTGATCTGGGGCAGCTTGTCCTCGGGGTCGGCCACGTACTTGGTCAGCGAGATCAGCGCGGAGCACAGGCTGGCCACCACGATCCCGGTCAGTACCAGGGTGAGGGTGGACTCGGTGCCCCGCCCGACGGCAGTGCCGACCGCGTAGGTGAGCAGCACCGCGGCCAGCCCCAGCGCGAACGCCGCGAGCTGCACGGCGGTGTTGTTCCAGGACAGCAGGATGCCCAGTGCCGCCCCCACCCCGGCCCCACCGGAGGCGCCCAGCAGGTCCGGGGAGACCATGGGATTGCGGAACAACGACTGGTAAGCGGCGCCGGCCGCCGCCAGTGCGGCACCGACCAGGACCGCCGCGGTGATCCGCGGCATCCGCACCAGCCAGATCGTGGTGTCATCGGCGATCGCCACGTCCGGGGTGTGCCCGGTGAGGTGCGCGAGCAGGACCGAGCCGATCACCTGCGGCGAGTAGGCCGTCACGCCGACGGCGAAGGACAGCACGATCCCGGCCACCAGCAGGATCGTGAGGACGGTGAGCGCCGGTAGCCGGTGCCACCGGCGCGGCGGGTTGGCTGCACCCGCGCCGGTCTCGGTGGCGACCGTCGCGGTCACCCGGGATTCTGCGCAGCCAGCATCCGGTTGGCTTGCTCGTCGCTGAGTTGGTAGTGCAGGAACTGCGAGTAGAAGCTCCTGGTCTGGGCGACCATGTTCAGGTTCGGGAACAGCTCGGGGTGCAGGGTCTTGGCCGCCCACTGGATCTGCAGGGCGCCTTCGATGCCGTAGCGGTCCCAGTGCCACCCGCCGGTGGGGTTGATGTAGGCGTGGTGGTTGCGCACCGCGGCCAGCCGGCTCCAGATCGGGTCAGCGGTCAGCTTGTCCAGGGTTTGCGTGCCGGTGTCGTTCGCGACGAACGCGCTGGACGCCACGATGATCACGTCCGGGTTCCACTTCTGGACCTGCTCGATGGACACCGGGCGGGTCCGCCCCGGGATCTGGGCGGCGTTGCGGCCGCCCGCGGCGTTGATCCACGCGTCGATGATGTTGCCGGTTCCGTCGACGACCAGCGGGTTGAGCGAGTAGACGTGCAGCACGCTGGGTCTTTGCTCCATGGGAACCTTGGACGTCGCCCCGGTCACGGTGGCCAGGGTGTTGTCGAGGTAGGCGTTGTAGCGCTAGGCCTGAGCCTGCGCGGCGGGTCCGAGGACCTCGGCGGTGGTGGACACCACCTTCTTCAGGCCGTCGTAATCCTGGAAGGCCAGCTGCACCGTGGGGATGCGCAGTTCGGTCGTCTTGGCCGCGATCTGCGAGCTCTGGTCGGTGAACAGCACGTCGGGGCGGGTCTGGGTCAGGCGTTCGGTGGTCACCGTGGTGTCGGTGAAGACGGTCTGGGCCTGGGACAGGGACGGCTCGATGGTGTAGAGCCAGCGAGGAGGGCTTCAGCACCGTCGCGACGATTTTCTTGCCGGCGCCGAGCATCTGGACGACCTCGTTGTGCGCGGGCCAGGCGTCCGCGATGCGGTTGATGGTGGTCGGGACCGTCACCGATGCCCCGGTGGAGTCGGTGACCTGGTGCGTGCCTCCCGCCGTACCGGGCGGGCTGCCGGGTCGCTGACCGGTCGCCTGTCCGCAACCGGCCAGCAACGCCACCGCCAGCCCGCTGGCCACCGCCAACGCGGCGATCCCACGGGTTGCTCGCATGCGCACCGTCCACTCGCCAGACACAACGTTTGCAGGGTACACACACAAACCGCATCTGCGGCTCCTTTCTCCCGATACGGCGATATAACGGGATTTGCTGAGGCGAACAGTTGGCCCTGTGTGTCCTGCATCACATTGTCAGAGGTTGCCTTCGAGCGCGCTCGAAGTCCTACCGTCGGATCCGTGACCGAGAACTTCGACCAGGGGCGGGCCCCATGACGGCGGTGGCCGAGCGGCTGCGGGAGCTGGTGGACCTTTATGACGCACCGGAGCTGCCGCCGCTGGCCGGCGAGCTGTGCCGCAGCCTGGACCTACCCGCGGATCTGCCCGCCGAGCTGAGCATCGCCCGGGTCGCCGAGCTGACCGGGGTCAGCGCGCACACCTTGCGGTACTACGAACGGGTTGGGCTCGTCGCCGTCGCTCGCAGCGAAGGTGGGCATCGGGTCTATGACCGGGACGCGCTGGGCCGGGTGATCTTCATCACCAGGCTGCGGTGCTCGGACATGCCGATCCAGGCGATCCGTCGCTACGTCGAGCTGGTGAACCTGGGCGAGGCCACCGCAGAGGAGCGGCTGGCCCTGATGCAGGACCACCGGGCCACCATCATCCGGCGGCTGCAGGAACTGCAGGCCGCGCTGGCCGTCATCGACTACAAGATCGTCACCTACGGCGGTCGCTGCGGGTCCTGATCGGTCATCGATCCCCTGCTCATCACCAACGCGGCGCGGTGGCGGGCCCAACCCTGCCGAAAATATGGGAGAGACCATGAGTGAGAACAACCTGCGAGTCCTCGGCCAGGACGGGCCAGCGGTGTTCCCGCTGGGCCTGGGCTGTATGGGGATGAGCTACGCCTACGGGCCGGCCGACCGGACCGAGTCCCTTGCCACCCTCTGGCACGCGCTGGATGCCGGCGTGACCTTCCTGGACACCGCCGACGTCTACGGCGACGGGGACAACGAGAAGCTGGTGGGCGAGGCGATCACCGGGCGGCGCGAGGACGTGGTGCTGGCAACCAAGTTCGGCATCGTCCGGGGGCAGCGGCGCTTCGGAGGCGACGTGGACGGCTCGCCCGAGTACGTGCGGGCGGCGATCGAGAGGTCCCTGACCCGGCTGGGGGTGGAGCACGTCGACCTGTACTACCTGCACCGTCCCGACTCGAGCGTGCCGATCGAGGACACCGTCGGCGCCATGGCTGAGCTCATCGCGGCTGGCAAGGTCCGCTGGCTGGGCCTGTCCGAGGCCTCCGCGGACACGATCCGCCGGGCCGCCGCGGTGGCCCCGATCGCCGCGTTGCAGAGCGAATGGTCACTGTTCAGCCGTGACATCGAGGACGCCGTCCTGCCGGCCTGCCGCGAGCTGGGCATCGGGCTGGTCCCCTACAGCCCGCTCGGCCGCGGCATGCTCACCGGCTCGAGCGCCAGCATCCGAGACCTGGCCGACGACGACTTCCGCCGGACGCTGCCCCGCTGGGAGGCCGACAACCTCGCCACCAACCTCGCCCTGGTTGACGAGGTCCGCGCCGTCGCCGCCCGCCACGACGCCACCCCAGCGCAGGTCGCGCTGGCCTGGCTGCTCGCCCAGGGCGACGATGTCGTGCCCATCCCCGGCACCAAGCGCCGGACCTACCTGGCCGACAACCTCGGCGCCCTCGGCGTCACCCTCGACGCCGACGACCTGACCCGGCTGACCCGGCTGCGGCCCGCCGGGACGCGCTACCCGGACATGACCTGGGCCGAACGCGACACCGCCGCCGTGGCCGGGTGACCAGCACAGGGACAGGACTACCAGCGTGGATGGCCTGGATGGATGCGGTCACACTCACTGGTGACTCGCACGCCGGTGGGGTAGGCCTGGTCCTGGTACAGCTCGCGGCGGCCCGACCTGTGTCGGCTCCACCTGCACAGTCCGCAGTTGATCGGCTCTTCCACCCGCGCCGGCCCGGCAGACGTGGTTTTGTCAGGGTTCGAACATATGATCGATCCATGTCGGCGAGGGGGAGTTCGGTGGTCTCCGATGTGGAGATCGTTGATGAGCTGCGCGCCGCGTGGGCGGAGGTGTCCCGAGGTTATGCCCGGTGCTGGGCGGCGATGGCCGAGGTGGCCCGGCGCAGCCCCGGTGGGTGGGAGAGCGCGGAGATCGCTGCGGCGTTGACGTTCACCACTCGCCGGGCGGGCTACGAGCTGGACTGCGCACAGGTGCTTGTCGATCAGTTGCCCTGGGTGCATGCGGCACTGGCGGCAGGTGAGTTGGATCACCACAAGGCGAGGGTGTTCACCGACTACCTCAGTGACGCCACAGCTGGCCAGTCTGAGCGGATCTGCCAACGGTTGGTGCCGCTGGCGCCGGGCTGGACCACCGGGCAGCTGGCCGCGCGGCTGCTGCGGGAGGTCCAGGCCATCGATCCCGACTACACCCGCCGCAGCTACCAGCGCGCCCTGCGTGACCGCGCGGTCCACGGCTACCTCGATCACACCGGCACCGCGGTGCTCACCGGATCCGGGCTGCCCGCGCCGGAGGCCGCGGCCGCCGCGGCACGCCTGGAGGTGCTGGGCGAGGATCTGCGGGCGGCCGGCTATCCAGCCACGCTCGGCCAGACTCGTGCCGATCTGTTCCTGCGCTTGCTCGATGGCACCCTCGACGGATTGTCCCGGGCGCAGATCCTGACCACCATGCTTCACCTCGGCCCCGTCACTCCCGCCGACGACGATCCCGACACCGAGCGCAACCAGCAGCACCGCGGTGGCGAGCCCGACCACGAACGCCCCGAGCGTGACGCGCCCGGTCAGCCCGAGCGCACCGCCGCAGGCCAGCGGTCCGACCAGCCCGAGCGCACCCCGCGCGCCGCGCAAACTCAGAGCCCTGACCAGCCTGAGCACCCCTCGCCGGCCCAGGGGGTCGAGCAGCCTCAGTACACCCCGCACCCCAGGGCGGGCTGTCCCAGTCTGATCGCCCCGAGTCGCCCGCGGCGCTACGGCGTCGAGGTGCGGGTGCGGCTGTCCACCCTGCTGGGACTCGACGAGCATCCCGCCGAGTTGCCCGGGTGGGGCCCCATTCCGGCCGCGGCCGCCCGGGACCTGGTCGCCGCCCAACACACCGCCGAATGGCGCGTCGCGATCGTCGACACCCAGGGTTACCTGCTCCACGGTGATCTCACCCGCCGCCGGCCCAGTCGATCGGGCCCGCGTGGTGAGTGTGTCGGGGGGATCGTGGAGATCGCCCTGCCGGTGGCACTGCTGGAGAGGTTTCCGGCGCTAGCCGCCGAGCACCCCGACTGGGCGAGAGTCCTGGCCGGCATCTCGGGCAGCTGGGCGCACCGCGACCACGCCCGTGCCGCCCTCGATCAGCACGCCCACCGGCGCTTCGCCCACACCGCGCTCCGCCGGCACATCCAGATGCGCGACCGGCACTGCGTCGGCCCTGGGTGCCGCCGCCCCGCCGCCACCACCGAACTGGATCACACCCACGATCACGCCCACGGCGGGCTGACCGTCACGACCAACAGTGGCCCTAACTGCGGACACCACCACACGATGAAACATCAGGGCGGCTGGACCCTCGCCCAACCTCAGGCCGGGCACTTCGTGTGGACAAGCCCCCTCATGCGGATCTACCACACTCGCGGCGAACCACTCATCCCCGACCTACCCCAACCGCTACCCCGCAACCACGAGCCCGACCCACCAGATATTTCGGTGAACTGCGAGGCACCAATCCTCCTCCTACCCCCACCACCCGCATCCCCAGCGCGTCCACCACCCGCCGGACCACCCGACCAGCCACCCTTCTGACCACCCCACCACCCCACCACCGCCCAGCGGGCAACCGACCACGCCGTTCTCCCGCAGCTGCCGCTCCCAGCCGCGGCCGTGGCGCCCCGTCGGGGACACGTGGCACCCTCGTCGCGTCTAGTCTCGCGCGGGTAGTTGCTGCAGCGTCCAGGTGTTGCCATCCGGATCGCTGAAGGCGACGAAGGACCCCCACGGCTGGACGTCGACGTCGCTGGCCGGCACATCCCGCGCGATGAGTGCCGGATCCTGCCTCGCTACAGCACGACGTTGACCAGGCGGCCGGGGACGACGATGACCTTGCGGGGGGCATCGCCGTTGATGAGGGTTGCGGCGTGCAGCTGAGCCAACGCTGCGGCGCGGACCTCCTCCGGGCCGGCCGAGGTGGGCACGACTACCCGCGAGCGCAGCTTGCCGTTGACCTGGATCGGGTACTCCACGGTGTCCTCGACCAGGTAGCGCTGCTGCGCTTCGGGCATCGGGCCGTGCGCCAGCGACGCACCGTGCCCCAGCCGGGACCACAGCTCCTCGGCGAGGTGCGGAGCCACCGGCGCCAGCATCAGCACCAACGGCTCGGCCACCGCCCGCGGCGTGCCCGCGCTGGAGCCATAGACCTTGGTGAGGTAGTTGTTCAGCTCGATGAGCTTGGCGATCGCGGTGTTCAGCCGCAGCGCGGCGTAGTCGTTGCGCACGGCGTCGATGGTCCGGTGCAGCGCCCGCAAGGTGTCCAGGTCGGGCTGGACATCCGGGTCCAAGGGGGTGTCCACCACCCGCAGCTCACCGGTGGTCTCGTCGACGAGGTTGCGCCACAACCGTTGCAGGAACCGGTGCGCGCCGACGACGTCCTTGGTGGCCCAGGGCCGCGAGACGTCCAGCGGCCCCATGGACATCTCGTACACCCGCAAGGTGTCGGCGCCGTAGGCGTCGCTCATCTCGTCCGGCGAGACGGAGTTGCGCAGGCTCTTGCCCATCTTGCCGTACTCGCGCGCAACGTCCTGGCCGTGCCAGGTGTAGCTACCGTCGGGTTCCTCGACCACCTCATCGGCGGGAACGTAGACACCGCGGGCGTCGGTGTAGGCGAAGGCCTGGATGTAACCCTGGTTGTACAGCCGCCGGTAGGGCTCCTCCGAGGACACGTACCCCAGATCGTGCAGCACCTTGTGCCAGAACCGGGAGTACAGCAGGTGCAGCACCGCGTGCTCCACACCGCCGACGTACAGGTCCAGCCCACCCGGGTCGTCGGGGCCGTGCAGCTGCGGGCGCGGTCCCATCCAGTACCGCTCGTTGACCGGATCGCACATCGCCTCGTCGTTGTCCGGGTCGATGTAGCGCAGCTGGTACCAGCACGATCCCGCCCACTGCGGCATCACGTTGGTGTCCCGCCGGTAGGTCTTGACGCCCGCACCCAGGTCCAACTGCACCTGCACCCAGTCGGTCGCCTTGGCCAGCGGCGGGGACGGCTCGGAGTCGGCGTCCTCCGGGTCGAAGGTGGTCGGCGAGTAGTCCGCCACGTCCGGCAACTCGACGGGCAGCATCGATTCGGGCAGCGGGTGCGGCCGGCCATCCTCGTCGTAGACGATCGGGAACGGCTCGCCCCAGTAGCGCTGCCGGGCAAAGAGCCAGTCGCGCAGCTTGTACTGCACGGTGCCTTCGCCGGCGCCGCGCACCTCCAGCCAGGAGGTGATCGCTTTTTTGGCCTCGGTGACGTCCAACCCGTCCAGGAACGAGGAGTTGATCGCCGGTCCCTCACCGGGGTAGGCCTGAGCGTCGAAGCCCTCCGGAGGGGCGACGGTGCGCACGATGGGTAGCCCGAAGGCTTCCGCGAAATCCCAGTCCCGCTGGTCCTGCCCAGGCACCGCCATGATCGCGCCGGTGCCGTACCCCATCAGTACGTAGTCGGCGATGAACACCGGGATCGGCTTGCTGGTGGCGGGGTTGATCGCAAAGGCGCCGGTGAAGACACCCGTCTTGTCCCGGCTTTCCTGCCGTTCCAGCTCCGAGCGCTGCGCGGCGGCGCGGCGGTAGGCGGCGACGGCCTCGGCCGGGGTCGTCGCACCACCGGTCCAGTGGGGATCGATCCCGAGTGGCCACTGCTCGGCGACGACCGCATCGACCAGGGGGTGCTCCGGGGCCAGCACCAGGTAGGTCGCCCCGAACACGGTGTCCGGGCGGGTGGTGAACACGTCGACGTTGGTGGCTCTCCAAGTACCCCCAGACCCCGGGTTGGGGGTACTTGAAGAGCCCACCACGAAACGGATCCGGGCGCCGTGGGAGCGGCCGATCCAGTTGCGCTGCATGGTCTTGACCTTCTCCGGCCAGTCCAGCCGGTCCAGGTCATCGAGCAGCCGGTCGGCGTAGGCGGTGATCCGCATCATCCATTGCCGCAGGTTGCGCCGGAACACCGGAAAGTTGCCACGTTCACTGCGGCCCTCCGGGGTGACCTCCTCGTTCGCCAGCACGGTGCCCAGACCCGGGCACCAGTTCACCGGCGCCTCGGACAGGTACACCAGCCGGTGCGAGTCGATGATCGCGCGTTGCTGGTCACCGGTCAGCTCGCTCCAGGGCCGCCCATCCGGGGTGGACCGGATGCCCTGCGCGTACTCCGCCTCCAGCTCGGCGATCGGTCGGGCCCGCCGCGCTGCGGTGTCGTACCAGGCGTGGTAGATCTGCAGGAAGATCCACTGGGTCCAGCGATAGTAGGACACATCAGTCGTGCGCACCCGGCGGCGCTCGTCGTGGCCCAGCCCCAGCCGGCGGATCTGGGCGAGGAAGAGCTCGACGTTGGCCTCGGTGGTGCTCCGCGGGTGGGTGCCGGTCTCGGCGGCGTACTGCTCGGCGGGCAGCCCGAAGGCGTCGAAGCCCATGGTGTGCAGCACGTTGCGCCCGGTCATCCGCTGGTAGCGGGCGTAGACGTCGGTGCCGATGTAGCCCAGCGGATGCCCGACGTGCAGCCCGGATCCCGAGGGGTAGGGGAACATGTCCTGCACGAACAGCTTGTTCTCGGGCACCGGAGCACCATCAGCGGGGCGCAACGACCCGACCGGGTTCGGCGCCTGGAACGTGCCCTGCTCGGTCCAGCGGCGCTGCCACCGGCGCTCGATGTCACCGGCGAGGGTGGCGGTGTAACGGTGCGGCGGGACGTCCCCGTCGTCGGTGGCGCTCATGTCGTCCTTCCGGGCCCGGCCGTGGTCATCAGGACACCTCCAGGAAAAGCGAAGCCCCCCAGGCGTGAAGGCCGTGAGGGGATCGCTGCGCTGACTTGTCCGCCGGTCAGCGCAGCCTGGGAAGGAGCAGGCGGGCCGTGCTCACAGCGTCCACCATAGCGGGTCGGCCAACCGGGTTCGCGACGCCAGTATCCTGGCCGCCGTGCATCCGTCCACGCTGCTCGGTGCGGTGTTGCTGGCCGCTGGTGCCGGGTTGTTCGTCGTCGGGCTGCTCGGCTGGCAGCGGCGTTTGCCGCGCAACCGCTTCGCCGGTATGCGCACTCCGGCGACGTTGCGCTCGGACGCCGCCTTCGTGGCCGCCAACCGGGTGGGCGCCCCACCGGTACTCGCGGCCGCCGCAGTGTGCGCCGCCGGCGGCGGGCTGGCCCTCGGGACGAACGGCGCGGCGCTCACCGTCATCGTGGCGGTGGCCGGCGCCGGTGCGGTCGGGCTCCTGCTCGCCGGTGGCCTGCTGGGCCACCACGTCGCCACCGCCATCCCCCCACCGCGGACCGGATGCGCCAACTGCACCTGTGGCGGAGCGGGGTGTGGGGCCGTGGCGCCGTGAACTCGACGTCACGTACCTCTGCCAGCACGACGATGTCGATGGCGTCGAGTTCACGGCTTGCTGCCGTTACAGGGTGAGGCGGCGGGCAACCGGGTGGCCAGCGACGGCGAGACGAACCGCACCACTGCCGCGCGATAGCCGTCCCACTGCGGCCGTTGCAACCTGCGGTGAAATCGGCGATAACTGCCTCGGTCACCGGTTCGCGGGCTCGGGCGGCGCAGGTAGTGTCGAGGCCCGGGGAGCAGCGCCACTGATCACCCGCCCCCAGGAAGGACGTGGATGACCGGCCGGTTGGAGGTTGACCGGATCTCCAAGCGGTACGGGGATGTGGTCGCGCTGCAGGAGATGACCTTCGAGGTCCGCGCCGGCGAGCTGTTCGGGTTCGTCGGCAGCAACGGAGCCGGCAAGACCACCACGATGCGGATCGTGCTCGGGGTGCTGGCTGCCGATCAGGGCGAGGTCCGGTGGGATGGCCGCCCGGTCGACCTGGACAGCCGGCGGCGCATCGGGTACATGCCCGAGGAACGCGGGCTCTACCCGAAGATGCCGGTCGGTGAGCAGCTGGTGTACCTGGCTCGGCTGCACGGCCTGTTACCCACGGCGGCCCGACGATCCATGCGGGCCTGGACCGAACGCCTCGGCGTGGCCGGGCACCGCAATGACGATGTACAGAAGCTGAGCCTGGGCAACCAGCAGCGGGTCCAGCTGGCCGCCGCGCTGGTGCACGACCCGCAGCTGCTGGTCCTCGACGAGCCGTTCTCCGGTCTGGACCCGGTCGCGGTGGAGGTGATGAGCCAGGTGCTGCGGGAGAAGTGCGCTCAGGGCGTCCCGGTGCTGTTCTCCAGCCATCAGCTGGACCTGGTGCAGCGGTTGTGTGATCGGGTGGGAATCGTCCGCAGCGGGGCACTGGTGGCGTGTGGCTCGGTGGACGAGCTGCGCAGCGGCACCACCACGCAGCTGCTGGTGGACGCGCCGGACGCGCCACCGGGATGGGCCGATGCGTTGCCCGGCGTGAGGGTGCACGCTCGGGAGGGCACCCGCACCGTGTTGGAGCTGGCCGCCGGAGTCGACGACCAGGTTGTGTTGAAGACAGCGCTGACCACCGGACGGGTCCGGGAGTTCGCCCGCCGCCGGCCCTCGCTGGTGGATCTGTTCCGCAGCGTGGTGAGCGAGGAGACTCCGCGATGAGCTCGGCATGGCAACCGGCCGGGTTGGTGGCCCGCCGCGAGATCACCACCCGGATCAGATCCAAGGCGTTCCGGATCAGCACGCTCGTCCTGCTGAGCCTGCTCGTGGGGCTCGCCGTGGTGCTGCGGTTCGTCGGCGGGTCCTCAGCGCACCCCGTGGGCTTCACCAGCCAGAACGCGTCGCTGGCCGGGCCGTTCGCGGCGGTGGCGAAGGCATCGGGCACGCAGGTGCAGACCTCGACGGTGCCCGACCGGGCCACCGGTGAGCGCCAGGTCCGGGCCGGCACGCTGGACGCGCTGGTCATCGGCTCGCAGGGGTCGATCCAGGTCGTGGTGCGCAAGAGCCTCGACGAGGGCCTGCGCACCACGTTGAACGCGCTGGCCCGCCAGCAGGCGCTCGATGCGCAGATCGGCCGCCTCGGGGGTGATCCCGCCCAGGTGAGCGCCGCGGTGGCGGCGGCCGGGGTGGACGTGGCGGCACTGGAGCCGGCTCCGGAGCTCGACGCGCAGCGGATCACCCTCGGCATCGTCACCGGAGTGCTGATCTACCTCTCGCTGCAGGCCTGGGGCCAGTTCGTCGCGCAGGGCGTGGTGGAGGAGAAGTCCAGCCGGGTGGTTGAGCTGCTGCTCGCGACGATCCAACCGTGGCAGCTGATGGCCGGGAAGGTAGCCGGGATCGGCCTGGTGGGGCTGGTGCAGATCGTGATCGTAGCCACCGGTGGTGCCATCGCGGGGCTGGCGACCGGGTCGCTCACCATCTCGGCGTCGTCGGTGGCCGGCACGGTGGGGTGGCTGGTGGTGTGGTACCTGCTCGGTTTCTTCAGCTATGCCCTGGTGCTCGCTGCCGCGAGCGCGCTGGTCTCCCGGCAGGAGGAGATCGCCGGTGTGATCACCCCGATCCTGATGCTGCTCGTCGTGCCCTACGTCCTGGGGATCTCGATCCTGCCCACGAACCCAGACAGTTCGCTGGTCAAGGTGCTCTCGCTGATCCCGCTGTTCGCCCCGACCCTGATGCCGATGCGTGTCGGCTTCGGTGGTGTGCCGGTCTGGCAGTCCGGCCTGGCGGTGGTGCTCGTGGTGTTGCTGATCCCGGCGCTGATCTGGCTCGCAGGCCGGATCTACCGCAATGCCGTCCTGCGGACCGGCGCGCGCGTCCGGCTGCGCGACGCGCTGCGAGCCGCCTGAGCGCGTCACCTCACGGCATGCGCGCCACAGCTCCGTAGGCGTCAATAGCCTCCGGCTTGCCGATCTCGGCGGTGTCCGGTCGCCACTGCGTGATCGGCATCAGACCGGGGTCCACCATCTCCAGGCCCTCGAAGCACCGGGCAAGCTGCTCGGGGCTGCGCAGGTTGTAGGGAACGGCTCCGCTTTCGGTGAGCTTCGCGCTGCCCTCGATGACGGCGGCACTGGTGTCGGTGCCGTCCCACAACGCCAGGTAGCTGCCGGACGGGACGGCGGCCAGCACCCGCGCCACGATGGAACTCGCCTCGTCGAAATCGACGACGTAGCCGAGCACTCCCATGAACATGACCGCGATCGGCTCACTGAAGTTCAGCACGTTGCGGGCATCGGAGACGATCAGATCCGGTTCGTGGAGATCGGCGTCCACGTAGGCGGTCACGCCGTCCGGGGTGGTGTTGCGCAGTAGCGCGCGAGCGTGCACCAGCACCAGCGGGTCGTTGTCGACGTAGACGATCCGGGACGCGGGCGCGATCCGCTGGGCGACCTCGTGGGTGTTCTGCATCGTGGGCAGGCCGGTGCCGATGTCGAGGAACTGATGTACCCCGGCCTCGCCGGCCAGGAAACGCACTGCACGGATGAGGAACTGCCGGGACTGGATCGCCATGGTGACGATCTCCGGATACACCTCCGCGACGGCGTCACCGGCGGCACAGTCCACCGCGTAGTTGTCGTTGCCGCCCATCCAGTAGTTCCAGATCCGCGCGGCATGCGGCACATCAGATCTGATCTGGTCGGCCAGCTCGGAGTCCGGCTCCGGGGACCGCTCATGCGTCATGTCGAGACACCACCATCTCGAAGCTCCTCTGTCAGCGTCGCAGGGATCGCGGCAAGATCGTAGCCGCTGGCGCGAGTGGACGTCTGGGTCACAGATTGTGGTAGGTGCCCTGGATCTGGCATCTGAGTGCTATGGGTATGGTGTTGATGTTGCCGCCGGCCAGGATTGGGCTGGGTAGGAAGCCGAACTGGCTTAGCAGGTTGGCGCCTTCGGGGGAGTCGAGCAGATGGATCACTTCGTCGGCCACTCGGGTGTTTCCGCCGCGGAGCGGGGCGATGCTCACCTGGATAGGGGCACCGCGGAAGATCTGGCCGATGTTGGTGGTGTAGCTGGCCTGGGCGTACTGGCCGGCGAAGTCGGGGTTACTCAGATTGATCTGGTCGGGCAGGGTGACATAGGGGGTTTTGTCGAACTTCGCATCGCTGAGGTAGTAGAACGCGGCGTCGGACTTCCCGTCCGGGAAATTGGCGGTAATGAGCTGGTTGGGGTTGGGGTTGTTGTCGGCGCCGAGGATTTGCTGCTTGAGGCCGGGGATCCCGTAGTATTTCTCGGCGAGCTGGGCGACGAACAAGGTGTAGTAGCCCAGTGGATCACGGTTGGGATCGTAGCGTCCCAGCTTGATCCCGGGTTCTTGGAGTACTGATACCACGGCTTGGTTTGGAAGTCGGCGGCGAATTTGCTGGTCGGGTCGTAAGCCAGCACGACTTGGTTACGGGCGAACACGGTGAACCAGTCGACCCAGTTTCCG
>DASYAZ010000005.1:0-3631 GCA_036501085.1 Pseudonocardiaceae bacterium | reverse complement strand
AACTGGGGCTGGCTCATGTTCGTCGTGAAGCATCTGTGCTCGTACCTGGCCTGATGGCATCCACCGGGTCCCGCTGATCTTTCAGGTGATCATCCGCTATGTTAGGCGTCACCTTATCTGGTCAGGTGCGAAGAAGGTGTGCGGGTGGCGGGTGGGCTGCGGTTGATCCCGGGCGGTGGTGTGCCGGCCGAGCCGATGACTACGGATCCGTGGGAGTTCCAGGCCGAGTGTGTGGAGGCGTTCGTCGCGTCCTGGCGGGCGCGCGGGTTCAGCCCGGTGACCATCGACAACGACATCGGGCTGTTGGAGCGAACGCTGACCGCGCTGGGTCGACCGGCGTGGGAGGTGACGGTCGAGGACGTCGACCGGGTGGTCGGCGAGCTCGCGGTTGCTGGGCGCAAGTCCTCGACTCGGCGGGGGTATGTGCAGATCTTCAAGGACTTCCACCGATTCTTGCAGGTGCGCAAGGCCGCCCAGATCGAGGCGGGTTTCGGGGTTCGGCTGGTCTGCCCGGTCGATGAGTTCAACGCCTCCCGCCATGTCGGGGACGACTCCCCGGAGCTGGCGCCACCACCGACGCCGGAGCGGGTGGGCGAGTTCTTCGAGTTCCTGAAGTCCCGGATCGCCGGCGCCCGCAAGTACGCACCCGCCGCCCGGGACTATGCGCTGTTCCGCACGCTGTATCACGTCGGGCTGCGTTCGGAGGAAGCATCGATGCTCGACATCCCGGACCTGCACTTCGGCCGGGGGCCGGTCGGCAAGCTGCACGTCCGCTTCGGCAAGGGCGCTCACACCTCGGGCCCGCGGCCGCGCTGGGTGCCGATGCTCGATGGTCTGGATCTGGTGCTGCGCTGGTTCCTGCGCGATGTGCGCGGCCGCTTCCCGGACACGCCGGTGCTGTTCGCCGACGAGTCCGGCGGCCCACTGCATCGGGGCACGATCCGCAACCGGCTGCGCCGGCTGATGGAGCTCGAAGGCCGACCGCCCGCCGAGTGGTTCAGCCCGCACGGGCTGCGCAGGGCCTGCGCCACCCACAATTACGAGCGCGGCGTCGACCTGGTGGCCATCCAACAGCTCCTCGGACACTGGACTGTCAGTTCCACGATGCGGTATGTCCGTCCCTCCGTGACGTTCATCGAGGACGCCTACCGGCGCGCGGTCAGCAGCACGCTGGCCGAGCTGAGCGACGGGGAGGAGCGGCGGTGAGGATCCGGTGGCGGCTGCGGATGGCCGCAGCCCAGCGCGAGGTGTGGACCGGCATCGAGTTGCGCCGGCTGTTGGCCGAGAAGGCCGGGTTGGAGCTGTCGGCGGCCTCGGTGTCGGCGCTGTTGACCAAGGAGCCTTCCCAGGTCAAGCTCTCGACCCTGATCGCGTTGTGCACCGCGCTGCAATGCACGCCCGATGATCTGTTCGAGGTGGACACCACCCCGGTCGAACGCCCCGCCACCTCGGCTCAACCGGCCGCGGCGGAGCCGAGGGCGGTCAATGAGCACGGCCGGTCGATGCCGCCGCTGTGACCAGCCAGTGTTCCGGTGATCGATAGTGGGCAAACGGCAGCGTGACTGCGTGGGGTGCGGCGCCCCGGTCGGGATCCTCAATCGCCAGCATTGCTGCCTGTGTGTGCGCCGCATGCGCGAGCAGGCGGCCAAGACACCCTGCCCCGACTGCGGCAAGGCCCGGGTGCTCGTCGAGGCCACCGGGCGGTGCACGCTGTGCTCACGGCGCTGCACCGAGTGCGGGCATCCGGTGCGCAGGGCCGACGCGCGGCTGTGCAAGACCTGCCGTCGAAAGGCCGAGCTGCACGCCCAACAGAAGCCCTGCCCTCGCTGCGGCAAGCCCGGCTATCTGCGCCAGACGACCGGCTGGTGCGGCTCATGTTCTCGCCCTCGCCCAGGCAAGCAACCACCCCGTATCTGCCGCCAATGCGGGCAGCTGCGCCGGCATGCCGGGCTGGGGCTGTGCTCACCGTGCTACCAGTGTCACCCGGACCGGTTGTTCATCCGCGCGGACAACCTCAGCGCCCGCCTCGACCAGCCACCGGCCTGGCTGGGTGAGTTCACCGCCCACCTAGCCGCGAGGCATTGCACCGGCAACGCCTGCGAGATGATCACCACCCTGGGCCGGCTGCTCACCGACGAACACCAGAACCTCCCGCAGGCCCTGCTTGAGCGCGCCCGTCGGCCGGGCCGCTCGATGGGCTCCCTGGCCCGAGCGCTCGAGGACTTCTTCACCGCCCATGGCCTGGCGCTACCTACCGACCAGGCCGAGCAGCTCGCGGCCGGCCGCCGCCAGCGCCGCATCGACGCCGTCCCGCCACCACTGCGGCCGGCCGTGGCCGCCTTCAACACCGCCCGCATGCAAGCCCAGCAGCGGGCACGCCGGGCCGGCACCCGCCCTCGCAGCGACCACACCCTCGAGACCGCCCTGGCCACGATGCGCGACCTTGCGGTATTCCTCGTGACCCGACGCGGCGAGCAGGACTGGGCGCTGGTCGACGTGCACGACATCGAGGCGTTCCTGGCCACCCTGCCCAAGGCCCGCAAGCGGCGGCTGATCGTGTTTCGCCAGTTCTTCGCGTTCGCCCGCTCCCAACGCATCGTGCTCGTCGATCCGACCCGAGACCTGACCGCTCGGGAATCCACCGGGTTCCGAGGTCGCACCCTCACTCTTGACCAGCAGCGCGAGCTGTTCCGGCGCTGGACCACAGCCGAACACGTCCATCCTCACGAAGCCCTGCTCGGGCTCCTCGCCCTGCCGCACGGCGCCTCCAGCTGGGAAACACGGACGCTCAAGATCACCGACATCGACCCGCAAACCCGAACGGCACGGCTCGGGAAACGACCCCACCCCGTTCCGCTCGACCCGGCCTCCTGGGCAGTGCTGCAGCGCTGTCTCGACCACCGGCGGGCCTGGCCCACCGACAACCCCCACGTCATGGTCACCAAAGGCACCAAGGCCGGCCGGGCACCCGCCTCGACCGCCTACCTGTCCCACGTCCTCGACGACTGCGGCTTCCCACCCCGGATGATCCGCTCCACCCGACTGGTCGACCTGGTCAACACCATGGACCCGAAACTCGTCGCCGCAGCCTTCGGTATGGACCCCCAAGCGGCGCTGATCTATCTCGCCGACCACGTCGCGGACCCCCGGCTGGCGAACCTGTGACGTTTCGGCGTCACCTCGCACACGTTCGCTCGAACAAGTGCGCTTTGGCGGGGTGCAGGTTCGAGGAGACCGCGACGGAGCGTTTCTCGTAGGCGGCGTCGACGAGGCGGTAGAGGCCCTCGGCGGCGTCTTGGGCAACCGGTAGGAGGCCAACGTCATCAACTACGACGAGGTCGGCGCGGAGCACCCGGGCGATGGCTTTGGTGACGGTGTCATCGGCTCGGTGGCGCCGTAGCAGGACCCCGAGCGCCTCGAGGGTGAACCAGGCGACCTTCAGTCCGGCCTCCACGGCTTGTTGTCCCAGGGCTTCGAGCAGGAACGTTTTCCCGGTGCCCGAGGGCCCGCAGACCACCAGGTTCTCCCGTCGGGAGATCCATTCCAGGGTGCGTAGCGCGGACTGGGTGGGTGCGGGGATCGAGCTGGTCGCCGGTTGCCAGGCATCGAAGGTTTTCCCGGTCGGGAACGC
>DASYAZ010000004.1:0-32116 GCA_036501085.1 Pseudonocardiaceae bacterium | reverse complement strand
CGAAAGAATTCGCGTCCCCGAATATAGCTGCCAGCTGCCAGTGATTTTCTTCTCGCATGACGCCGTCAGTGAGGAAGCGAACCGCACCGTAAACGCCGCGCGTGAAAACCCCGCTACAGATAGTCAAGGTGCGTGCCACATTATTCGGGTTCGGCGCGCGAAAGAACATCCCCACATCTTCGATGACCGCTTTCTCCGGATCGCCATCTACAAATCGTGGGCGAAAATACTGCGGTTTTTCACCGGCAGTCTCGAATATCTCCCCGGTCTTGAGCTGCGGATCATCGATTTGGCGTACGGGGAGATTGACGAGACTGGCGATTCTCTTCGTGGCGCTGTTGATCCAGGCGCTTCCCAGCAGAACGAGATGTGCGGGGAGATCATCGTCCTCCAGCCGGCTCGCCAACTCATACTGAACATCAGATTCCGGGTTCTCACGTCGAACGTGCCCGTGCAGCTCGACCAGCGCATCGAGATCTGCATAGCTGCTGAGTTGCACGTAGTTGTGGTACTCAGCCGAAGCGAATGTCGGCGGTTGCGCGTTGGGACCGCAGATGATCCGGACGGGTCCGGCGTCAGGAAAACGCCAGAGCGATCGCGACCGTTCACCCTGATTGCCGGTCGTGATACCGAGCGCGGCCCCTCGCAGCTGCTCCAACTCCGCGGCGAGACGATCCCGTTCAGCTCGCTCCGCATCGTTGAGCTCGTCATCGGGAAGCAGACGGATAGCCGGTTCCAGCGAGCGCCTGGTGGCAAAGAACCGTGCGTATTGAGCAAGCCGTGAAGGCGGGGGAACCTTCCGAGTGGTGCGGCTCTCCCAGGACGAGATGTTGGACAGCACCACGCCGAAGGCGTCAGCCAGTTCCTGCTGGGTCAGCGGCCGGTCCGGCCAGCATTGCTTCCGCAGCTCGCGAAGTCTGCGAGGGAGCGCGGTCGAGTCTGGCCGGAGGCTCATGTCATCACCTCACAACGCCGAACTTCACTGAGGTTCACTGCCTGCACCCCAACAAGACCAGATCTTGCCACCACCTCAACGGGTCGGACCAGAAGACCCGTTGATCCATCGGGAATTCCCCCTCCCGTTCGACACAGCTGGCGACCTGCGCAAGGTTTGAACGTCTCGACTTGCTTCACGCTTTCACTCACTTCGGGTGAAGACGTGAAGAGAGATGGAGTCGGCTGCCGTGCCTGGCACAACGACCAAGTCCTCCCGCGGTCACGGCATCGTGCACTCTTGATCTCGGCCGCCGGTGCCCGTCCCTGGCGGTGATCGGTTCCCGGGCGATCAGTTCCCGGGCGCGGGTCGCAGGCTGATCGTCATCCGTTCCTCGTGTCGCGTGCCATCGCCCGGTATCGGCTGTTTCTCGTTCGTGCTCACGAAGCCGCAGCTCTCATATAACCGGCGAGCCGACTCGTTGTCGTCAAAGATCCACAGCCAGGCCACTGCGACACCCGAATCGCGCAATGATTCAAGAACCAGCCTGATCAGAGTGGACGCGATCCCGCAACGGCGAAATCCAGGTGACACCCACATATACTCCAAATAGCAGTCGTGCGCGGGAGTCCGCAGCCCCCAGGTGGCTCCCAGAAGGCCCACGGTGCGGCCCTCCACAAAAGCAATGACCCACTGGCCACGAGAGAACTCGGCTCGCCACTCTCGTTCGCCATAAGTCGACTCTCGCTGGTAACTCGACAAGAATTCGCCTGGCGACTCGGTCAACGCTGCTAATCGAGCATCGCGCAGGTGCGACCACTGATTCTCAGTGAGCATCTGCGCTTCTGGCACGATTATTAATTCTGCCATAGAGGTCCGGCCGGCACGGTGACCGGTAGGATCACCTGCTCACCGGTGACCGGCAGCGCCACGAGCTCGGTGTTGGTCGAGAATGAGTTGGTGGGGCCGCTGCAGCACAGCGACCCCACCAGAAACTACGAAGCTTCCTTCAGTGCGTTGGCTCAGCAGTTGCCGCCGTTGGCGCTGCCACCGGCGCCGCCAACACCGTTACCGGCGCTGTTGGTCTGCGAGCCCAGCAGGTTGATGTTCAGCAGGTTGATACCGATGCCACCCTGCCCGTTGCCACCGTTGCCGCCGACGCCGCCGTCGCCACCAGTGCACCCGCCGCCGGTGCTGAACATGGACATAACGGTCCGTGCCGGGAGCAGCTCAGCGTGCTGCTCATCGATCTCAGCGAAACACAATGCGTCAGACATGAATATTCTCCTCACAGTAGCCCCCAGTGGAGGAGGGCCGGGAACGGAACGCCGCATCGACAACGTTATCGATTCGGTCAGCCACACCATGTCGAGGAATAGCGTCACTGACAACATGCATTTCACACCTAAGTTCGCGACCGATCACTTAGCCGCGGAGCCGCTTTCTGCGACTACTGAGCGACCAGCAGGTCGCTACCGAGATCTTGACGGTTCGTTACTGACGGGGAGGCCGCACGCAAGGGGTTCACCGCGCCGGTTCAGTCCTCATCAGCGCAGCTAGACGACCCTTCCGGACCCTCACCAGCAGTACTGAGCCCGCTGGCACCCGAAGCAGGCGGCATTATCCGCCCGAATCGCGACAGTTGCCATGAGACGGCAGACCTCGTATTCGATGAGCACCGACCACGCTTACTACCTAGGGCCCCGGACAACGGCTACCAAGGTGACCGGAAGGTCTCGTCACATAGCGGTAATCACAGATGACTTAATGCCGAGCACTGCGAGGCCAGTTTCCCGCGACCGTGGCGCGGATATCGCCACTTAACCGCCGCGTCCGACCAATACTCAGTAGCCGTACCGATTTTCGCCGACGCTGCGTGACCGGCAGGTACCAGAACGGGTCCCCCTCGCACGGCCGTGGCTTCCTACCGGTCGCCGCCCTCGGCGCTCAGCGTATGCAGAAAGGTCAGGACCGCCGCCTGGGTCTCGCCGGCGCGTTCCAGGTGCGGCGAGTGCCCGCAGCCGAGGAGGTCCATCCGGTCGGGAGAGGTGGGCAGCCCGTGCTCGATGGCTTTCAGTTGACTCTCCGTGGCGTACGGATCGTCCGTGCCCCACAGCAGCAGGACCGGGCAGGACACCCGGGGTAGGCAGCTCTCGATGTTCCAGCTCCGGAACTCGCTGGAGAGCCACACCTCGCTCCAGGCATTGAACATCGCATCGGGCCGGTCATGGAGAGCGGCCAGCCGGCGGGCCAGATCACCCTCGCGGTAGGCCCGCACAGCCGTGGCCACCCCCGCCACCGTCGCGGGCTCAACGAAGACGTGCGGTGCCATCAGGACAAGCCCGGAGGTGGGCTGGGCACCCGCATACAGCAACGCGATCGACCCACCGTCGCTGTGCCCGACGAGCACCGGACGGCACACCTGCAACCTATCCAGAAGTTCAGGGAGCACGTCGAACGCCTCGAGATGGAGATAGTCCGCTGATCGGGGGACCTGGCCGGGGGCGGAACCACCGTGACCGTGCCGGGAGTAGACCAGTGCAGACCGGCCGCTGGCACGGGCGATGGCAGCCGGGAAACGTTCCCACATCGCCACGCAGCCCAGCCCCTCGTGCAGGAAAACCAGCGGTTCCCGCGCTCGGTCACCCTCAATCCACCGGTACTCCACCGCGCCATGATCAAGATCGATAAGAGGCAAGTAGTTCACTCCTCAGCGTGGGGAAACGACCAGGTGAAGGGTGGTGCGCGCGCAGCGGTGAGATCGTCGCGAGCGTCGGCGCTGGCATGGCCCATCCTTCCACCCGACCAAGGTAAGCCTAAACTCAATGAGAAATCGAGGGAACCCGTGGTGGGAGCCGCGCAGCCGGGGACGGGCCGCCGGCGCGGAGATCTTCACCGATCCCACCGCTGCAGTGGAGCTCACCCGCCGTGCTGGTGGTGGATGCCGCCGCTGGCGACGTGCCCGAACTTGCGCACCTGGCCGGGCACGACCACGAAGGGGCGCATCATGCCCTCGTCCTCGTGGTCGAGGATGTGGCAGTGGTAGACGAAGTTGCCACTGGCGCCGATGAACCGTCCCGCGACGCTGACGAGCTCACCGGCGTTGACCCGAATGGTGTCCTTCCAGCCCTTCTCGTTCTCGTCGAGCACACCCGCGCGCTGGTAGGTGACCGGGATCGGCGTGGGCGTGAGGACGGTCCCGCCCTCGGCGACGTTGAATCCCTGCCCGTCGTAGATATCCCGGCTGAGCGCCTGGAACTCCGTGAGGTGGATGTGCATGGGATGGCTCAGCACGACATCCGGCAGGTGCAGGAAGTTCCACACGGCCCAGCGGCCTTCGTCGATGAAGAAGGTGGTCGTCCCGTCGAAGTCCTTGGCCACCCGCCGGAACGTGCGGACCTTCCCGGCGGGGTCCTTGACCTGGATGACGCCGTCCACCGCGGTCTTGCCCGGTGGCGGTGCCGGGATCTGCGCCGGATCGGTGATCTCGGCGAGCTCCCACATCTGCGGATGGCCGTCGCCGGAGGTCCCCGGTGGAGCCAGCGCGACCCACTTGTGGTCGTGATCATCCGGCAGCGTGGTGCCGTGCTCAACCCGGAAGTAGGAGGTGGACAGCGTCTCGGGCAGCACGAAGTGGTCGTGCGCGGCGTGGTCGCGGACCCGGAACTCCATCACGTCGGGCTCGGGAGCGGCGTCCGCGGCGGTGTTGGTCAACCGCAGCCGTTGGCCGCGGAACGCGCTGAAATCGACCAGCACGTCGGCCCGCTCGGTCGGGGCCAGGATGAGACCTGCTGCGGGCAACGGCACCGGCTTGGGTAGCAGGCCCCCATCGGTGCCGATCTGCCGGATGGCGTCGCGCTGCGAGTTCCCGTCGGCGTCGAAGAGGTCGAACTGGAAGAACCGGGCGTTGGAGGTGTTGAGCATCCGGAAGCGGTACCAGCGGGCCTCCACCTCCAGGTGCGGCCAGATCACGTCGTTGACCAGCGTGAAGGGACCGCTGAACGCGACTGCCACCGGCTCGGCGTTCGGGTCGGGGTTGGGCACCACGCCCACCTTGTACAGCAACCCGCCGGTGAGCTCGCCCGCCTGGTCGGTGTCCAGGTTGCGATCGCAGATGATCAGTGGGATCTCGTGGCGACCCCGCGGCAGGCCCAGGGCGTCCTCTTCGCCGTCACGGATGATGTACATGCCGGTCAGCCCGGTCATCACGTTCCATCGCGTGATGTTCATGGCGTGGTCGTGGTACCACAGCGCGGTGGCCTGCTGGTCGTTCGGGTACTCGGCGAGCTGGGAGTCACCTCGCAGCACGGCGTTGTGCGGCCACCCGTCGTTGCCGCCACCGGTCTTGGCGCCGTGCAGGTGCACCGCGACCCAGGCCGGCAGCTCGGCCACCCCGTCGATGATCTTCGCGGTGGCCGGGTCGTAGCCGGGTGAGTCGCTCGGCGCCTCGGCCAGCGGCACCATCACCGCGGTGAGGGGGAACGGGCCGTCCTCGATGTCGTTGGTCCAGCTGACCCGGAGCCGCTGGCCGCGGCGAACCTCGAAGGTGGGGCCCGGGAAGTGCCCGTCGAAGGCCCACACCGCCGTCGGTGGCAACTGCGAGTGCAGCCGCACCTGGGCGCGCCTGACCCGCACGGTGACGTGAGCCAGCTCTCCCCAGGAGTGCGGCCGCAGCACGGGTGGGACGCGCAGCGGGTCCGCGAACTTGGTGAGGCCGAAGTCAGGCCCCGGCTTGACACTTGTCATTACGTTGCTCCTCATCTCGTCTTCGTCGCAGGTCCTCGTCACAGGTCCTCGTCACCGGCTCGGTGGGATGCCCACCCACCCAGCAGGTCCAAACCAGGCAATCTCAGGAAAGAGGACGGGGAGCACCGCTGAGATACCTCAGGCTGAGGCGGGGAACTGCGGGGAAGACTTCAGCCTCGCTGTACCGCACAGCGACTGGACAACACCGCTCGGCAAGTCTGACCCGGCATCCAAGGTGTATCAGTAGGATTCGCATCCTATCGTGCAGCGCATGAATGTAAGCAGTGAGGATCCTGCCGAAATAGATCTGCAGGTGGCCGAACACGGTCCCGATGTTCGGGTGGTCACCGTAACGGGCCAGATCGATGTCGGGACAGCATGGAAACTGAGCACTTTTCTGATCGCGCAGCTGACCGTATCCCGGGTTGTCATCCTGGATCTCGACGGTGTGAGTTTCCTGGGTTCATCAGGCCTGTCCGCGCTGTTCGAAGCGAACGAACTCGCCATCCAGCAAGATCATGTATTGTTACTGGTGTGCAACTCCCGACCCGCCAACCGGGCATTAGCGGCCGCCGGGCTGCGGGAATATTTCATCTTTTCCAGCGGCGTCGCCGATGCGGTGACCGGCTCGGCACCATACGGAACGTTCCGCGCAGGTTCAGCGCGTCAATACGTCAACAAGTCCTGGAAAAAGCACGTCAAGGTCGTCGCGGCGCAAGTGAGATGAGCCGCAGGGGCCCTCGGAGCGAGAGCGGGATAAGCCTGCCTCCCGGAGCAACCGCAGGTGATAGGAACCGGTGGACGGCGGTAGTTCCAGGGCACCGGAGATCTCGCCACACAGCCGGGGCCGACCGTCGGCTAGCAGGCGAACGATCTCCAAGCGCACCGGGTCACCCGCGGTACGCAGGATCGTCACGAGATCGAGCACCGAAGCGGGCGGGTGCACGATCCGCTCTTGGGGGTTCGCTTGGGCGGCGCTCAGGTGGGCTTGTTACCAGGTGATGGTTATGCGGGTGTGTGGCCGGGCGATGTGGTGTGCGGAGGAGAGCGGGTTATCGGGTGTGTCGCTGCGGTGGGCGGTGATGGTGGGCTGGGTGGCCGTGTCTGGTTCCAGCGGTGCAGCAGGTCGCTGACTTGCGCGGCGAGTGTGGCGCTGTCGGGTCCGTGTGCGATGACGCCCAGCTCGCTCACCTCGTTGTGTTCACGCAGCGCAAGGTAGGCGAGGGTTGCGCCGTCGTAAAGGGTTGCACCGGCCCACCGCAGCGCGGGGTCGACCAGGGCGCTGGCCCGTGCCGCGGGCCCTACGGAGAGCCGGCCGAAGTGGCCGCTGCCGGTGGTGGCCAGCCACAGGTCAAGGTGCGCCGCGGGCTCGCTGTCGCGGATCCGCAGGCCTGTCCAGTGAGTGTGCGCGGGGTAGGTGAGCGCCTGGCCGAGCGCGGCTTCGTCGGGCACGTCCGCGGCGTCGAGGTGCAGGACAACGTCGTCGGCCAGGTGCACGACGCGCTCGGCCTGCTCGGCGGTGCCGCGCAGGGGGACGAAGCCACACACCGCTGCCGAGGTGCTGGTCATCCGGCCGGGCGCCTGGAGGTCGAGCGCGACCGCTCGGGTCAGGCCGCTGTCATGCAGACGCAGCGGCACCACCAGGCGGCCCCCGAGGGCGAGTTGCTGCCACCATGCGGAGACGATGTCCCACGCGCCAGCGGTGACGATGATCCTGTCGTAGGGTGCGCGGGCGGGATGGCCGAGCGCACCGTCGCCGCGGATCACCTCGACCTGGGAGTATCCGGCCGCAACCAGCCCGGCGCGGGCTCCGGCGGCGAGGTCGTCATCGAGCTCGATGGTGACGACCGTGCCGGTGGGGCCGGCCAGTTCGGCGAGCAGGGCGGCGTTGATGCCGGTGGCCGCGCCGATCTCCAGGACGCGGTGACCGGGCGCGACGTCGAGTACTTCGAGCATCTCGGCCACGAGGTTGGGGCTCGACGCCGAGGAGATGGCGGTGCCGTTGCCGGCACGTTTGATCACGACCTGCTTGGGCGCGTAAGCCGTCATCAGGTCCACGCCGGGCAGGAACAGGTGCCGTGGCACGGCGCGGAAAGCGGCCTCCACCTGTGGGGTCCGGAACGTGCCGCGGCCTCTTATGTAGTCGGCCAGCGCCGTCCGGAGCTGCTCGGGACCGGGGGTTGCCGTATCGGTGGTGTCGGTGGTCACCGCGCGCACGGTAGTCGCGCCCGGGCGACCGGAGCGGCTGGCTAACCCGGTGGTGGAGGCGTGTTCTGGCTGGAAGACGCCCTGGCTGGCCGCAGGTAGGCCGACACCCGTGAACCGGCTCGGGTACGCCGGCTCTGTGCGGCGCACGCCGACCGAATCATCTCTGAAAGCTGTTCACGCCGCGTGACGAGTTCTGGGTGTGGCCCTGGCTGATACCTCGCCAGAAGAGCAACGACCTGCTCCACGACCTAGCAAGGGCCGCCATCGGCCACATCACGGCGGCCGTGCAGTACGTCGCGGCGCGCTTCAGCGTGCACAACCCGTGCACCCGACCTGGTGCACGCCCTCGTCGCCTACATGGGGCTGTCGGTGCCCGTCATCCTCGCCGGCGTGCTAACCACGCCGCTCGGCCTGCACCCGACCTTCGAGATCTTCGGCGACATCGCCGCGGTACTCGCGCTGCTTGTCGCACTCCAAGCCTGGCGCACCCGCAGCGGTCAGGCGATGAGGTCGAGGGCGATCCGCAGGGCGGCTTCCCGGGTCTGCTGGTCGGGGGTGTTGAGGCGCTGGCCGGCGGTGGCGCCCATGTGCAGGGCGACCAGGGCGAGACGGGCCCGCAGCCGGGCGGCGATCAGGTCGCCCGGGTCGGCGAGCAGGTCGGCGAGCCGGGCGAACCTACTGCGCAGCTCGTCACCGGAGGCGATGTCGCGCAGCGCGGTCTGTCCCTCCTGCAGGAACTGGGCGAGCTGGGTGGTGCGCTCGGAGAGCAGGGCCTGGTAGCGGCGCAGCACCTGCTCCCGGGTGGCGGGGATGGCCGGTTGCTGCTGCGCCCAGCACACGAGCGCGTCGATCTCGGCGAAGAAGTCACCGATCAGGCTGGCGAGGATCTGCTCCTTGGTCCTGAAGTGGTAGTACACCGCGGCCTTGGTGATGCCGAGACGCTCGGCGATCTCCCGCAGCGAGGTTCCGTCGTAGCCGCGCTCGGCGAACAGCTCCAGCGCGAGCGTGCGGATCTGCTCGCGGGTGTCGGTCCGCCGTTCGTCCCGTTCACTTTCGTTCGCCGTCACAGTCCTCACCTTACTTGTCGACCGGCTAGCTAACAAAACTAGCTAGCCGGTCGACAAGTAAGTAGGAGACAGACTGGAGAGGTTCGATGACGACAGCGCCCATGATCATGGCACGCCCAGTTCAAGTGCCCCGGCGGCCCCAAACCAAGCAACCCCAGTCCAAGCGGGAGATCTACACCGCGATGAGCGGGTTGATGATCGCCATGCTGCTGGCCATGCTGGACAACCTGATCGTGGGCACCGCGATGCCGACGATCGTCGGTGAGCTGGGCGGGATGGCGCACCTGTCCTGGGTGGTCACCGGGTACGCGCTGGCCAGCGCGGTGTCCACGCCGGTGTGGGCCAAGCTGGGCGATCTCTACGGTCGCAAGGGCGTGTTCCTGGCCTCGATCGTGGTGTTCCTGATCGGGTCTTCGCTGGCCGGGTTGTCCCAGGGGATGGGCGAGCTGATCGCCTTTCGCGGGATCCAGGGTCTGGGAGCGGGCGGGCTGATGGTCGGAGCCACCGCGATCATCGGTGACCTGGTGCCCCTGCGCGATCGTGGCCGCTACCAGGGCCTGATGGCCGCGGTGATGCCAGTGGCCTTCATCGGCGGGCCACTGCTGGGCGGCCTGCTCACCGACCACCTGAGCTGGCGGTGGACCTTCTACATCAACCTGCCGCTGGGCATCCTCGCGCTGGTGGTGACCACGCTGACCATGCACCTGCCGGGCCGCCGCGCCGAGGTGTCCGTCGACTGGGCCGGGGCAAGCCTGCTCGCCGCCGGAGTCGCCGCACTGACCCTGCTGGCCAGCTGGGGTGGTAGCCAGTACGCCTGGAGCTCGGCGCCCATCCTGGCGCTGGGTGCGCTGAGCGTGCTCGCGCTGGGCGCGTTCGTTGCCGTCGAACGCCGGGTCGCCGAGCCGATCCTGCCACTGCGCCTGTTCACCAGCCGCAATCTGACCGCAGCCGTCACGCTGACCTTCCTCACCGGGTTGGCGATGTTCGGGGCGGTGACGTTCCTGCCGCAGTTCCAGCAGAGCGTGCAGGGCGCCTCGGCCACCAGCAGCGGGTTGCTGCTGCTGCCGTTGATGGGCGGCATGCTGGCCACATCGCTGCTCGGCGGGCAGCTCGTCTCCCGCACCGGGCGCTACCGGGGCCTGCTGCTCGCCGGCTCTGCCCTGATGGCCGGCGGCCTGGGCCTGCTCGGCACCATGGACCAGGACACCACGGCACTGACCACCTCGATGTGGATGGTCGTGCTCGGCGTCGGGATGGGAATGCTGATGCAGACCACCCTGCTCGTGGTGCAGAACAGCGTCGGGCCCGCCGACCTCGGTGCGGCCACCGGTGCGGCCACGCTGTTCCGCACCATCGGCGGCTCGATCGGCGTCTCGCTGTTCGGCACGCTGTTCGCCCAGCGGCTGGAGGCGGGACTGCCCGGATCGCCCGGAACCGGCGGGCTCACTCCGGCCGGGCTCGAGCAGCTCCCGGTGGCTGCCCGAGAGGCCTACCAGCAGGCCATGAGCAGTGGTATCGATCTGGTGTTCCGGTGGGGAGCACTGATCGCGCTGCTGGCAGTGCTCGCCGCATGGGTCATCCGGGAGGTCCCGCTGCGCGGCCTCACCGGCGACCCGGCAACGGCGGTGGCTGCGCAGCTGGGTGCGGGGCCGGCGCGGCCGGGGACAACAAGCCGTCGATGCGGTCAGCGGCGGTGACGAGCTGGTCGGCAGCGCGGGTGAGGTTCGTGGTCACCACGCCGGCGCGGGGATCGTCCATGCTGGGCATGGTGCACACCTCCAGCAGCAGTGTCAGTGCCTCACCAGCGCGGGAGGCGGCCGCCATCGTCCCGTGGTCCGCCGCCAACCGCTGCTTGATCAACTGCAGCTCTGCCGAGAGCCGCGCCGCAGCGTAATGCAGCAACAACGCACCATCCGGCGACGTGACCCCGGTCGCCGCCCATGCCTCGTGCGGTAGGCGCGCCCCCCATCGACCCCGGGTGCCGCCAGCTCGGCATTGCGCACCTGCACCAACGCTGAGCCGTAGAGGGCGTTGGACAGCCGGGCCACCAATCCCGCACTGCCCTCAGCCTGCTCAGCGACGGCCAGCTGCGCATCCGAGAGGGGTTGGGCATGGGCACCCAATCCGGCCAGCGCATCGGAGACAGCTCTCGCCGAGGCCGGCGGGCCACCGCTCACGATGCTCACGGTCACACATCGTAGGCAACCGGCCAACCCCGCCCGCACCCACCTTGATCATTTAACGGTCAACTTCCGGCGCGCTCTCCACTTCCGAAACTTCCGGAGAACCGTGTAACGCTTCGGGTTCGGATCGCGACACCATGTGTAGAGCCCCAGCACGGAACCCCCGACCCTGCGCTGGGGCTTGTTTCTTGCCCTCACCTCGTGCCCTTACAACCACAGGGAGGGCGGCCGGTGGCGGCGAAGCCCGCCGAGCTGGATAGGTCCGGAGTGGTCGCCTAACCTGCACACTACGGTCGCCCTGCGGTCGGCGCCGCCGAGAGCACCGATGCCAGTTTGCCCCCTGTCCGGAGTAGGGAGACAGCACTATGGCGGTGACGTCACAGTCAGCCCCGGTGGAGGGGCAGCTGCGCAGGGACGTCGGCAAGATCGGCCTGCTGTTCGCCGGCGTGGGTTCGATCATCGGATCCGGATGGCTGTTCAGCGCGCTGCGGGCGGCGCACACGGCGGGGCCGGCGGCGGTCATCTCGTGGGCGATCGCGACGGTGATGATCCTGCTGATCGGGTTGTGCTTCGCCGAGCTGGGCACCATGTTCCCGATCTCCGGTGGGGTGGTGCGCTTCCCGCACCTGTCCTTCGGCTCGTTCGCCAGTTACACCATGGGGTGGATCACCTGGCTGGCTGCGGTGTCCGTGCCGCCGATCGAGGTGGAAGCGGCGCTGCAGTACGCCACCAAGTACCTCCCGCTGACCACCAAACACCTGGTCGAGGGTGAGTCGACGTACACGTTAACCGGCCTGGGTGGGGTGTTCGCCATCGTCGGGATGGCAGTGTTCGTCGTCTTGAACTACATCGGCGTCAAGTACTTCGCACAGATCAACAACGCCGCGGTCTGGTGGAAGCTGGCGATCATCATCCTGGTGATCGCGGCGTTTCTGGTGACGGTGTTCCACGGCGAGAACTTCAGCTCCTTCGGGTTCATGCCCCAAGGCTGGGGTGGGGTGTTCACCGCCATCCCGACCGCCGGCATCGTGTTCTCCTTCCTCGGCTTCCGGCAAGGGGTCGAGCTGGCGGGGGAGACGAAGAACCCCAGTGTCAACGTCCCGTTCGCGGTGATCGGATCGGTTCTGCTGTGCGGGGTCATATACATCGCACTGGAGATCGCGTTCATCGGCGCGGTCCGGCCCTCGGACCTGATGAGCTCGCACGGCTGGAAGGAACTGGCCTTCGCCGATGACTTCGGCCCGCTGGCCGCCATCGCCACCATCCTCGGGCTGAGCTGGCTGGCGACCCTGCTCTACATCGACGCGGTGATCTCACCGGCAGACACCGGGTTCGCCTACACCGCGGTCACCACCCGGGTCTCCTACGCGATGGGCAAAAACCGCAACGCCCCGCACTCGCTGACCAAGATCAACCGCCAGGGCGTCCCCTGGATCAGCCTGGTGCTCACCTTCATCGTCGGCCTGATCTTCTTCCTGCCCTTCCCGAGCTGGCAGTCCCTGGTCACCTTCATCACCTCGGCCACGGTGCTCTCCTTCGGCACCGGCCCGCTGGTGCTGGCGGCACTGCGCCGCCAGCTACCCGATCACGAACGGCCCTTCAAGCTGCCCGGTGGGGACCTCATCCCGTTCCTCGCGTTCTACTCCTCCAACATGATCATCTTTTGGGCGGGATGGACCACCAACCTCAAGATCGGAATCTGTATCGCGATCGGCTTCGTCCTGTGGCCGATCTTCCACTACAGCAGCAAGGGCCAGGCACCGCATCTGGACTGGAAAGCGGGCGCGACCTGGATCCTGCCCTGGCTCATCGGCAACGGGGTGATCAGCTACCTGAGCGTCTACGACGGAACCGGGCTGATCGGCCCGGAATGGGGCTTCCTGGTCAACCTGATCTGGTCGGCGATCATCTACCTGACCGCACTGTCCGTCCGGTTCTCCCCACAGCGGGTACGCCAGCAGGTCTCCGAGACCACCGCCGAAGCAGCCGAAGAGGAAAAAGAACTCAACAAAGCTTATTAGCTCTTGCCGGCCAGTTCCTCGAGTCCGTAACGCGAAACGTGCTCGGCATTGTTCAGGTCAATCGATCGCATGCCCTCGCTCCGCAGGCGCTCGTTGACAATCTGGAAGTTCTCCCGGATGACCCGCTTCTCCGCCTCGGTGGTCTTGCCGCGGTGCGGCTTGCCCGCGTGCTCCAGCGAGGCGTAGTCCAGCTTCTCACCGGCCGGGGCTGAGGCCGGCGCGGTTCTCTTCCGGGGTGCGTAGGCAGGTTCGGCGCGGTCGAGCACGTCTTCCATGTCCATACCGTTCGCGAGCTGGTTGAACGCCTCGATTTCCATCGTGACCGCCTCCGGCTCGGAGCCGTCACCGTGAAAGAGCTTGACGTTGACGACGTTGAGTGCGTTCTTACGCACCACATCCGCCTCGTCAACCATGATCTCAAGCTCCACCGGGCCGTTCTGGAGCAGCGGATGCTGCTCCACCACCAGACGCACAACGTCGGTGTCGTCATTGATGGTCGCGCCACTGAGATCGCTGAAATGAACCATTCTCACTGCCATTGATGAACCCACCTCCTCCTCCGGGGAGCGGCGATACTAACAGTGCAGCGGGTCAGCCGCGGCGCGCGCGAGCACGCCGCTTGCCCTCGTGCATCGCCTGCACCCGGGCAACCGGGATAGCGCGGCCCTCCTCGATCAGCTCGGAACCCAACCGCTGCGGCTCGGGCAGCTGGTCGGCCCACGGATCCGCCTCCGCGACCAGCCGGGCCGCGGTGCGGACGGTGAAGTCAGCCGCCGCAACGCGATCAAGCTGATCCCAGGCCACCGGGAACGACACCGGCGTTCCGGGCCGGACCCGGGGGCTGTAGACCGCCACCACGGTGGCCCCTCCGGCGCGGGTCGAATCGAGGAACACCTTGCCGCCGCGGTCCTCCCGGAGGTACGCCGTGGTGGCGAGAGCGGGATCGATGAGCTCGGCGCGGGCGGCGAGCGCGCGGGTAGCCGCGGCCACCTCCTCGAGCGTCGCCCCGGCCTCGACCGGGACGAACACGTGCACGCCTTTTGCGCCGCTGGTCTTCACCACCCCCACCAGGCCGGCCTCGGCGAGAACCTGGCGGACCAGGTGCGCGGCCCGAACCGCCAGCCCGAACCCGCCAGCTTGGTTTTCGGCGGGGGGATCGATGTCGAGGACGAGGTCGGTGGGATGGTCCCAGCGGTCGGCCCGGATCAGGGTGGGGTGGTACTCCACCGCGCGCTGGTTGGCGAACCAGAGCAGCGTGCGACGGTCATTGCACAGCGCATAGGACACCTGACGCCTCGAGGTCTCGGCCCACAACGGCACCGTCTGCACCCACGGCGGGGCGTAGCGCGGGACGTTCTTCTGCATGAACGGTTCCTGACCGCGCAGCACCCGGACCACTGACAGCGGACGGTCCCGCAGCACCGGGAGGATGCGCTCGCACACCGCGTCCAGGTAGTCCACCAATTCTCGTTTGGTCACTCCTGAACCCTCGAACAGCGTCTGGCCGAGGTTGGTCAGCGACACCCCATCCCGTACCTCGTCGGCGCTCACCTGCCTAGCCATCCGCAGCCTTCTGTTCGGGCGAGTCCTCCGCTAGCTTGGCCATCCAACCCTGATTCTCGATGGAGATGACGCTCTCGGCTGACACCACCAGGGCGTCCAGCTCCGTCACCGAGCCACCCGCGACAGCCGCGCTCTTGAGCTGCTCAAGACGGTCGGCGGTACGCAAGAACTCGATGAGCTGGAACTCGTAACGGGTGGCCGCCACGTGCACCGCCAGCGCAGCGGTAATGGTGGCGACGACCGCGATCCACGGCGCGAAAAACGGACCGCCGAGTGCAGCCGCCATCGCGCCGAACGCGGCGCCGAGCACCGCGAGCGCGATCTCTGTGGCACGGAACCACCAAAGCCTGACCTGTAGTTCGCCGGCCCTGCGCCGGTAATAGTTGTCGATCTGGTCGGTGACCCGGACCGCGAAGTACGATGAGACATCGTCCACCGGCGGCAGTTCCCGATGCACACTCACAATTCCCACCTGATATCGCAGAAGGTCTGAGCCGTCGCCGCGCACGGCGTCGGTCTTCTCCCGGAGCCTGGCACTGTGCACGTCACCGCGGTAGTCACCGGCACCGGCGAGCGACAGGTACACCTCGCTCTTCAGCGCCTCGGACACCGAACGCGCCCTGGTCCAGTCCCGCAGAGCCCGGCCGCTCCATCCCCGTCGCAGCACCGGCAACAGCGCCGCCCCGAACGCAGCGGCGCCGCCCATCGCTCGACTCACCAATGGCAGCGGGCCTGCCAATACCCCAGCGAGGGCGCCCAGCACGGAGACACAGATAGTGATGGTAAGAGCCGCAGCACGCGCCCTTCCGATCCGCATTTTCATCCGGTTGGCTGTGCGTGACCAGAGAGATTGTTGGCGCCACAGCTCGTTGAGAAGATCGGTGTCCGGCACGACCGACAGAGTGCCACGGCGCCGTTACCGCGCGACTACGGGGGCTTCCCGAGATTAGCCACTTATCTCTGCGATTCGAACACGTATTTTACGACACGCGAACCGACGCAAAGAGCTGACGCCGTTAGCATGAGAATAGTATTGAGTTGCCACGGGGGGAACCATGAGTATTTCACGTCGTCTCACCGTCGTTGCCGGCGTGGCAGGATCGACGATGCTGCTCATCGGCTCGGTGTTCGCCACCCGAGCCGAACCATCCTCGACTCTCGTGAGTGACTCGCAACTGTCTGGACCAGGAGTCGGCATCTCGGTCACCATTCCTGCGGGCTGGCACCAGATCGCCGATCAGAGCAACCCCCAGATCCTGCAGATGGTCTATCCCAACACCTGCTCGCAGGGACTCACGTGCGCCACCGCCATGGCCCGCCTGTTCAGCGCTCAGGCTGCCAGCGCCCAGGCAGTAGCGCAGGCCGCCGAGCAAGCGATCGCAGGCCAGCCCGGCATCCAGGGCGCGACCGTCACCAGCCAGGGACCCACCCAGATCGCCGGCAAGAGTGGTTACCAGCTGCGCTTCATCTACTCGCACGCCACCGGCAAGTTCCAAGCCGGGGCTGCCGCCATCGAGACCGGTCCCGCCGCCGCCGGAATGGTCCCCACCTCGCTCGTCCTGGTGACCGTGTCTGATCTGGCGGGGGCACCACCGGCGAGTACCATCGACGAAATCATCGGCTCTGCCCAGCCGGCGGCTCAATAGCCGAAAGATCGGCGTCATGGAAATTTGGGTGAATCCACACTGTTCCAAGTGCCGTTCGGCGCTGTCCGCGCTGGACGAGGCGGGCGCCCAGTACACGCTGCGGTACTACCTGGAAACACCGCCGACCGTCCAGGAGATCGCGGACGTGCTCCAGCGTCTTGGCCTGGAGCCGTGGGACATCACCCGCATCGGGGAGCCCGTCGCGGCCGAACTGGGCCTGGCGACGTGGCCGCGCGAGGACAGTGACCGCATCCGGTGGATCGACGCGCTGGCCGCCCACCCGATTCTGATCCAGCGGCCGATCATCACCGCCGACGACGGGACCGCGGTGATCGGCCGCTCACCGGACTCGATCCGGTCCGTCCTGCCATAGCCTCCTGCATCATCGGGGCCGCAGACGCACGCAGCAGTGGGGTGGAGCGGGGTCCGGGTGGGCGCTCAATCCGGAGGTGTGTAGACCATCGAGGATGCCGTCAAGGAGCCGCAGGTTCATTCCGCACACGAGTTCGGTGTATTCCTGCGCCAGGGCGTGGAAGGGGCAGTTGACGAGCGCGATGTCCCCGTCCTGGCTGCGCGGCTCGTAACCATATGCCTCGAGTACTCGCAGCACGAGGTCCCCGGCATCCGGATCCGCGGCAGTACCGCGCGCCGTGTCACCGAGGTCTCTACCCAGCTGGTAGGCGCGTCGGCCGAGGCTGGCCCGCGGCGAGTCATCGGAGTGTTCGGCGTGTTCGAGAACGCCGGCCAGCAGCGTTGCGGCCAGTTCGTAGCAGCGTTGGGGCAGCGACACGGTTACCTGGTGATCCGATCGGTGGTAGAGCTTGGCCGGTCGTCCGGCGCCAGGCCCGGTGCGACCGGTGCGCCGCTGGTAGACCACATCGAGCAGGTCTTGCTCCACCAGCCGATCGAGGTGAAATGCCGCGGTCGCGCGCGAGAGCCCGAGAGCTTCGGCGGCCTCGTCGCGGCTGACCGGTGCGGGCTGGCGCACGACATGGTCGTACAGCTGGCGACGGGTCGGCTCATCGAGCGCGGCAACCGCAGCGATCTGCGCCTCCCAGGGCCGCTTCACGACTGCCACGCTGAACAACTCCTGTTGACGAGTGACCGGGAACGTTCTAACGTTAGCACATCATGGTTTTACAAGGGATCCCGCGTATCGCCATCTAGACGCGCCCTGATCCGTTGCTGGACGACAGCGGTGCCGACGCCCGGAACGCGACGATCGCACCGTTCGCGTCGCCCGGCTCCTCAACGCACCCGACCTGATATGGAAGGATTCCTGGCCATGGGGTTTCCACACGAGCTAGTGCGCCGCATTGAACGTTTCACCATTCTGGACAAGCTCGCCCAGCCGTTGGCCGGTCTGGTCGGCAAAGCTGTGCAACCTCGCCGGGTCCGTAACCTGCTCAGCGGTACCTACCTGGGCCATCCAGTCCATCCCATGCTGACCGACCTGCCGATCGGCGCCTGGAGCATGTCCGCATTGTTAGACGCCGTCGGTGGAGCCAAGTCCGAACCGGCCGCCGACCTGCTCATCGGCGCCGGCATCCTCGGCGCGGTCCCCACCGCCATGACCGGGCTCAACGACTGGTCGGACACCATTGGCGAGGACACGCGGGTCGGAGCAGTACACGCGGGCGCGAACGTGGCCGCGCTCGGCCTGTACGTAGCATCACTGCTCGCCCGTCGCAGCGGTCGACGGGGACGCGGCAAGGCACTGGGGCTCGCGGGGCTCGGGATGCTGACGATCGGTGGATATCTCGGTGGGCACCTGTCGTTTGCCAGAGCAGTCAACGTCAACCACACCATCTTCGAGTACCGCAATGTCACAGCCGATGAGGCCGCAGTGCTTCTGGTCCGCCATGAAGGTCGGCTCTACGCGCTGGCCAACACCTGCAGCCATGCCGGCGGCCCACTTGATGAGGGCGAACTCGTCGACGGCTGCGTCATCTGCCCATGGCACGCCAGCACCTTCCGGCTCACCGACGGCAGCATCGTGCGCGGCCCAGCCACGACACCCCAGCCTGCATACCAGACCCGAGTCCACGACGGAAAGATCGAGGTCCGATCGCTGGGGTGAACACGTCCGGGCCGGGTCAACCTCGTCGGTCCTCGTCATGGCTGTCGTCGTGTGTCGTCGACGCACACGCATCCCCGGTGGAGTCCGCCGGCGACCGTCGCGGAGCAATACCGGATTCCAATCGAATCGTGTGCGTCCCATCTGTGCGGGCACACGGCACAGGTGGGGCCGGTCCGGTCCGCTGTACTCGACTCGGTAACGGGCGATTTCAGCTCGGTTGCTCGCATGTTCCTCGACCTTCATCTATGTCGCGCCCGGTGCGTCCTGTGGATGGGGGGCATTCATGTCGAGGTGCCTGTGCTGGAAAAACGCGGGTGATGCGGGCTAACCGTTGCGGTGTGGGCCAGCGGACGTCCCAGACCCAGCCGAGTTTCTCCAGGATCCAGATCAGCCGGGCGGAGATGTCGATCTGACCGGGGATCACACCATGGCGGGCGCAGGTGGGGTCGGCGTGGTGCAGGTTGTGCCAGGACTCCCCGAAGGACGCGATCGCCAGTGGCCAGAAGTTCGCTGAGCGATCCCGGGTGGTGAAGGGGCGGTTACCGATCATGTGGCAGATCGAGTTGATCGAAAAGGTCACGTGGTGGAGCACCGCAACCCGTACGAGGCCGGCCCAGAAAAACGCCGTGACCGCGCCCCACCAGGACCAGCTGATCAATCCGCCGAGCAGCGCGGGGGTGGCCAGGCTGGCCACCGCCCACCACAGGAAGGTGTCGTTGACGCGACGGATGTCGGGATCGGTGAGCAGGTCAGGGGCGAAGCGGGCGGAGTTGGTGTTGTTGCGGTCGAACAGCCAACCCATGTGTGCGTGCCAGAAACCCTTGGCCACCGCGGCCGGGGTGCTGCCGAATCTCCACGGAGAGTGCGGGTCGCCGTCTTTGTCGGCGAAGGCGTGGTGGCGTCGGTGGTCGGCGACCCATTCGATCACCGGGCCCTGAAACGAGAGGCTGCCTGCCATGGCCAGTGCGATGCGGAAGGGGCGGGTGGCCTTGAAGGCGCCGTGGGTGAAGTACCGATGTAACCCGACGGACACCCCGAGGCCGGACAGCACGTAGAAACCGAGGGCCAGGCCGATGTCGGTCCAGCCCAGGCCCCATCCCCAGGCCAGTGGCACCGCGGCGATCAACGCCAGTAGCGGTGCGACCACGAAGGTCTTGACCAATAGCTGCTCAGCCGGCGTGCGCTGCCCAGCCAGGATCGGTTGCGGGCCGGACGCTGCCGCCGGGGCGGGTTGGTCGAGCTGCGTCGGCCCGGGGTGCTCTGACCGCATCGAAATAACCCACCCTCCGGCAGACGCATAAGGCGTCGCCGGGGTCCGGGGCTACCCCTAGAACGTTACAGATCCGCCTCCCTTACCGACAACCCGAGGGTGACCGGCCCTCTTCGCCGCGGACCGACAACCGAGATGTCAATCTTGAAACGACCGCGGGGCCGCCCTGCTAGCTGCCGGTGACGTGGGTCTCCTCTACGACTTGCGGCTTGACGAGACGCGTCGCTGAAGGTTTGACTGCGAAGGAGGTCACGTTGCACAGCGCCCATGACGATCATGGCCTTCTGTCTTAGCTGGGTGCCACCTCACGTGAGCCACGGTGACGTCGTCGGCCACGTTTGCGCAATTGCACAGCCCGATGGACCCCAGCTGGATCGATGTCACCCCGTGCTGCCTGAGCAGCCGACATCGTTGCTGGGCGGTTGGTCGCCTCTCAAGAAAGTCTCGAATGCGTATCGGTCTCCTTGCCCCCCGTGGATCCCCATCCCGCCGCCGGCCTACGGCGGCATCGAGCGGGTCGTCGCACTTCAAGCTGCCGGCCTGGCCGCCGCCGGCCACGACGTCACGCTCGTCGCCGCGCCGGGCTCAGCTGTTTCCGGGGTTGAGGTGGTGACACCGCTGGACCGCGTGCCGGCTCAGATCGGGATGGCTACCGACGAGTGGCGCCACGTGCTCGGTGGGTTGGACGCGCTGTCTGCCGTTGACACGGTGATCGACCACTCCGGTCCGCTTGGCGCACTGCTGTCCGCGCAGGGTGCGGTGCCCGCGCTGCACGTCGTCCACGGATCGCTGGAGGGTGAGTTGCTCGGCCTCTACAACGGATTGTTCGCGCGCGTGCCCCAGTTGCAGCTCGTCGGGATCAGCCATTCGCAGCGGCAGGCTGTACCGCACCTATCCTTTCGCGGCCGTCTGCCACAACGCCATCAACGTCGACGAGGTCCCCTTCCGCGCCACTTCCGAGGGCTACCTGGCGTTCCTGGGCAGGATGGCGCCCGAAAGGGTGCCGCAGAGGCCATCGCGCTGGCGCGCAAGGCCGGCCTGCCGCTGTTGATCGCCGCCAAGTGTCGCGAACCGGCCGAGCAGGCATACTTCGACCGTGCAGTCGCGCCGCATCTGGGCCCCGACGTCGTGTTCCTCGGCGAGCTCGGTCGCGAGGAGACCTATGACTTCCTCTCCCGTGCCGCAGCAATGCTCTTTCCGATCTCCTGGCGCGAGCCGTTCGGCATGGTGCTCGTCGAAGCCATGGCCTGCGGCACGCCGGTGCTCGCCACCAACAGAGGCGCGGTCTCGGAGATCGTGCGCGACGGCGTGACCGGCTTCGTCCGGGACACCATCGCCGAGCTCGCTCCCCTGATCGGGCGGATCGGAGAGATCGATCGAGCGGCCTGCCGCCGCCACGTCGCCGCAGGTTTCTCCTCGTCGGCGCTGGTTCGCAGCTATACCACGTTGCTCGCTCCCGTGCGTGATCGACAGGTACCGGCACCCGCCGCGCCCATGGTCTTCAGCGCACCCACGCCCTCGACGCGGCCGCTGCTGACTCACCGGAACCTACCGCGAGTACCAGCGGCGTTCACGGCTGCACGCCAGCCGGCCGGATGGTAAGCGACTCGATGACGACAGGTCAGGCACCTGACTGGAACGGGGTGGCACCACAGCGGGTGCTCGCCGGCCCAGGATCCATCACCGCCATCGCCGGCCTGACCTTCGCGATCTCCGACGAGCGCGGCGACATGGGGCCGGGGCCCTTCGGCTTGATCACCGACGACACCCGGCATCTGTCCCGCTTGCAGGTACAGCTGAACTCCGAACCGCTGCGACATCTAGGGTCCGGGTTGGTGAGTCCGGCGACGGCGCACTTCCGCGGCTACACCACCCTGGCCGACCGGCTGTCCGACGCGCCGATCGAGTGCGAGCGCCTGCGCGAGCTCTCGGCCGGCCGGATGGTGGAGACTCTGACGCTGCGCTGCTGGACGCCCGATCCTGTGCAGTTGCGCCTCTCGATCCAGTTGGATGCCGACTTTGCCGATATCTTCCAGGTTCGGCGCCTGGCGGGTGACCCCAGCGCCCAGTCGCCCGGCATCCCGAAGCAAACCTCTCCCGGTCACCTGCGCTTCGAGGCCATCGGGACTCAGCGCGCGACGTCGGTACAGCTGGAGCCCCGCCTCCCGAGATGGTCGACTACAGCGCCGCACACTGGACGTTGTGTCTGAGCCGGGATCAACCGTGGGTGCTGCGCATCGCGGTGAGTGCACACCGTGGTTCTGGCAGCGAGGAGCGGATCGCGGTCCGGCCGCGGACCGAAACCGTAGGTCGGCCGGATGTGGTGGTGCAGAGCCTGCCAGAGCGTCTGGCCCGCGGCTGCCTGCGTTCGCTGACCGATCTCGACGCGCTCAGCATCCCCGATGAACGCAACGATGCCAGGCGCTTGCTCGCTGCCGGGATCCCCTGGTTCGTCGCCTTGTTCGGTCGAGACGCGCTGATCTCCAGTTACCAGGCCCGGGCATTCCGGCCCGAGCTGATTCTCGACACCCTCGCCGCGCTCGCCGCCAGGCAGGGCCGCGTCGACGACCCCGGCAATGAAGAGCAACCAGGCAAGATCTTGCACGAGGTCCGGTTCGGCGACCGGCCATGGCTGGGCGAGGGTACCGCCGGCGGGACTCGCCCCTATTACGGCAGTGCCGTACGCCTACCGAGCCCGCCGCGAACTCGCCGCGGTGCTATCTCACCTGGGCCACCACGCAGAAGCGGACGACCTGATCGCCGAGGCGAAGGAGCTACGCGAGCTGATCCGGCGGCGGTACTGGCAGCCGGGAGCTGACGGCAGGCCGGGCTCGTTCGCGCTGGCCTTGGACCAGGACAAGCGCCAGGTCGACTCAATCACGTCGAACATGGCGCACCTGCTGTGGTGCGGCGTGCCCTCGCCGCAGGAGGCCGAGCAGGTCGCTAGCCAGCCCGGCCATGTCCAGCGGGCGGGGGCTTCGTACGTTCTCCGCCGAGATGGCGGGCTACAACCCGATCTCGTATCACGTGGGCTCGGTATGGCCGCACGACACCCTCATCGCCTGCGAGGGCCTGCGACGTTACGGGCTCGACGATGTGTCGATGTGCCTGGTAGGTGAACTGCTCGACGCCCTGGCGATCTTTGACGATCGGTTGCCCGAACTGTTCGGTGGGCACCGTCGCGAGCCGGACGACTTCCCGGTGCCCTACCCCACGGCGTGCAGACCACAGGCGTGGGCAGCCGGAGTGCCGCTGGCGATCGTGGCGCTGTGCCTGGGTCTCCAACCCGACGTGCCGGCCGGGACCGTGACGCTGAACCCCGTGCTGCCACAGGGACTGCACCGCCTCGAGGTCCACGGAATCCCGTTCCCCGGCGGTGAGCTCTCCGTCACGTATGACGGCGACGCCACCGCGGTGACCGAGACGCCGCATGGCCTGCGAGTATCGCACTAGAGCGGGTGCCGGCGCTCCAATTCGTCCTCCTCCTCTTCGGTCATTCCTCGCACCAGGGCTTCATCGTCTCCGGCCCAGAAACGCTCAGCACTGAACAACATCACGTAACCACAAATGCCACACTCGACTCGAACAAGGTACTCGATGGTCACCTCGGCGTCGTCGAGATTGCTGATATTGGGAGGCAGGTTACCCATTTGCGCCAAGAACGGAAACCGGTGCACCGTGAGGTGTTCGGATTCGCAGACTAAGCATTTCATCAATCCGAGTTGAGCAAGTTTCTCTTTGACTTCTACCAGAAAAGTCTTACGCCATCGCAAGCTCGATCACGTCCAGAGTAGTAAGTTGTTCAACGGCCACGCCGGCGGCCGCCGATGCGGGTGCCGGCGGAAAACACTGCCGCGCCAGCCGGCCGAGCGGGTACCGCTGCCGCTGTGCCGGTGACGGGACCGGAAATCGAGTGGGTCGCCGAGGCCGGCCGTGTGACACCGCCCCTCGGGGACGAACGACGCTTCGCGCCGTGAGGCTGGCGGCTGCGCCTGGACGGATCGGGCACCGTTGGGTTCCGGGGCGCGACTGGCTTCTGGGCCGCGACGAATGAGCGCTGGCCGGGTGCGAGCTCGACCAGCAACGGATGTCCAGCGCTCAGTTTGGTGGTCGTCGGTGTGATGCCCGCCCTGTGGGTCAGGTTGCGGACCTCACGGACCTGCTCGTCGGTCATCAGCGTGACCACCGTTCCCCGGGCGCCGGCGCGGGCCGTCCGGCCCGAGCGGTGCAGGTATGCCTTGTGATCGATCGGGGGGTCGGCGTGGATCACCAGTGCGACGTCGTCGACGTGGATGCCGCGGGCCGCGATGTCCGTGGCGACCAGGGTGCTGGCGCTGCCGTCGGAGAAGGCACGCAGGTTGCGGGTTCGCGCGTTCTGGGCCAGGTTGCCGTGCAGCTCCGCCGCCGGCACGCCGGACGCGACCAGCTGGCGGGCCAGTTTCGTGGCCCCGCGCTTGGTCCGGGTGAACACCAGGGTGCGTCCCGGCGCGGCCGCGAGGTCGATCACCACGGGGAGCCGATGATCGGGCCGGACGTGCAGCACGTGGTGCGACATCGCGGTCACCGGTGACTGCACCGAATCGACACTGTGAGTGACCGGGTCGCTGAGGAAGCGCCGAACGAGAACGTCAACGCCGGCGTCCAGCGTCGCGGAGAACAGCAACCGTTGTCCGGTACGTGGCGTTCGGTCGAGCAGTTTTCGCACGGCGGGGAGAAAGCCGAGATCGGCCATGTGGTCCGCTTCGTCAAGCACGGTGATCTCCACGGCGTCCAGCCGCGCGTGACCGCTGTCGATGTGGTCGGTCAGCCGACCTGGGCAGGCCACCACGACGTCGACGCCGGCTTTCAGGCCGGCGATCTGTGGACCAGGGCGCACGCCACCGAACACGGCGAGGGTTCGCAGCGACAGGGCCTCGGCCAGCGGGGCCATCGCGGTCAGGATCTGGGTCGCCAGTTCGCGGGTGGGCGCCAGGATCAGGGCGCGCGGCTGACCGGGCCGGCGCGGCGTGGTACTCGCGGCGAGCCGGGTCAGCACCGGCAGCACGAACGCATAGGTCTTGCCTGACCCGGTCCGGCCCCGGCCGAGCACATCGCGTCCGGCCAGCGAATCAGGCAGCGTCGCCGCCTGGACGGGGAACGGCGTCACGACGCCGTTGGCGGCCAGCACCGTGGCGAGCACCTTGGGCACCCCGAGGTCGACGAAGGTGGCATGGGCGAGCGAACCCGAGGCGGGCGCGGTGGATGTGGTCGAGGAAGTGATGTGAGGGCGGCGGGCCGCCATGCAGTCTCCGAACGTGGAAGGGTCGTCCTGCCCGGCGCAGACCCGCACGGGGTCGCGGCGCGTGGTGGTCGACATCGAACGCGACCCGAGGCAGAACGGAGCGGGTCGCGTTACTCAGTGTACACGCAATGGAATGGCCGCCGCACCAGGGCGCGGTCTCCAGGACCACTCGCGGCGCCTCAGGTCCGTGCCAGGTCTCCCGGCCAGCGCTACGTCCGGAGTAACCGTCGCCCATCCCCTACGGAATCCTGAAGGGTGTGGTGGATGGCCACTGCTTCGTGAAAGGCGGGATACACCTCCGGCGGGGCTGGGAGATCATTCCCCCAGTCTGCGTGATCCGATCGGTGCACAATCTTCGCAGAGCAGCACCATACCGGGCACGTTATATAAGGCCATGTATTTCTCAGTCGTCATGAAGGTGCCGTCCTCGCGAGGTAGTTGCACCTCTCGTTCACATCCACACTGCTCACACGCCAGGGACATCCATTGGAGAGGTTCAGGGCTTGTCGTCATGCTCTCATCATCTCAGCCTGCCGCGATCTCCCCATTTGGCGTACTGGACAAATCATTGGCTGGACCACACCACCAGGTTACGTGGCGAACAAATTGAACCGCTCCGGCGAGTCCGGAGACCCTGCGTCGGCGTGCGCGCCTGACCCGGGGGCTACCACGTCGCGCCGGTGGCGCATCGGGGCTGGAGATGCAACGGATCCGCTCCCGTCGAGGCTTCGCAGCTGTGAGCTCAGGTAGGTCTTCAAGCGGGTGCGGTACTCACGTTCCAACGCACGCAGTTCGTCGATCTTCTTCTCCAGAGCGTTCTTCTCCTGGCTCAGCGAAGCGATGATCTCCGTCTGCCTGCGCGCCGCGTCACGCTCCACCGACGCGACCTTCTCCCGGCACTGGCCCTCCACAGCCTCGGCTCTGGCACGGGCCTCGTTGAGCATGGTCTCGGCCCGGGTTCTGGCCTCCCTGACCAGGCCATCCGCCTTCGCCCTCGCCTCGTAGAGCAGCCGATCGGAGTTGGCCCGGGCCTGGCTCACCATCGCGTCCGCGTCAACCTTGGCCTCACCCTTCAACTGGTCAGCCATCTCCTGAGCCAGGCCCAGCACCCTGGTCGCCTGAGCGTTGTGATCATTACCAGGCGAGGTCTGCTCCACCACCGGCAGCACCGGTGCCATCGCCAGCCGAGGTGGTTCCACCGGGCGAAGGTGCGGTCCGGTGTTGACCGCAGCGGTGCGCAGCTGCTGATCGAGCTGCTCGACCTGGTTGCGGAGATCGTTGTTCTCCTCGATCAGCCGAGCCAGCTCGGTCTCAACCAGGTCGAGGAAAGCGTCCACCTCGTCCTCTTGGTAGCCCCGCTTGCCAAGAGGTGGCTTGCTGAACGCGACGTTGGCAACGTCAGCGGGCGTCAACGGCACCGGATCACCTCACACATTCCTCGACGACCATGCACATGCTGGGAAACACCTTGCGGCGCGGCGGCCGAGGCTGGTGGCAACGATGATCTCGGAACGACCGGCATCCGTGCGACACCATGGGGAGCACACCCTACAAGCTCAGGTCCCCGTCCCCGCTGCGGAGGGGTAGCCGACACCATCGGCGGCTGACCAGCCCGACCAGCGTGCGACGTCGATCGCCAGCACCGGGCCGTGCGGCGGCCGCGCACGGTATTGGGGATAGCGCGCCATCAGCCGCTCGATGGCATCGCGGGCCTCGGCCTCGCCGGCTTGGAGAACCCGGCCGCTACCGTCGGCTCGCACCCACCACAGCGCATTCCAGTCGCTGTCGTAGTGGTCCACCAGAACGGCGACACGTGGGTTGGCCGCGACATTGGCCAGCCGGCGCAGCGATGTCGAGCGCTTGGGTTTCGCGTCGACGGCGCTGTAGATCGTCTCGCCGGCCAGCGCGAATACCATCGGCACGATGTGCGGGTGCCCGCCGGTGTCCGCCGTGGCCAGCCGGGCGACCTCGGCCTGCGCGACGTGCCGGCGGGCCTGCTCCGGCGTCATCCGCCGGTGAACTCGCTGATCGCGCCCGCCCACCGATCCAGGGCCCGCTCGACCGCGCCGCGGGGGCGCACGGCCAGCATCTGTACCTCGACCGGGCGGTCCACCCGGCCGGCGCCGACGCCGAAGTCCATTCCGATCAGCCCTCACCGGTCACAGTCGTCACATGCGCCCCATCGGGAAGGTGGGGAGATTTTCTGCACAGGTGCCGTACCCGGCAACCTCGACGCCCAGTTGCCGCCCCCGGCACCTCCCTCGCACAACCACCACACCACCCTCGCACTACGCACAGTGACCCCCTGTCGCGGCTGCTAACCGTCCGTACGGGCTGACCATCCAGGTCCCCGGGGTTTGGCGCTGGTAATCACGTGCTCCAGTGCGCTGACCCAGGTTTCCACGATGGCGGTGTCGTCGATCCTGCCGGGCGCGGTGCCCAGCAGGTTGGGAAGCAGTCGAGCAGAGATCAGGGCGCCGAGCCCGACCGTCGCGATGGCATCAGCCTGCTGGGCGGATACCACCGATCCAGACCGGTCGGTGATCCACTCGGCGAACTCGTGGTAGGTCGCCTCGACGACCTGAACCACGGCCTCGGTGAGGATTCTGGGTCCGTGCCGAGCCTCGCTGGCGAGCAGCCGCAGTAGCTGGGCTTCCTGGTCGAGCTCGGCAAGGACATACCGGGCGGCGATGGTGAGTTCGGTGTGCAGATCTCCGAGGCCGGCGAACAGCCGGCGAATGTCGCGCAGCGCGGCGAGCCGGCTCAGCTGCCGCTCGACTCCGGCGGTCAGGAGTGCTTCCTTGGACGGGAAGTGGTGGTAGATGCCACCGGCGCCGGGGCTGAGCCCGGCGGCTTGCTCGATCCGGGTGATGCTGGTACCGCGGTAGCCGTGCTCGCTGAACAGCTCCATCGCGGCGTCGATGATGCGATCCCGCCTCGCCCCGGTTGATGCCGCGGTTGACAGATCGCCCATGGCACCAAAGTATTTACTTAGGCACGTCAAGCGTCAACTTCGGGAGCGGTGATGACCGCGTTCAGCGAGCATGGTGGAAATCGGCTGGGCCGGATGGTTCCGCTGGCCGGGCTGGCCGGCCGGACCGCCGGTGAAGCGGTGGTCGCCGCCCTGCGCAAGCGGTTGACCGGCCAGGACAGTGCCGCCGATTTCCACGAACGGACCAGTGAGCGTTACGCGGCCATGCTCGGTCACTCGAAGGGTGTGCTGATGAAGGCCGGGCAGGTGCTGTCCTTCGCCGCGCTCGGGTCAATGGTTCCGCCGGAGCGCCAGCGCGTTTACCAGGCCGCGATGGCCCGGCTGCAGGCCGACGCCCCGCCGATGGCCCCGGAACTGGCCGCGGCGGTGGTGGAGGCTGAGCTGGGCGCACCCCCAGAGGAGGCCTTCGCGGAGTTCGACCCGCATGCGTTCGCGGCGGCATCGATCGGGCAGGTCCACGCCGCACGGCTGACCGACGGGCGCCCGGTGGCGGTCAAGGTGCAGTATCCCGGGGTCGAACAGGCCATCCGCGCGGATCTGGACAACACCGAGCTGCTGGCCACCTTCCTGCAGCTGGTCGGGGCGATCATGCCCGGCTCCAATCGGCTCGACGTGCGCGCGGTGGCCCGGGAGGTGGCAGCCCGGATCGGTGAGGAGATCGACTACCGGATCGAGGCCACCCACCAGACCGACTTCGCTGACGCCTACCGGGATCATCCGTTCATCCGCATCCCCGAGGTGGTGCCGCAGCTGTCGGCCCGCCGGGTGCTCACCATGGATCTCGTCGACGGTATGCGCTGGTCGCAAGCGCTGCAGGCGGATCAACAGATGCGGGACCGGTGGAGCGAGGTGATCTACCGGTTCGCGCTGGGCAGCCTGCGGATGGTGGGCATGTTCCACGCCGACCCTCATCCGGGCAATTACCTGTTCCACGACGACGGCGCGGTGACATTCCTGGATTACGGCTGCGTCAACCGGTTCTCCGCCGAACAGGTCACGCTGATGCAACGGGTCGTCGCCGCCGCGATCGCTGATGACGCCGCCGCCCTGTGGGACGCCTTCGTCGAGATCGGCTTCCTGACCGCCTCCGACGCACCCACCCCGGCCGAACTGCTCGAGTGGTACCGCGACAAGCTGCAGCCACTGGTAGCCGAGCAGCCCTTCACCTACACCTCGGCGTACGCGGCGTCCATGGTGCAGGGCATCTTCGCCCGCCAGGGCGCGGCCGGGTCGGTGATGCGCCGCTTCGAGCTACCCCGGGAGTACGTGTTCCTCAGCCGCATCGACCTCGGACTCACCGCCTTGCTGGCCGAAATGGAAGCCACCGGTCCTTGGGCGGCGATCCGCAGCGAATGGGACGAGAACGGTCCGCCGGCCAGCGAGATCGGCAAGCTCGACATCGAACATTGGGCGCGGCAGGGACTCAGATCGTGAAAATCCCCACTGTTGATCCGTACCCGACCTATCGCGCGCTGCGCGAACAGCACCCGGTGTGCTGGGACGGCGATCTGGACGCGTTCCTGGTCAGCTCCTACGCCGAGGCGAGCGCCGTGCTACGCGGTCCGGGGTGGAGCAGCGACCCGAACCGCAACCCCGCGCTGGCCGCACGGATCAATCGGGCCGAGTTCGGAACCCAAGCGCTGCCCGCGACCCTGCTGACGATGGACCCGCCCGAGCACACCCGGCTCCGGCGGCTGCTCGCACCGGCATTCACCCCCCGGGCCATCGACGCGCTGCGTCCCCGGATCGCGGCGGTGGTCGAGGCTGCCTTTGCCGACCTCGGCACCGCGGGTGAGGTCGATGTCATCGCCGACATCGGCTATCCGATCCCGCTCGCCGTGATGTGCGAGCTGCTCGACGTCGACATCGAGGGCGCGCAGCTGTTGCGTACCGAGACCCCCAAGCTGGTGGGAATGCTCGAGTTCGACCCTGACGCCGACGCGGTCCTCGCGGCCGAGGAGGCCACCGCCAGCCTCGCGCTGCACCTGCTGCCCATCCTCGGCGACCGCCGTCACCGTCCCGGCGACGATCTGGCCAGCCAGCTGCTGCGCCTGGGAGACGACAGCGACGGCGGCGGCGACAACGGGGAGGCGCTCGGACTCGACGAAGTGCTCGTCACCTGCATCCTGCTGCTCACCGCCGGGCACGAAACCACCGCCAACGTGATCGGCAACGGTGTTCTCACGCTGATGGAACACCCCAACCAACTCCGGCTGCTGCAGGGTGATCCCGCGCTGATCAAGCCCACGGTCGAGGAGATACTCCGGTTCGAGTGCCCTGCCAAGATCGCCGGTCGGACCAGCCTCATCGACCGGCAACTGGGCGGCCACACGATCCGCGCCGGCCAGCGCGTGCTCGTGCTGCTCGGCGCAGCGAACCGGGATCCGGAGCAGTTCCGCGACCCCGAGCGCTTCGACATCACCCGGACTCCCGCTCCGCACCTCGCGTTCGGTGCCGGACCGCACTTCTGCCTCGGAGCTGCCCTGTCTCGCCTGGAGGCCCAGGAGACCCTGCGTCAGCTGCTGCCGTTACTGAGCGAGTGGCGACTCGCACCTGGTGCGCCCGCCTGGCGAGTTTCCGATACATTCCGCGCGCTCCAGGAGCTCCATCTCTTCACTCCCGCAATTCGACCCTGAGACCTCCACCAGGCGAGTCACACGATTGCCACTGCGCTACCGCGCTCGGTGCTATTCAGAACCGCGTGGGTTCTGCCCGGGTTTCAGTGGCGACAGCGAAAGGCACGCGATCGGGGCACCACCGCTACCCGCCTTGCCCGCCTCAGTAGCAGTCTGCTCCGCTTCGTGTATCACGACCGATCCTGGCCCTCGGTCGGTGAAGACAAAGGGCACCGTGGTGCGTGAGGTGCCTGAGCCGCTGCCGTCGGTGCGCACATCCAACCAGACCTCGTTGCGCGGATTGGCGAATTCAGGATTCGTCGATGATCCCACGCCAACAGCGGTGGGATTGACGCCGGGATCAACGCGGTTCTGGTAGTGCGGTCCTTCCGCGGCGGGGTTGGGACTACAGGCATTGTTGTCCGCCACTACGGAGTAACCCCGGTTGGGGAGCAATCCGGAGACCGTCAACTCCGCGGTGGTGGACTCACCCGAGGGCTTCATCACGACCCTGAAACGGGCGCCCTCCGGAGCCAATGCCGGATTATAGGTGTATGCCAGACCGCCGGTGTTAGGCCTTGAGGCCGCCTCGGGCGTCGGCCGGGCGAGCGTGCCATCGCCCTGGAGGGTCATCGCACTTATTGCGGGCAGGGTGAGTCCCTCGTAAGCGCAACCCACCGGCAGGAGCGCCACCGTGGCGGTGGCCACGGCGAGAGTAAGTCGTCGGCGTAGTGGCCGGTCAACTACCGGCTGTGTGCGCATGTCGGCACCCGCACACGCTGCGTTAAGTCGATCACTCAAAAATGGTCCCCTCATGGGGGTATGATGCCGTACACATGCGCACTTCGCGAGAGCGAACGTCTCATCGTTAGCAGGGCGCGACTAACCCCTCAGCGGCAAGATCACGCAGGTGTTCACCGCCGCCGAGGCCAGAAGACTCGCCAACATCATCGACACTGGGGCAGCCGAGGAGCGAGCGCGTCACCGCGACGATGACGCAGGATTCGTCTGGATGACCCCCGCTACGACCATCGATCCGATCTTCTCCGAGTGTTCGACGACGAGCCGTCTCCGCTCTCGTCGAGGCCATCCTCGGGCCCACGTGCCTGCTCCTCGCCACTCGGTAGCCGGGGTCGGCTGGCAGGTGCTCGCGGCCTCGTCCTCCGCTGGACCGGCGCGGCAGCAGGTCCGAGACCACACCCTCGCCCGCCAGTGGCCAGCAACACATACACCTGCCGCCGTGAGGCCGATTGGGGGTGTTGGATGGCTGGGGTCGATGTGCTGGTGTGTCGGTGGGCACTGCTCTGCACTGGTGGTTCCGGGCGTGGTTCACTTTCTTGGTGATCGTCTTTGGGCTGGGACATGGTGGGCTAACGCGGAGTGCAGCATTCCGCTGGCGACGAGTGTCCAGACGGTGAAGGCAATCCAGAAGAACACCAGTGAGATGGTTTGTAGCGAGCTCATCCGCAGCTCGGTGCTGGTGGCTGCGGTCGCGGTGGAGTACATCCCG
>DASYAZ010000003.1:0-7742 GCA_036501085.1 Pseudonocardiaceae bacterium | reverse complement strand
ACGCCGTTCTTCAACAACTACCGCCCGCAGTTCTACTTCCGGACCACCGATGTCACCGGTGTCGTGACGTTGCCTGAAGGGACCGAGATGGTCATGCCGGGTGACAACACGGAGATGTCCGTGCAGCTCATCCAGCCCATCGCGATGGACGAGAACTTGAAGTTCGCGATCCGTGAAGGCGGTCGCACCGTCGGCGCCGGTCGAGTGACCAAAATCATCAAGTGAAGCGAGATCCCGCCGGCGCTCAGCGGTGCCGGCGGGATCTGCTCAGCACGAAGTTTCAGCCGGCGTTCGCGAGTACCGCCCCGAGTTGGTCGGTGCCAGCGGCGTCGCTTACCATAGAGCGGTTGCTTGGCAGGGGTTAGCCGACTCGGCGGTCCCAAGGTTCGGTGCGATGCGCACACCCTCCACGGATGGTTAGCAGAGCACAAGCCTCAGTGCTGAGCGCGACACACCCGACCGCGGGGACCGGTGTCTGACCCGGGTCTGCACCGCCAGACCGGTACCGCGCCGGACCAGTACCACGCCAGACCGGTACCACGAGAGACCAGCAGCACGAGACTGACAGGACGGCAGCCACCATGGCGGGACAGAAGATCCGCATCCGGCTCAAAGCCTACGATCACGAGGCAATAGACGCGTCCGCGCGCAAGATCGTTGAGACTGTGACGCGCACCGGCGCTCGGGTCGTCGGCCCAGTGCCGCTGCCGACCGAGAAGAACGTGTACTGCGTGATCCGCTCGCCGCACAAGTACAAGGACTCGCGAGAGCATTTCGAGATGCGCACACACAAGCGCCTGATCGACATTCTCGACCCGACGCCCAAGACGGTAGACGCGCTGATGCGCATCGACCTGCCGGCCAGCGTCGACGTCAATATCCAGTAAGGCCGGGAGAATGACAGCGACTGATTCGGACCAGCAGGGCAACGTCGTCGAAAAGACCGTCAAGGGTGTCCTGGGCACCAAGCTCGGGATGACCCAGGTCTTCGACGAGAACAACAGGATCGTCCCGGTCACCGTGGTGGCTGCCGGGCCGTGCGTAGTGACCCACATCCGCACGCCGGAGAAGGACGGGTACCCGGCAGTGCAACTGGCTTACGGGGCAGTCGACCCGCGGCGGGTGACCAAGCCGGTGGCCGGCCACTATGCCGCGGCAGGGGTGACACCGCGGCGTTATCTGGTCGAGTTGCGCACCGCAGATGCGGCGGGATACGAGGTCGGCCAGGAACTCACTGCCGAGGTGTTCAGCGCCGGGAACGTCGTCGATGTGGTCGGCACCAGCAAAGGCAAGGGAACCGCCGGGGTGATGAAACGGCACGGCTTCGGCGGTCTTGGTGCCAGTCACGGGACCCAGCGTAAGCACCGTTCGCCGGGTTCGATCGGCGGCTGTGCCACGCCCAGCCGGGTGTTCAAGGGCACCCGGATGGCCGGTCGGATGGGCAATGTCCGGGTGACCTCCCAAAACCTCACCGTGCATCAGGTCGACGCCGAGTCGGGTCTGCTGCTGATCAAAGGCGCGCTGCCGGGCCCGAAGGGCGGCCTGGTACTGGTGAAGACGGCAGCGAAGGGCGGTGCGCAGGGGTGAGCCCAGAAGTAAGAACGGTCGATATCCGCACTGCGGACGGTGCGACCGCGGGTACCGCAGAGTTGCCCGCGGAGATCTTCGATGTACCGGCGAACATCCCGCTGATGCATCAGGTGGTGGTTGCGCAGCTCGCTGCTGCCCGCCAAGGCACCCACAGCACCAAGACCCGCGGTGAGGTGAGTGGGGGTGGCAGCAAGCCTTACCGGCAGAAGGGCACAGGTCGGGCACGGCAGGGTTCGATCAGAGCCCCCCAGTTCACCGGTGGTGGCATCGTGCATGGCCCCACGCCGCGCGACTACAGCCATCGCACCCCGAAGAAGATGAAGGCGGCCGCCCTGCGAGGCGCGCTGTCCGACCGGGCTCGTGAGGGTCGGGTACACGTGATTGCCGAGCTGGTCACGGGCCAGACTCCGTCCACCAAGACGGCACGCACGCTGCTCGACGCGCTGGGTGGCAACAACGCCAAGTTGCTGGTCGTGATCGCCCGCTCCGATGGAGTGAGCCGGCGCAGCGTGCGAAATCTCCCCTCGGTACACGTGCTCGCTCCAGACCAGCTCAACACTTACGACGTCTTGATCAACGACGACGTCGTGTTCACTGCGGACGCCCTGCAGACGTTTCTCGCCGGGTCCAGCGCTACCAAAGCCGCTGCGGTGCAGGAGGCCGCCCGATGATTCCCGATCCCCGTGACGTGATCCGCAAGCCCGTGATCTCGGAGAAGAGCTACGGGCTGCTGGAGCGGCAGAAGTACACCTTTGTGGTTGCTCCGGACGCCAACAAGACCGAGATCAAGATCGCGATCGAGAAGATCTTCGGTGTACAGGTGGTGAGCGTCAACACCCTCAACCGCCCTGGCAAACGCAAGCGCACCAAATTCGGGTATGGCAGGCGTAAGAACACCAAGCGGGCGATAGTGACGCTGTCCGCGGAGAGCAAGCCGATCGAGATCTTCGGCGGACCGGCTGTATAAGTTGATGGTAAGCGAGAACGGATAGAGATGGGCATCCGCAAATACAAGCCGACGACATCGGGTCGCCGTGGCGCCAGCGTCGCCGACTTTGCCGAGATCACCCGAGACCATCCGGAGAAGGCTCTGGTCCGGCCGCTGCACGGCAGGGGCGGTCGCAACGCTCACGGTCGGATCACCACCCGGCACCAAGGCGGCGGGCACAAGCGCGCCTACCGCTTGATTGATTTCCGGCGGGCGGACAAGGACGGCGTGCCGGCCAAGGTCGCTCATATCGAGTACGACCCGAACCGCACCGCGCGGATTGCTCTGCTGCATTACGCCGATGGCGACAAGCGCTACATCATCGCGCCGGAGAAGCTGCGCCAGGGCGATACCGTGGAGAACGGAGCCAAGGCCGACATCAAGCCGGGCAACAATCTGCCACTGCGCAACATCCCCGTCGGTACGGTGGTGCACGCGATCGAGCTCCGTCCCGGTGGTGGCGCGAAGATTGCCCGCTCTGCTGGTGCGCGGGTTCAGCTGGTGGCCAAGGATGGCCCGCACGGCCAGCTGCGGATGCCTTCCGGGGAGATCCGCAATGTCGACGTCCGGTGCCGCGCCACGGTAGGCGAGGTCGGTAACTCCGAGCAGGCCAACATCAATTGGGGAAAAGCAGGCCGGATGCGGTGGAAGGGAAAGCGTCCCACGGTCCGTGGCGTCGTGATGAACCCGGTCGACCATCCGCACGGTGGCGGTGAGGGCAAGACCTCTGGCGGCCGGCACCCGGTTAATCCGGCTGGCAAGCCCGAGGGCCGCACCCGGCGTCACAAGGCCAGCGACCCGATGATTGTGCGCCGCCGCCGCACCGGCAAGAAGCGCTGAGTAGGAGGGGTGCAAGCATGCCACGTAGCCTGAAGAAGGGCCCGTTCGTTGACGACCACCTGCTCAAGAAGGTGGATGCGCACAACGAAGCCGGCACCAAGCAGGTCATCAGGACCTGGTCGCGTCGGTCCACGATCATTCCGGACATGATCGGTCACACCATCGCGGTGCACGATGGGCGCAAGCACGTGCCGGTGTTTGTGACCGAGGCGATGGTCGGTCACAAACTGGGAGAGTTCGCACCGACGCGCACCTTCCGGGGGCACATCAAAGACGACAGGCGAGCTCGGCGCCGCTAGCGCAGCGTTGCGCACCACGCAGATCTGGGCATAGTAAGACGAACCACAGTGTCTTATAGAAGACATACGGAATCGACGAAGAGGTAGCAGCGCATGGACGCCCGTAACCAGGCCAGCGCGACGGCCGCGCAGGAGCCGTCCCGTGCCGTGGCGCGGGCTCGGTATGCCCGCGTCACGCCGATGAAGGCGCGCCGGGTGATCGAGCTCATCCGGGGTCGCAGTGCTCGGGAGGCGCTCGCGGTCCTCGAGTTCGCCCCGCAGGCCGCGGCAGCCTCGATATCGAAGGTGCTGGCCAGCGCGATGGCCAATGCTGAGAACAACCTTGCCCTGGATCCCGACATCCTGGTCGTGTCCAGGGCGTTTGTCGACGAGGGTCCCACTCTCAAGCGGTTCCGTCCTCGTGCTCAGGGACGGGCCTACCGGATTCGTAAGCGCACCAGCCACATCACAGTCGAGCTCGAGGCGGTGCCAGAGCGTCGCGCCGCTGCCCGCTCCCGTGGCGGGCGGGCGGATTCGGCGGGGCGTGGTTCGGGCCAACGCTCGGGCCGGCAAGCAGGTAGCAGTAAGAAGGCCACCCAGACAAGGAGTGCCCGCTAGTGGGTCAGAAGATCAACCCGCACGGCTTCCGGCTTGGCATCTCGACCGACTGGAAGTCCCGCTGGTATGCGGACAAGCAGTACGGGGAGTACGTCAAGGAGGACGTCGCGATCCGCAAGCTGCTGTCCAAGGGCATGGAACGGGCCGGCATCGCCAAGGTCGAGATCGAACGCACCCGCGATCGGGTACGGGTGGACATCCACACCGCCCGTCCCGGCATCGTGATCGGTCGCCGCGGTGCCGAGGCCGACCGTATCCGTGGTGAGCTGGAGAAGCTGTCCGGAAAGCAGGTGCAGCTCAACATCCTCGAGGTCAAGAACCCAGAGGCTGAAGCTCAGCTGGTGGCTCAAGGGGTCGCCGAGCAGCTGTCCAACCGGGTGGCGTTCCGCCGCGCGATGCGCAAGGCCATCCAGTCGGCGATGCGTTCCCCTCAGGTCAAAGGTATCCGGGTGCAATGCTCGGGGCGGCTGGGCGGTGCCGAGATGTCCCGCTCGGAGTTCTACCGCGAAGGTCGCGTTCCGCTGCACACGCTGCGCGCCGACATCGATTACGGGCTCTTCGAGGCGCGGACCACCTTCGGTCGCATCGGTGTGAAGGTCTGGATCTACAAGGGTGATGTGGTGGGCGGGCGCCGGGAGCGTGAGGTCGAGAACGCTGCCAACGCGGCGGCCGCCGCAGCTCGGGCGCCCCGCCGGGAGCGTCCCGCTCGGCGCCGTTCCGGCGCTGCGGGAACGACCGGTACCTCGACCGAGGCCGGCCGCGCTGCCGCGGCGGCGGAGCTGGCCGGCGGACCGGCCGGTGGTCCGGAGGCCTCGCCGAGCGAGCCGATGACCAGCTCACCGGACGTGGCATCCAGTGCCGGCCCAGATCAGACGGCCGGCTCAGATCAGACGGCCGGCCCAGATCAGACGGCTGGTACCGACGCAGGGCACGGGGAGGGCTGAGACGTGCTCGTTCCACGCAAGACGAAGCATCGCAAGCAGCATTCGCCCGGCCGATCGGGTATGGCGACCGGTGGTACCCAGGTCAGTTTCGGTGACTTCGGGATCCAAGCCCTGGAGCCGGCCTACGTATCCAATCGGCAGATTGAATCCGCCCGTATCGCCATCAACCGGCACATCCGCCGGGGTGGCAAGGTGTGGATCACTATCTTCCCGGATCGGCCGCTGACCAAGAAACCAGCAGAAACCCGGATGGGCTCCGGCAAGGGCTCACCCGAGTTCTGGGTGGCTAACGTGAAGCCAGGCCGGATCATGTTCGAGATGACCTACCCGAACCCATCGGTGGCCCGCGAGGCGTTGCGTCGAGCGATCCACAAGCTGCCGATGAAGTGCCGGATCGTGACCCGGGAGGGGGTGGACTTCTGATGGCAGCCACCACCTCTGCAAGCGAGCTGCGCGAACTCACCGATGACGAACTTGTCCTGCGGTTGCGCGAATCCAAAGAGGAGCTGTTCAACCTGCGCTTTCAGATGGCGACCGGTCAGATGGATAACAACCGCCGGCTGCGTACTGTCCGGCGGGACATCGCCCGCATCTACACCGTGATGCACGAGCGTGAGCTGGGTCTTTCGGCGTCTCCCGACGCCGTTGCGGGAAGTGAGGGTGCGGCATGAGTGAGACCGAGCAGGCAGCTGCGAGCCAGCCCCGAGGGCGAAATGAGTCGGCACAGCCCGCGGGGCGGAATCAGCGGAAGGTCCGCGAAGGTTATGTCGTGTCGGACAAGATGGACAAGACGGTCGTGGTGGAGCTGGAGGACCGCAAGAAGCACCCGCTGTACGGCAAGGTGATGCGGTCGACCACCAAAGTCAAGGCTCATGACGAGGCCAACGTCGCAGGCACCGGTGACCGGGTGCTGTTGATGGAGACCCGCCCGCTGTCAGCGACCAAGCGCTGGCGACTGGTCCAGGTCTTGGAGAAGGCCAAGTGATTTCCCTGAAGGAGTTGACGTGATCCAGCAGGAGTCGCGGCTGCGGGTTGCCGATAACACGGGTGCCAAGGAGATCCTCTGCATCCGCGTTCTCGGTGGCAGTTCGCGCCGTTACGCGGGTATCGGGGACATCATCGTAGCCACCGTGAAGGAGGCCATCCCCGGCGCCAACGTCAAGCGGGGGGACGTGGTCAAGGCCGTCATCGTGCGCACCGTTAAGGAAAAGCGCCGCCCGGATGGTTCCTACATCCGGTTCGACGAGAACGCCGCGGTACTCATCAAGCCCGACGGGGAGCCGCGCGGCACCCGGATCTTCGGTCCGGTGGGCCGGGAACTCCGGGACAAGCGATTCATGAAGATCATCTCGTTGGCTCCGGAGGTGCTCTGACCATGCGGATTCGTAAGGGCGACACGGTGCTGGTCATCGCCGGCAAGGACAAGGGCGCCAAGGGAAAGGTGATCCAGGCTTACCCGGACACCGGCCGGGTGCTCGTCGAGGGCGTGAACCGGATCAAGAAGCACACCCGGGTCAGCCGCACCCAGCGGGGTGCGCAAAGCGGCGGGATCGTCACCCAGGAGGCCACCATCAACGCCTCGAACGTCATGGTCGTCGACTCCGACGGGAAGCCGGCCAAGGTGGGTTACCGCACCGACGACGAGGGCAGGCGCGTGCGCGTGTCGCGGCGCACTGGCAAGGACATGTGAGATGACTGTGACGTCAGTACAAAACAGCAGTGACACCACTGGCAGCACCGGCACTGCCACGGTGCCCCGGTTGAAGACCCGGTACCGCGAGGAGATCGCGGCCGCGTTGCGTGAGCAGTTCGCCTACTCCAACGCCATGCAGGTGCCCGGTGTGGTCAAGGTCGTGGTGAACATGGGTGTCGGTGAGGCGGCCCGGGACGCCAAGCTCATGGACGGTGCAGTACGGGACCTCACCGCGATCACAGGGCAGAAGCCCCAGGTGAAGCGAGCGCGTAAGTCCGTCGCGCAGTTCAAGCTGCGCGAGGGAATGCCTATCGGGGCGAAGGTGACGTTGCGCGGGAACCGGATGTGGGAGTTCCTGGACCGGCTGCTGACGATCGCGTTGCCCCGGATCCGAGACTTCCGCGGTCTGTCGCCAGCCCAGTTCGACGGTCATGGCAACTACACCTTCGGGCTCACCGAACAGTCGATGTTTCATGAGATCAATCAGGACAACATCGACCGGCAGCGTGGCATGGATATCACCGTGGTTACCTCCGCGACCACCGACGAGGAGGGCCGGGCGCTACTGCGCCGTCTGGGCTTCCCCTTCAAGGAGAGCTGATGGCGAAGAAGGCGCTGATCATCAAGAACGCGCGCAAGCCCAAGTTCGCGGTACGGGCTTACACCCGGTGCCAGCGCTGCGGGCGGCCCAAGGCGGTATACCGGAAATTCGGGCTGTGCCGGATCTGCCTGCGTCAGATGGCCCACCGCGGGGAGCTCCCCGGCGTGAGCAAGTCTTCATGGTGAAACAC
>DASYAZ010000002.1:0-3934 GCA_036501085.1 Pseudonocardiaceae bacterium | reverse complement strand
CTAGGAGGGCGCTGAACAAGGCCGGTTGTGGGTGTGGCCCCGGGGCGCGAGAATTGGCGGTCAGGCGCACGCGATGACAGATCCGGGGGCGGACGGGCCGTTCGGCATGTGAGAGGCCGCCTGGGCGGGCATTGGGTGGCTCGGCTTGGCGCGATGGTGACGCCGATCGAGGCCGGCGGGCGGCCTTGTCAACCGGTCTGGGCCGCCAGAACCCAGACTCCCGCGCTGCGAGTGAGTCCACGGCCCACGAGGTTGCGCAGGTTGAGCCCGGCGGTGCGGCGGGTGAGCCAGGCATGGTTCTTGGTGGTGCCCCGGTAGCGGAGTTTGAGGCGGCGGCCGCCGAGGCTCGCGATCTGGGAGATGACCCGTTCCACGTTGGGCCGGTACTTGCGGTAGCTCTCCCGCAGCTCGGGCTTGTCAACCCAGTCACGGCGGGCCTGGCGGAGCAGGTCGTCGCGCTCATGCAGAACGATCTTGCGACCGGTCTTGGACGTGGTGCACTGCCCGCGCAGTGGGCACTCGCGGCACAGCGCACCGAAGCTCGCCACCCGGGTCCGGCTGATCGGGCGAGTGTTCTCGGCCGGGCAGCTCACCGTGCCCGCTTGCTCGTCAACGGTGAAGTCATCGACGGTGAACCCACCCTCCACCGGAGCCTGCAGCGGCTTGGGTTTGATCACGGCCTCGTCGGCGTCGGTGTCATCGATCGCGCCCCTCAGGTCCCCCGTGCCGTAAGCGGAATCTCCGTACCACTCGCATGCGTCGTCCTCGGCGGCCAGGAACCTCTGCGCCACCGCCGGATCGGAATTCTCGCTCCCAGCGGCCTTGGTGAGCGCTTCGTCGGTGATGATCCCGGTCTCCGGCTCGGCAGCCACGTGCGCCCGGTACCCGTCCCGCCGGTTCTCCGGCGACTTGCGCGTGTGCCGCGCATCCGGATCCACGGTGGACACCACCCGGTCCGGGGCGACCCGGCGGGCGATCCGCCACCGCCCATCAAGACCATCAGACCCCTCGGCGGGCTCGACATCCTGTCCCGCCACCAACGCCAGCAACGCCAACGCCGAGCGCGCCGACTGCTCCAGGGTGTCCTGATCCAGCGCGGCGAACGCCGCCAGCAGCGCGTTGGCATCATTGACCAGAGCCGACACCAGGGCGTCCTTCGCGCCGGGCTCATCCCAGTCGATCACCGGCTTACCCGGACGGCGGTAATCGTGTCCAGAACACACCGCCGCGATCACCTCGACCCCACCGGGCACTACTCGTCCGACCCGTCGGATCGCCGCGATCAACTGGGTAATCGTGTCCTGGGTAGCGACCGCGTCGGCCAAGATCGTCGAATCCACCGCACGCTTGCGGCGACCCCGCACAATCCCGGTCGCCTCCACCACGGTGCGCACCGCCTCGTTGATCCGATGCGGCCGTGTCGACTTCGCCAGGCGCTTGCGCCAGTACACCAGCGTGGAGGGGTCGAATCCCTGGTGGTCCAACGACATTCCGGTCGCGACCTTCCACCGCAGGTCACACCGGGCCGCGTCGGCGGTCTCCCGGTCAGACAAATCGTGCAGGGTCTGCAACACCACGATCGAGGCCAGCACCGACGCCGGGATCGAGGGGCGTCCCTTGCCCGAGGGGAACAAGTCCTCGAACTCCCCATCAGGGAACAAGGCTTGGCGATGCTGAGCCAGGAACGCGAACATGCTGCCCGCCGCCACCAGATGACCGACCAGAGCCTGCGCGTCCAACAACTCCCTCTCGACGCGTTCCACACCCTGCATCAACCGATTATCCCAGCTCAGGCCCATATCCCGTGGCAACACGCCGATTATTCAGCGCCCTCCTAGGTGCGCAGCGGGGCGAGGGCGAGCTGGCGGGCCTGGCAGACCAGGCGGCCAGTTGAGTCGATCACCGTCATGTCCTCGTCCAGCCAAGCGCCGCCGATGCTGTCGGCCACCGACTCCAGGCGCAGCCAGCCGGGCGCCGGGCGAGCCCGGACCAGCGCGGTCAGCTGCACGGTCGGCGCCCACCCGGGCCGGCCCATGTTGAACAGCACCGGCGGCAGGATGTCGCCGGCCAGCAACGCGAACAACGGGTCGGGCTGCTCGCCGATCGGGCGCACCCAGCCACGCAGCACCGGGTCACCCCGCTCGCCGCGCAGGTACCCGGCGGTCCGAGGGTCCAGCACCACGTCACACGCGGTGGCCAACGGCGGCAGTGGGCCGGCCACGCTGGAGGTGAAGATGCCGTCCCCAGGCGGCTGGGCGGCCATCTCGGGCAGCCGGGACCACTCCATCGGCGCGTCCGGCAGCCGCCCGGCGGTCACCGTCGCGGTGATCACCGGCTGGTCGTGTTGGCGCAGCGTCACCGCTACCACCGAGGCGGTGCGTCCCACCTTGACCACCTCGGTGTCGATCCATACCGGGCCGGTGTCCGGAGCCCGCAGATAGCTGGCGCTCACCGCCAGCGGGTCCAGCAGCTGGTCGCTGCCGGTGTGCTCGGCCAGCGCGGTCAGGCCGGCCTTGCCCACCAGCGCCAACATCAGCCCGCCGTGCTGCTTGCCGTGCTGGTTCACCGACCACACATTGGACAGCTCCGCCCGGTAGCAACCGGGCCGCGGCGCGGTCAGCGCGAGGGCCGAGGAGAACGGGGCACCGATCACCTCGGCGGTGTCGGCCGGGGCATCGGTGGATACCGCGTTGAGTGCGGGCGAGCTGGGCATGTTCTAGCTTTATCACCCTGGCCCGGCCGGCCGCGGCTCAGCGGCGCCGATCTGTGCCCGGCATCACTGGCTCGGAGCGGGAGTCGGAGCCAAACTGGGTCGGCAGCTGGTTGGCACCCCGGGACACATCGGCCGGCCTGGCCGGCGGCTGCAGGTGCAGCTGGGCGAACAGCAGGGACTCGGCAAGCAGCGCGGCCCGGTCGTGCCGGGTCCTGGCCCGGCGGGTACTCACCTCGAGCACCACCACACCGGTGAAGTTGTCCCGCGCCAGCCGTTCGAGCACCTCGGCGCACGGCTGGTTGCCCCGCCCCGGTACCAGGTGCTCGTCGCGGGTGGACCCGGTGCCGTCGGTCAGGTGGATGTGTTCGAGGCCGTCGCCCATCCTGGCCATCAGCTCCAGCGCGTCGACCCCGGCGGTCGCGGTGTGCGAGAGGTCCAACGTGTAGTAGCGGTGCCCGACGTCGGTGGGGTCCTCGCTCGGGGCGTACGGCACCGCGCTCATCCCGACCCGGCGCACCGGGAACATGTTCTCCACCGCGAGCGCGACGTCGTAGGTCTGGGCGACCTCTTCGACCAGGTCGGCGAAGCCCACCGCGTAGCCGCGCTGCCAGCGGAATGGCGGGTGCACCACCACGGTGCCGGCCCCGAGATCGGCGGCCACCTCGCCGCTGCGGCGCAACCGCTCGATCGGATCGGTCCCCCACACCCGCTGGGTGACCGCGAGACAGGGCGCGTGCACCGCGAGCACCGGCACCCGGTAACGGGCGCTGAGCCGCTCGATGAGCCTCGGGTCCTGGGAGACCGGATCATTCCAGACCATCAGCTCGATGCCGTCGTAACCCAGCTCGGCGGCCAGCTCAAAGCCCGCTTCGGTGGACTCCGGGTATACCGACGCGGTGGACAGCGCGACCGGGGGTGGTGGCGACAAGGGCACAGGCGCTCCGGCTTACCGGCCGGCAAGCTGGAGCACTGCCGGCGAGATGGTGACTACAAGTCCCACCAATACTGCCAGCATCGTGGTCTGCAGGTCATCACTGCGACGAATGGCACGCACCAGCAGCACCAGCCCGGCGGTGGCGAGCACGGCGGCGGCCAACGCGACCACCGGGTAGTTCAGCCACAGGTAGCTGAACCCGATCCACAGCGCCGCGCCGCCGATCGCGCCGAGCACCCACTGCCCGATCAGCGACAGCCACACCTTGAACCCGGTCGGCCGGCCGG
>DASYAZ010000001.1:0-12158 GCA_036501085.1 Pseudonocardiaceae bacterium | reverse complement strand
CGGTTCGATGCTGGCCAGCGCGGCCGGGGGGATCCCGTAGGCCAGCGCGTCGAAGGGGACCTCCGGCAGGAAACCACCCCAGCCCGGCAACCCCGGATACACCGCCGGGTCCCACCGATCCACCGGCACCTCGGTGATCGCATCCACCCCCGCCAGCACATTCGCCCAGAACGCCGGCAAATCCGGTGCGCCGGGAAACACCCCCGCCATCCCCACGATCGCCACATCCAACGGCCGCGCCGGTACCGGTTCGGACCGGTCCGCCAGCCCGAGTTCGCTCACCCGCCCGGCCAGGAACTCCGCCGCGCCTTCAGTGACCTGGGTGTGCAACTCGGCGATCGTCGTCGGCGCGTGGCGCAGCGTCGCTATCTCGCCGAGCATCACCATGCCCTCCCGGTGCTGATCCGCCTCGGTCACCGCGACCAGCCCGGTCCCCTGGCGGCGCAGGCCCTTGGCCGCGATCCGCAGCCGGCCCAGGTTCAGCTCCTCCAGCTCGGCCCACATCTGCTCCCGCGGTACTCCCGTTGTGGTGAGCCGATCTCTGGTCCGGCGGAAGGTGTGCACGAACGGCGTGTCCGCGCAGCGGGTGGCGTGCCCCGGCGCTGTCTCCAGCAACACCGTCGCCTGGCACTCCAGCGCAGCCCGCTGGAATCCCGGCCGGATCGCCCCCGCGCTCACGGCTTCCTCGGTGAACAGGTACGCCGTGCCCATCAACACCCCCACCCGGGCGCCCCGCTCGGTCAGGGGTGCGGCCAGGGCGCTCACCATCGCCGCGGAGCGCTCGTCATGGATCCCCCCGGCGAGGAGCACCTCCCACCCGGACGCGCCACCATGGGCGTCGTCGAAAGCCAGCAGGTGGGCCACTTGTTGTTCCCACAACGGGAAACTGGCCCGCGGGCCGACGTGCCCGCCGCACTCGCGACCCTCGAAGACGAACCGCCGGGCCCCCACGGCCAGGAACTGATCCAACAACCCCGGCGAGGGCACATGCACCAAGGTGGCGATCCCCGCCGCCTCCAACCCCGCCACCTGCCCGGGGTGCGCACCCGCGATCACCATGTACGGGGGACGTACCCGGTGCACGACCGCAAGCTGCGCTTGACGCACCTCGGGCGGGGCGAAGCCCAGCACGCCCACCCCCCACGCTCGCTCACCCAGCGCCACGGCGGTCTGCTCCAGCAGCACCCGGGCCTGCTCACCGCTCATCAACGACAAGGCCACGCACGGCATCCCGCCCCCGGCTGCGACCGCTGCGGCGAAGCTCGCCTGGTCGCTGACCCGGGTCATCGGCCCCTGCACCACCCACGGAAGCTCACCCCGGGCCGCGCCCCGCGCCGCGGCAGGCAGCGCAGCGGCCACCGCGGCCCGCACCGCGCTCACCACGCCCCCCGCGGTCCCGAACCGCGCCGCCAACCCCGCTGCGAACGCGCCGTCCTGACCCACCGGCAACCCACTCAGATCGCCACCGCCCAACCGGGCGGCGATCGTGGCGGGGTCGCCGTGATCCACGCCCGGGCGCGAGTACACCCGGTACCCGCCCACCACCGCGGTCTCACTGCCATCCATCACCCGCACCGCCGCAGCCACCGGTTCCGGCAACCCCACCTCCGCGACCAGCGCGAGCTGCGAGTCCAGCACCACGCCTGCCGCGCCACCCGCCACCACCGCGGCCGCGGTGTGCAGCCCGACCCCGCCCACCGCCCATACCGGGACCCGGACCTGCGGATCCGCCAACAACTGCTGCACCAGCACGAACGTGCTGGTCGACCCCACCCGCCCGCCGCTCTCCGCGCCCTTCGCGATCAACCCGGACGCACCGGCCCGTACCGCCGCGTGCGCCTCGGTCACCGACACGACCTCCACCCACACCCGCCGCCCAGCTACCGGGCACCAGCCCGAACCCGGCCCGCACACCACCACCTCCACCTGGTCGGGCAGGTCAGCAGGTGACAACGGGCAGCCCACCGGCACCCGAACACCGAATTCCCCGGACCACCAGCGGCACACCTCAGCCAGCGCATCCCGCGCCCGGTGCCCGTCCCGCCCCAGATCCAGCACCCCCCACCCGCCGGCGCGCGCTACCCCGACCACCAGAGCAGCATTGGGTTCCCCGCAAGGCGAAATCCCCACCACCAGTTCACGCCCCAACAACCTGCTCATCCTCCGACCCTGGTTTATCGGCTGCGCACAATGTGCGCGAAAGATTTCCCTGCCATCTCGCGCACAGAACCGGCCGGAGATGACGGAACCCGATGCAGGCCAAGAGGGGTCGGAGAAGGCGGCACCGGATCGGTGACGCCACACCTACTGGATGTTTCCTGCTTGGTTCATTGTTTGGCGCGATGGATGCTAGGTACCCACCGAAGCCGGTGTCAACGACGCCGACCCGGTAGCGAATGTCGACAGAATGTACCGGAGCGATGCCACTGCGTGCTTGCGGTTGACGCTCCGGCAACGCGTCGAAACCGGCGGTACCCGGCGGAGACCAGCCACAAACATACATCTGACTGCCCGGCAGCGAACGGAGACATGCAGTGAGGGTTAACGTTTTGGTGGCCCCGAGGTGAACATTCCACCCGAGCCGGGCCACGTAACGAGAATTGATTTCGGTCCACCGTTGACGGCACCCGTGATCGGTGCTTAGCATCCATCGCGCCGACTATCATTTCCCCTCTCCTTTCATGATCCCGATCTGCGCGCGTGGCCCGACACACAATGTCACCCGACGCGCGCAGAAAGATCACGTCCTGCCAGCGGAGATAAATCGCCGGATACCTGACTGCCACGGGAATCGATCACATGCACTTCCAGCCGTCTTCCCATCCAGGCGTGCGCCGGCTCAGCGGTCTGGACGCGATATTCCTCAGCCTGGAGATGCCCATCCAGCCGATGCAGATCCTCGCCCTCGCACTGCTCCGCCCTGGCGAGGGCGGCGCCCTCACGCTGGAGCGGCTACACCAGCATCTGGTCACCCGGCTGGACCAGATCCCGCCATTGCGGTGGCGGGTCATCCCGGTCCCCCTCGGCTTTGCTCATCCCGTGGTAGCCGACGACCCCAACGTCGACCTCAGCCAGCACCTCCGCTACGCGGTCCTGCCCGAGCCGGGCGGGCCGGCCGAACTGGACGCCGCCTGTGCCGAACTCATCTCCCGGCGCCTGGACCGTGATCGCCCCCTGTGGCGGATCACTCTGATCGACGGCCTCGCCGACGGGCGGCAGGCATTGGCGTGGGAAGTCCATCACGCCCTGATGGACGGGGTCGCCATCCGCACCACCTTGGCGCGCCTCTTCCCGGGTGACGAGGCAGCGGCGGTGGCGCCGTCCCGGCACCTGGGCCGGGAGCCAGGACGGGCACAGTTGATCATGGGGGCGCTGGCCCACAACGCCCGAATCATGGTGCGGCTCCCCGATCTGATCAGCCGCACCATGCGTGCTGCTGCGGAGGTGCACCGGCGCCGGGAGGGCTCCGCGGTGACGGTTCCGCAGGCAGGCCTCGACGCACCGCAGTCGGTCCTCAACGAGGGATTCACCCCCTCCCGCCGCATCGCCCGTGCCTCGCTGCCACTGAAGACGGTGCTGGCGGTGGGCAGGGCGGCCGGTGTCACGGTCAACGACGTCGCGCTGGCCACCGTCGGAGGCGCCCTCCGTGGTTACCTCCAGGAGCGTGCGGCACTGCCGGACCGGCCACTGGTGGCGTTCGTCCCGGTCAGCACCGAACCACCCGGGACCGGTACCCGGACCGCAGGGAACCGTTTCGCGCACCTGAGCACATCCCTCGCCACCGACGTGGCCGATCCCGGCGAGCGCCTGCGCCGGATCAGCGCGGTGACCACGGAGGCGAAGGCCCTCCTGGACCTCAGTGGCCGCCACCTGGTGGCGGACTGGCTCGAAGGTATCCCACCGATGCTGATGAACCTGATGGTGCGGCGCAGCCGGCGTTCCGGCTCGCGGCATTCCGGCATGCGGCGCTCCCGGCCCCAGGAGAATGTCGTGGTGTCCAACGTGCGGGGACCCGCCACTGCCTGGCAGCTCGGATCCACCGTCGTGGAGGAGGTCTACCTGACTCCCCCCGGCAATGACGCCGGGGTGAACTTCACCTTCTGGGACTATGCAGACCGCCTCATGTTCGGGATCTTGTCGACCACCGGCTCAGTGCGAAATCCCACCGAGCTGGCCGAGCGCTTGTCCAGCGCTCTCGAGGAGCTCGCTGTCGCCGTGGAAGGCAGCCAGTGCGTTCACGGATAGCAGGCTGAGGATGACGATTCCCGATATGGAGACATATCGGGGTTAACAGGGCCCTCGCTACCCCGATATGTCTCCATATCGGGGTAGCGAGGGGTGCGACGATGGTTCGGGTACTGGGTTGGCAGAGTTTCAGGAGGCGCAGGTGGCGGGTGGTTACGAGTACCGGGTGATCGAGCTTCGGGAGGGCGTGATCGGCGGCAAGATGTCCGGCGACAAGCTGGAGAAGATCCTCAACGAGCACGCGGAGGAAGGCTGGCGGCTCAAGGCCATCACGGCGGTCGAGGTGAAGGGACGGATCGGGCCGGGTGGTGTCGAGGGCGTGCTGGTCACCTTCGAACGTCCCCGCGGGTAACGCCACGATGCCGCCCAGCAGCGGGTCCGGCGCCGCGACGTCGGACCGGCCGCGCATCGTCGCCGTCCTCGCGACGATGGGCGTCCTGATCCTGATCGTGCTGGTGTTCGCGGTGATGCGGGTCATCGTGGACGGACCGAATATCACCGCTGGGACGGTGCCGCCGGAGGGCTCGCTCGACCGTAACTACGCGCTGCATCCGGTACTGGCCTACGCCCACATCCTGCCCGGGGTGCTCTACCTGGTGGGTGCACCGTTCCAGCTCTCCCGCGGGTTCCGGGCACGGCATCTGGCCTGGCACCGGCGGATGGGCCGGGTGGTGCTGCCCGCAGGCGTGGTGGCGGGCGTTTTCGCGTTCGTCTTCGGGATGCTGTTCCCCTTCGGTGGGGTCGTCGAGGCGAGCGCCACAGCCGTCTTCGCTGTCTATTTCGTCACGGCGCTGATCATCGCGTTTCTGGCCGTCAAAAACGGCGACATCACCCGGCACCGGCGATGGATGATCCGGGCATTCGCCATCGGCCTGGCGGTGGGCACCATCCGGATCTGGATCGGCGTGTTCCAGGCACTCGGGCTGCTGTCGTTTCAGGACAGCTTCGGCGTGGCGTTCTGGCTCTCGTTCGTGCTGCACGCGCTGGTAGCGGAGGTCTACCTGCGGAAGCGGCCGAGCGCACGCGGGCGCCACGCCAGTGCGTTAGCGCGCAGGTCGTAGCGCAGCGAGCGACTCGAAACCGGACAACTCGATCAGCCGGCGAGTTGGGGAGTCGAACGGCACGATGAGCTCCAACACGACACGCAACGACTGCAGGCGGAATGCCAACCGGAACAGAATCCGCACCCCGGCGCTGTCCATGTAGTCCAGATGGGTCAGGTCGACCGACACCGCACTCGGCTGATGAGCGACAGCCGCGCGGATGTCGTCCTCCACGGTTGCGGCATTCGCCAGATCAATCTCACCGCTGAGAGCGATGTTCGCCGTCCCGTTCTCAACGCTGGTCTCCACCTTCGCCACGGTCATCGAGATACCACCTCGCTGAGACTGCGCCGGATGACGACACTTGTCCCGGTGGCTCCATGATCTATCCGTAGCTCGTCGCAGCAGTTGCGCATGAACATCGTCCCCCGTCCTCCGTCGTCGATGTGGGGTGGGCGCCAACGCCCGGTATCGCGCACGGTGGCAAGCACGTCCGGTAGTTGGAGCTCCAGATGCACCATCACGGTGCCACCTCCTGGTCCATAAGCATGCTCAACGGCATTGGTGCACGCTTCACCGATGGCGATGAGCAGATCGGCAACCGCCCGCGGGGCCGCGCCGACCGCCGAGAGCCAGCGGCGCACCGCTACCCGGACATCTCGCAGCGACCAGGGAAGCGCCGGGAGGCACAGATCCAGCGGACCGATCTCACCGCTGTCCTGGCGACGCACCGCGAGGACCGCCACGTCATCTACCGGGACGCTTTCCCCCACGAGGGTGGCCATGATCTTCGCGCAGACCGAGTCGACCGGAGCGGCCGTTACCGAGTCACGCAAGAGCTCGAGGCTGACGTCCAGCGAGGTGGCCCGGCGCTCCACCAAGCCGTCTGTGTAGAAGCACAGCAGCGCACCCGGCGGCAGGGTGAGGGTGCTCACCCGGCGGCGCAGCCCGCCGGACACCCCCACCGGATGGTCGGTGGGCACGTCGAGCAGCGCCGCAGGTTGCCGAGCGAGGGCGATGACCGGTGGAAGGTGCCCGGCCGAGGACAGGTGCACCCGCTCGAATGACGGCTCGAACATCGCGAGCAGCACCGTCGCCATCGCCTCGGGTTCGAAATGCTGGACCTGCTGGTCGACCCGGCCGAGTACCTCAGCAGGATCACCACCGAGCAGCGCGTAGGAACGAAGCGCGCTGCGGATCCGCCCCATCACGTCGGCAGCGGGGAAACCGCGTCCGACCACGTCCCCCATCACGATGCACAACCAGCCGGAGGGAAGGGTGAACACGTCGTACCAGTCGCCGCCGACCTCGCCGTTCTCGGCCGGCACGTAGCGCGCGGCGAACTCGAGACCGGGCACCACCGGCAGCCGGGCCGGGAGCAGGCTGCGCTGCAACACTCCCGCGGCAGCTCTCTCGACCTCGGCCCGCCGGGACTGGGTGGCGAGGGCAATCCGTTCGGCTGCGATCTGGAGCAGCCTGACGTCGTCGCCGGTGAAGCGGCGGGGCGAGAGCGTGCCGACGTGCAGGACCCCGATCACGATCCCACCGACCAGCAGCGGCACTCCCAGCAACGAGCAGATCCCGCGCTCTCGCAGAATGGGGTTGAGCACGTTGGTGTGATCGACCCGTTCGATGATCACCGGCTCTCTACCTGCCGCGACGCGACCGGCGAATCCCTTCCCCATCGGGACACGGAATGCCTGGTGCACGCCCGCTTCAACGCCCCGGGCGGCTGTGACGGCAAGCTGCTCGGCAGCAGGATCCAGCAGCAGCACGGTGGCTGCGTCGACCTGAATGAGCTCCCGCACCCGGTCGAGCAACTCGACCAGCAGATCCTCGACGTCCAGGTGCGCCAATGCCGCGTCGGTCACGGACTCGATCCGGCGTAACCGGTAGTCCTCGGCCTCCGACACGGTAGCCGGCTCCGCCGGCGACTCGCCCTGGGGCGACACCATCGAAGCGTAGCCCACGATCGAGTGAAACGGCTTAGCGTTATCTTAAGGTTTTTATCGTCCTCATCGCACTCTTACTTGGTGCCAATATTGAGATTCCCGCTCGTGACGGCTTTCATACCCTGCGTCACTGGCCACTGATTCCGTTGACTCCGCGAAGCGAAATACCACCATGCACATATCGTCGGCTAACGACCCTCCGGTGAAGTCGCGTAGCGACGTACTCAGCGCGTCCGCCAGCGCGGCGACCGGTTCGTCCCGGCAGCTTGCGAGAATGTCGCGTACCCGTTCCTCGCCGAACAGTCGCACCGGAGTCGCATCGTCGCGCAAGGCAGTCCTACCCTCGACCAGTCCATCGGTGAACAGCAGGAATCCGGCTCCAGGCTCCAGCGTGAGCGAGCCGGCTTCCAGACCGAGGTCGGCCGAGATGAGCCCCAGCGGGATGCTGTGACGTCCACCGGCGATCGCGTCCCCGCTGCTGAGCGTCCACGGCGGTGAATGGCCCGCACACGCCCACCTCAGCTGCGCGGAGCGCACATCGACCGTCACGCATACGGCGGTGAGGAAACCCCCTTCGGGGTCGGGTCGCTCGGTCATGGCGGTGTTGGTCAGCTGCAAGAGCCGAGCCGGGTCGCTGGTGAACGGAGCAAACGTGGCCAGTACGGCTCGCGCATAGGATGCCCGGCGGGCCGCTTCGAAACCATGGCCGACCACATCACCGACCACGAACGTCGTTTCGCCGGCCGCACCGGCGGCGACCAGGAAGAAGTCGCCCGCAACCGGTCCCCTGGCCGGGATGAACGAGGTCGCTATCTCCAACCCGGGCCGGGCTGGGACCGCTGCCGGCGTGAGCGCGTGCCGTATCGACTCCAGCTCATCGAGCTGCTCCTCCTGCCGTGCGAGCCGGCTCCGGAGCCGTCGTTCCCGATCGAGCAGCATCGGGACGGTCACCGCGGCAATGAAATAGAAGACTGAGCGATCGATCACGGGCACCAGCAGCTGGCTTCCGCTCAGCGTCTCCGATCCGGTGACCAACGCGGTGACCAGGTAGGTGATCGAAGCGACTCCTGCCGTGATCAAACTTCCCAGACGGCCCAATAAGAACGCGGCCAACACAACCGGGATCACTGCGTAAAATGCGATCCCGTACGCGGGCTGACCAACTGCAACACCGGCCACCGTGACGACTGCCAGTAACAGCCCCACCACAGCCCCACCACTCGCCCAGCGCACCACTCTCATTCTAGCCTCATGTGAGCGGGAAAATTCGGTGCTCCGATTGCGGAACGTAATGGTGGAGGTACCGGCGACCCCCCGATAGCACTGGTGCCGGCCCGTCGCCCCACCTCCCCGGCGCCGCGAGCGGGCTACAGCATGACCAGTCCTGCCGATCTCCTGCCCGCCGTACATCGACTGTGGGTACCCGTTCAGCGCTGCTGCGCGGGTGGTGGCTTCCGTCCTGGCTCAGGTAGCTGACGGAATAGGCGGCCCCTGCTCCTTGACTTCCTGCTCCTTAACTTCAGAGGAGGCCGATCGTGTCCCGAGGCAGGCACCGCGCCGCTGCCCCGAGCCGCCTACCCGCAGTGGCCACCGCGGCCGGCGTCAGCGCCGTGGCCGCAAGTAGCCTGTTCACGGGCACCGCAGCTGCGGCGGATGCCGGCCCACCGAACTGGGACGCCATCGCGCGGTGCGAATCCGGTGGAAACTGGGCCATCAACACCGGTAACGGCTTCTACGGCGGCCTGCAGTTCACGATGTCGACCTGGCACGCCAACGGCGGCGTGGGCAACCCTGCCCATGCCAGCCGGGAGCAGCAGATCTCCGTTGCCCAGCGGGTGCTGTCGACGCAGGGCATCGGCGCCTGGCCGGTATGCGGCAAACATGCCAGGGATAGCTCCCCGGCGGCCCCGACGAAGCCGGCGGCCCCAGTGGCACCAGCAGCCCCGGTAGCACCACCGGCCCCGGTGAAGCCGGTACAGCCTCCCACTCCAGCAGCACCGGCCCCGGCCCCGACCGGCCCCACGTGGAACTACACCGCGCGGTCCGGAGACACCCTCTGGTCACTCGCGGTTGATCACCAAGTGCCGGGTGGTTGGCAGCGGATCTACGATGCGAACCGGGACACCCTCACCGATCCGGATCTGATCATGGCCGGCCAAACCCTGCGGATTCCGCAGTAAACCCTGCTCATGAAGGTGGGCGGCGACCCCATGCGGCGATGTTCGCGGACAGCGTGTCGATGATCGCGGGGTCGTCGAGTGCGGCCATTCCTGCCGCATACTCGGTTTCAGAAAGCAGCCCTTTACCGACCAGCCCGGCCCGGAACTGAGCCATGGACATCCGGTAGATCGCGTCGTCGGCGCTGCCGTCGCCGACATGCTTGGCCGACACCGCCAAACCGAGTTCGACCAACCCCACCTCGGCCAGCGCTGCCGGCAGCCGCCGCCGCGCCCAGCGGTAGTCCGCACCATGCGAGTCGGCGAGGAGCTTCTCGAAGGCGTCGCTGAACCGCCGCAGGGCCGGATGCGGCGAGGAGTCGACGGGGAAGATGTCCAGGTCCTCGATGACCAGCCAGCCACCAGGAGCCAGCCAGGTGACGACCTTGGCCAGCACCTCCTCGCGTTGCGGCAGGTTCACCAGCAACCAGCGGGCGTGGATGAGATCGAACGAACCGGGCGGGAAGTCCTCGGTCACCACATTGTGCTGCATCACCTGCAGGTTCGGCGCGGAAAGCCGCTCCAGCAATGCGGTCCCGACGTCGGTGGCCACGACCTGCCCATCCGGGCAGCGGGAAGCCAGCCAGCGAGCGATCGACCCCGCACCCGCGCCCAGCTCCAGGCACCGCCATGAGGTCTGGATACCGCGCGCGTCGAGCACCTGGATGGTGCCCGGATCGAGCATCTGCGCCAGCAGTTGCAGCCGCTGCGCCTCGGTGGACACCTCGTGACCGAGCACCCCCGCGCCGTAGCGGTCCCCCGCCGGAGGGGTTGAGCCAACAGACATGGAGGTCCCTTCCAGGCATCGCTGCGCATCCGCGGTCACCGGTGAAGAGTGGCCGGCCGGCCAGGTGGATACCCTCGGCGCGAGATGGGGTCGTGAGTGGCATTGGGTGCTATAGCAGTGCCGCATTTTGTGACCTACACTTCGGAGTATGGGCGTAGGCAGCGATGGTAGGGGCGCAAGTTCGGAGCGTCGGTTGGTGCTGGACTCCTATGCGCGGTTGTCGCGCAATGTGTCGGGGGAGCTGGAGAAGGTCGAGGAGCAGCACGCGGACAACTGGCGGGTGATCGAGCGGTTGGGTGGGGTGCTGGGGGTCGAGCTAACCGATGATGATCTGTCGGCGTGGAAGCCCAGGGTGCGTCGTCCGGATTGGGAGCGGTTGCTGGCGCGGTTGGCCTCGGGTGAGTCTGATGGTGCGGTGGTCTGGCATGTGGATCGGTTGTTGCGGTTGCCGCGGGATCTGGAGCGGTTGCTCGAGTTTTCTGACCGGGGCCTGATGTTGGGCTGCGCGCACGGGCAGTGGGATTTGGCGGATCCGAATGATCGGTTCATTTTGCGGGTAGAGGTCGCGCATGCGTGCCGGTCCTCCGATGATGCGTCGCGTCGGATCCGGCGGCGGTTTGAAACGTTGCGCCGTAACGGGGTGGCGCACAACAGCGGGCGCTCGTTCGGGTTTGCGGGCCGGGTGCGGGTGTGTGGGGAGCACGGGAGGCGGGAGGAGGTCCCGGCGGAGGTGGTGGCGGCCGAGCGGGCCGCGATCCGGGAGGCGACAGCGGCGGTGCTGGCCGGGGCGTCGTATGCCAGCGTGGCGGCGCAGTGGAACGCGGCAGGGTTGCGCTCGGCCGGGGAAAGGGTATGGATTCCGCAGTCGGTGCGGGCGGTGTTGTCACGGGCCCGGAACGCGGGGTTGGTGGAACATGACGGGGTGGTGGTGGGGCAAATGCCCGGGGACCCGATCGTGGAGCGGGCAGATTTCGAGCGGTTGCAGGCGTTGATGTCGGGACGGCGCCGGGGTCGACCACCCGGGGAGCGCTATACCGCGTCGGGAGTGCTGCGCTGCGGGCGGTGCGGGCATCGGTTGACGGGGCGTCCGCATACGGGGACCTACCCGGATGGTGTCCCCCGGCGGCAGTATCACTGCACCAAGCGCTCCGGGGGTTGCGGTGGGGTGGCCGCTGATGTGCGGGCGGTGGATGGGGAGTTGCGGTCGTTCGTGGTGCGCCGGTTGTCGGATCCTCGGCATGCGGCGGCAGTGGCAGCGGCGCGGGCCCGGGTAGCGGATCGGCTCTCCGCGGTCATCGTAGAGATCGCGGAGTGTGAAGCGATCGAGGAAGCGCTTGCGGATCGGCTCGGGCGCCGGGAGATCACTGTAGCCGCCTTCGACAAAGCCAACCAACCCCTCAGCGTCGATCTGACCCGGCTACGCAGCGAACGCGACGCACTATCGGCCGGAGAACCGGCCGGACCGGTAACGGTGCTAGACGCGGCGGAAGTCGCCGCCCAGTGGGACACCGCCGAACCCCCGGAACGCCGCAGCTTCCTGCTTGCCGCGCTCGGGTCACTGCGGCTGATGCTCGATCCCGCCCCCAAGAGCGGGCGGCGGGTGTTCGACCCGGCCCGGATCCGCCTCGCCGAGGTGTCGTCCAGCTCGGACAACGCGGCGCTGATCACCTCCCAATAGTCGGGCGGGGGCGTGGAGGTGCACGTGGCCAACTCGTAGCAGCCAGGTGGACGGGGCCGTAGTCGAGCAGCAGAGACGGGACTGTTGCATCGGTGGGGAGCAAGATCGGGCAGGCTGGGTGGATGCGTGGTCGCCCTCGTCGAGTAGCTCCGTCGCGGTCCGGGTTCGCAGGCTTCCGGTTCCCGGCTGACGTGATCATCGTGGCGGTACGTTGGTACCTGCGCTATGGGCTCTCGT